>DATKSO010000079.1:0-9642 GCA_035531635.1 Acidimicrobiales bacterium | reverse complement strand
CAACGAGGACGTCATCATTGCGGCAGACCTCGTCTTGATCGCGGCGGGCTTCACGGGTCCCGAGCTCGACGACCTCGGGCTCAACGCTGAAGAGTTTCTCAGTCCGCGTCGAACTTTGGCCGTCGACGACGCGTGGCGCGTCGCGAACATCGAGGGCGCGAGCCCGGTCTTCGCTTGCGGAGACGCCGTTCGCGGTCAGAGCTTGATCGTGTGGGCCATCGCCGAAGGACGAAGCGCCGCGTCCGCGGTCGACACGTACCTCTCGGGACACGACAGTGCGCTTCCCGCGCCCGTCGAGCCGTACAGCCTCTCGTGGTGAGCGCGGGGCTAGTCGCTGTTTTGTAGCATCGAGCCAATGGTGTTTCGAGGGGGATCATGAAGAGCACGATGCAGGAAGCGCCGCTGCTGATTAGTGGCATCCTTCGACACGGCGAGTACGTCTACGCGGACAAGAAGATCTTCACCGTGACGCCCGAGGGGGTCGACGAGGCGACGTTCTTGCAAGTCGCGAAGCGGGCGGAGCAGCTCGCGGCGGCTCTCGTGAGGCTGGGCGTCAAGCGCGGGGACCGCGTGGCGACCTTCATGTGGAACAACCAGGCGCACGTGGAGGCCTACCTCGCGATCCCGTCCATGGGCGCGGTGTTGCATACCTTGAACATCCGACTCTTCCCGGATCAACTCGCGTACATCATCAACCACGCGGAAGACGAGATCATCATCGTGGACGCGTCGCTGGCGGGCGTCTTGGCGCGCGTGCGTGACCAGGTTCCCGTGGTCAAGACCATTATCGTCAATGGTCCCGAGGCGACCGGTGTGCTCGGCGAGACGCTGGACTACGACACGCTCGTCGTCGCAGAGCGCCCGGGGTTCGAGTGGCCAGAGCTCGACGAACGTGACGCCGCGATCATGTGTTACACCTCGGGTACCACCGGTAACCCCAAAGGCGTCGTCTACTCTCACCGGTCGACGTGGCTCCACTCGATGGCCTCGATGACCGCCAACTCCGTCGGACTCTGCGAGAAGGACCGGAGCCTCTTGATCGTGCCCATGTTCCACGTCAACGCGTGGGGCTCGGTCTACACGTCGTTCTTCGCGGGCGTCGAACTCATCATGCCCCAGATGTTCCTCCAGGGCGCGCCGATCATCAAGATGATCCGTGAACTGAGGCCCACGATCTCTCTCGGGGTGCCGACGATCTGGAACGACGTGTTGCGCGTCGCCGAGTCGACGCCGGAGACCGACCTCTCCAGCCTGCGCGCCATTCTGGCCGGTGGCGCGGCGGTGCCGCGCTCAATGATCGAGGCCTTTCGCGACCTCTACGGGCTCAACGTCCTCCAAGGCTGGGGCATGACCGAGTCCAGTCCCTTGGCCGCGGTGTCGATTCCTCCCGCGGGTACGCCGCCCGAACTCGAGATCGACTACCGCGTGAAGGCGGGGCGCGTCGTGGCGGGCGTGGAGGTGCGTCTCACGGACGACGACGGCACCGTGCTCCCTCGTGACGGCAAGACCGTCGGTGAGTTCGAGATCCGCGGCCCGTGGATCACCGGTTCCTACTTCGGCGTCGACGACCCGGATAAGTTCCGCGACGGGTGGCTGCGCACGGGCGACATCGGGACTCTCGACGAAGAGGGTTTCATGGTGGTGAGTGACCGGACGAAGGACGTCATCAAATCCGGCGGTGAGTGGATCAGTTCGGTCGATCTCGAAGTGACGGTCATGGCCCACCCAGCCGTCTTCGAAGCGGCGGTGATCGCGGTCCCCGACGACAAGTGGCAAGAGCGACCGCTCTGTTGCGTGGTGTTGAAACCTGACGCCAGCGCGAGCGCAGAAGATCTCAAGGCCTTTCTGGCCGAGCGGGTGGCGAAGTGGTGGTTGCCGGAGCGGTGGACCTTCATCGAGAGCGTGCCCAAGACCAGTGTCGGCAAGTTCGACAAGAAGGTCCTGCGCGCCCAGTACGCCGAGGGCGTCCTCGACGTCGTGACCGTCGACTAGTGGAGTCACTGGATGAGTTGGCGAACGAGGTCGCCGCGCTCGAACGGCGCGTCGCCGACGCCATCTTCGACACCGTTCGAGCCCAGTTGCGCAGCGACGAGGCCGAGGGAGCGAAAGAACTCGAACGCCAACTCTCAAGGGTGCGACGAAGTCTGCAGAAGGCCGAGCACCTCCTTCGCCACAGTGAGACCGACTAGGTAGACCAGTCGTTCACTTCGTTGATCACGAGGCGAAGGTTGGAGTAGTTGCGTCCGTCGAACTCGAAGGAAAGCGTCGTGCCGTTTTCGATCCGGTAGCCCCCGCCTTCGTTGAACATCGGCACCTCCGCACGTAGGTCGTCGAGTTGCTGCGGCGTCGGCTCGTGGCGAAGAGACATCAGTCCGCGCGACCCGTCAATGGCGAAGTCTCGATAGTTCGAGTAGAAGTGTTCGATCTCGTCCACCGTCTCGTCGATGGACGTTGCGAGACGAACGAGGTACATGTCGTCGGTGGCGACGTAGTGGTTCCTCACGATGCCCTCGTCGATGAAGGTCATCCACTGCTTCCAGAACATGCCGTCGGGCGTGTCGAGCAGGATGACGGGTGCCGGCGTGGTCTTGCCGGTGTCGAGCAGCGTCAAGACCTCGAAAAGCTCGTCCATCGTGCCGAGGCCCCCCGGCAGAACGACGAACGCGTTTGAAGGGCGCGTGAGCGCGACCTTGCGCGTGAAGAAGTACTTCATCGTGACGAGATTGTCCACCGTGTCAATATAGGCATTGGCGTTCTGTTCGAAAGGCAGCTGGATGTTGACGCCGAGCGTGTTGGCCATACCGGCACCTCTCGCCGAGGCCTCCATGATCCCCGGTCCAGCCCCTGAGATGATGATCCACTCCCGCTCAGCCATCGCCCGGGCGAGTTCACGGGTCATCTCGTAGAGCGGACTGTCGATCTTGGTCCTGGCCGAGCCGAAGATCGTCATCTTGGAGCGGTCGCTCCACCGTTCGAAGAGGTTGAACGCCTCGAGAAGTTCGTTCACCGCGCGTACCGCGACCCGCAAGTTCTTGGTGTCGGCTTCGGACTCGGCCACCGCGACGACGCGCGCGAGCAGGTCGTGCAGCAGCGCTCGCCGGTCATCCGAGAGGGCGGTGTCCTCGGCGATGTCGTCGAGAAGGGTTTCGATGAGTGGGGCCACGGCTACAGCGTCTGGTAGAGAGTGCTTCGCTGGTGGAGCGGTCGATTGAGCGGCTCGACGAGGTGTTCCAGCGACGTGACGTCCATCTCCTGGCCGTGGGTGGCGCCCGCGGCACGAGAGATGTTCTCGTCCATCAGGGTGCCGCCGAGGTCGTTGGCGCCCGCCTGAAGGATCCGTCTCGAGCCCTCGACGCCCATCTTCACCCAGCTCACTTGGATGTTGTCGATCAGCGTCGCGTAGTGCAGACGCGCCACCGCGTGCATCAACACGGCCTCGCGAAAGGTCGGTCCCTTGCGCGAGCGACCCTTCAAGAAGAGCGGTGTCGCCATGTGCACAAAGGGGAGGGGGACGAACTCGGTGAATCCACCGGTCTGTTTCTGTAGTTCGCGCGTGCGAAGGAGATGCGTAGCCCAGCTCTCCGGCCCTTCGACCGCGCCGAACATGATGGTGATGTTCGAGCGAAGTCCGACCTCGTGCGCGGTGCGATGCACCTCCAGCCACTGATCCGAGTTGATCTTGTCGGGACAGAGGACGGCGCGAATCCGGTCATCTAGGATCTCCGCCGCCGTGCCCGGGAGGGTCTTCAGTCCCGCTTCCTTCAGACGCGTGAGGTACGTCGCGAGGTCCTGGTCGGAACGTCGAGCGCCCTCGAAGACCTCGAGCGCGCTGAACGCGTGGATGTGTATCGAAGGGGATCCGGCCCGCACCGCGGCGACCACGTGGATGTAGTAGTCGCCGTCGAAGTTCGGATGGATGCCGCCCTGAAGGCAGACCTCCGTCGCCCCTCGCTGCTCGGCTTCGCGTACTCGCTCGCTGATCTCTTCGAGCGTCAAGAGGTAGGGGTCGCCGCGCAGATTGAGTGACAGTGGTCCTTTGGAGAACGCACAGAACCGACACTTGAACGTGCAGACGTTGGTGTAGTTGATATTGCGATTGATGACGAAGCTCACCGCGTCGCCCACGAGGTCCTGGCGGACGCCGTCGGCGAGATCGACGACGGCGTTATAGTCGCCCTCGCGCGCGTTGAAGAGGGCTACGAGTTCGCGTTCATCGAACTCGTACCCCGGTGTGTAGCGTGCGAGCAGATCCTTGACGTCACTCGTCATCGTCGCCGACTGCGGCGCCGAGGGCGGCGTGTGGTCGGTGCCCGAGTACCACGCGTCGTTACGGGCGAGTGAGTGCGCGTCGGCTTGAGCGAGCACGAACGGGCGAACCTTCTCGTCGAGGAAGTCCGTACGCTCACCCACGTACTCGGGGTACACCGTAAGTCGCGGTGTCAGATGGAATCCGCGCTGACCGCATTCAACGCTGAGCGCGGAGACGGCGGGCCACGCGCGCTCCGGGTTGACGTGGTCGGCCGTGACGGGCGAGATGCCGCCAAAGTCGTCGATGCCGAAGTCGAGGAGACGTGCCGGATCGTCACTCAGATTTGGCGGTGCCTGCAGGTGTACGTCGCCGGGCAGCAACAGACGCGCCGCGGCAATGGTCCAGTGAAACTCTTCCTCGCTCGCGGGCGGGTGCGAGGCCATGGCCGTGCGTGCTTTGGGCAAGAAGTTCTGGACGATGACTTCTTGCACGTGGCCGAACTCCTCGTGCGAACGCGCGATGGCATCGAGGGTGTCGAGTCGGTCTTGACGACTCTCACCAATGCCGACCAGCAGGCCCGTGGTGAAGGGAATCTTCAGTTCGCCAGCGAAGCGAAGCGTGTCGAGGCGGCGTTGCGCCACTTTGTCGGGCGCCAACCGGTGCGCGGGAACGTCGGCCAACGTCTCGAGCATCATGCCCTGGGAGGCGCTCACGCCTCGGAGTTGGGCTAGTTCGTGCGCGTAGAGCGCGCCGGCGTTCGCGTGGGGCAAGAGGCCCGTTCCTTCGAGCACCATCTGCGCGGCCGTGGCCACGTAGTCGACGGTCGAGTGGTACCCGCGCGCGGCGAGCCATCTCGCCGCCTCGTCGTAGCGAAGCTCCGGTCGTTCCCCGAGCGTGAAGAGCGCTTCGGTGCAGCCGGCGTCTCGACCCGCTTGCGCGATGGCCATAACTTCATCGAGACTCAGGTACGGCGACGCGACGTGCGCCGGTGCCTGGGCGAACGTGCAGTAGCCACACCGGTCTCGACAGAGTTTCGTCAGGGGAATGAAGACCTTTGGGGAGTACGTGACGACGTAGCCGTGCGCACGACGTGCCCTTTGACGCGCCTCGTCAGCGAGTGAGGCCGCCGACGCGCTCAGTAGATCGTTCAGGGTCTCGTAGCCTCGTAGCGTCGTCATGGATGCATCCTATGACGCGCTCTTAAGATGTAGACGCACGTCTCATCAACTCGATCAGAGGAAATCGTGAAGGTGCGCGACGCTACTTCGTCGTGCGCATCTTGGAGGACACCGTCGCCAACAGGTCGTCGTAGGACTTGGCAAAGGACGCCACGCCTTCGTCTTCCAGTTGCTCGGTCACACGGTCGAGATCGACGTCGGGTGAGAGTCTCTTCAATTCTTCGGCGGCGGCGTGAGTCGACTCCTTGGTGAGGAGATACGAGGACGCGAAGTCGGGGTGATCGAGCGCGTCGGCCAACGTGGCGTCAGGCATCGTGTTCACCGTTTCGTCACCCACGAGGCGATTGACGTACAAGAGATCGTCGTACGAGGGGTCCTTCGTGGACGTCGACGCCCAGAGAGGACGTTGTACTTGCGCACCGTCCGCGAGCAGCGACGTCACGGTGTCCCCGTTCGCCCTCGTTCGGTAGAGGACGTACGCGGCCGCGGCCTGCGCGTTCGCGGTCGCGCCGCGCCGGGGGTCGCCCTCGGGGAGCAGTGCGTCGACGGCGACGTCGACGCGTGAGACGAAGAACGACGCCACGCTGGCAACGGCACCGACGTCGTGACCGGCGTCGTGGGCGTCGCGAATGCCAGCGGCCCACGCGTCGATGACCTCGCCGTAGCGCGCCAGCGAGAAGATCAGGGTGACGTTCACGTTGATGCCCGCGCCCAGCGTCGCTCGGATGGCCGGGAGGCCTTCCTTGGTCGCGGGAATCTTGATCATCACGTTCGGTCGGTCCACCTTCGCGTGCAGCCGCTTCGCCGCCACGATGGTTCCCTCGGTGTCACGGGCTAAACGGGGAGACACTTCGAGCGAGACGAAGCCGTCAAGGTAGCGACGTCGACCCGTGGCGAACTCCGAACGTGACGACTCATGGACCTGCGCAAGAACGTCACAGGCGTCTCGGACGTCGTGGACCGCCAAGGTCTCGAAGAGGTCTTCAGCGTTGGCGTCGCTCGCGTTCGTGATGAGTTCGTCGTACGCCGTTGACGTCGCCAGGGCTTTCGCGAAAATCGACGGGTTGGACGTGACGCCGCGAACTCCGTTGGCCACGAACGTCGCCAGCGTGCCGTCGACCAACCAGTCCCGGCGAATGTTGTCGATCCAGGGGCTCTGGCCGTAGTCGGTGTACAGGTCGTTCAGACTGGTCATGCTCTCTCACTTAGAACGCGCTCGACGTGAGTGACCACCGTCGCCGGGACAATGTTGAAATGTTCGAAGACCACGTCGCCGGGAGCCGACATGCCAAAGGCGTCGATGCCGATCGATTCGTCGACGTAGTTGGCCCATCCCAACGTCGCGCCGGCTTCGAGCGACACCGAGGGAATCGAGCGTCGAAGCACGTCGGTGCGGTAGGCGAGGGGCTGAGCGTCGAAGCAGCGCCAGCACGGCAGTGCCACGACGCGCGTCGCGACACCCTTTCGCGCGAGTTCGTCGGCGGCGCTCAAGCAGAGTGAGACCTCCGATCCGGTACTCACGAGCGTGAAGACCGCGTCGTCGTTCTCTCGAACGACGTAGCCGCCGAGACGCGCGCCCTGGCGGCTGGCGGCCGTTTCCTGCTCACCGAAGACCTGAACGTCTTGACGCGTCAGTACGAGTGCGGTCGGCAGGGGGACCCGGCTCGTGAGAAACTCTTCGACCAGATCGAGGGTCTCGTTGGCGTCGCTGGGTCGAACGACGTGCAGATTGGGCATGGCTCGAAGCGCCATGAGGTGCTCGACGGGCTCGTGGGTGGGACCGTCTTGACCCACGCCCACCGAGTCGTGCGTGTACACCATCAGTGCGCCGGCGCGGCTGAGCGCCGCGAGTCGCACCGCGGGTCGTGCGTAGTCGCTGAAGACGAAGAACGTCGAGCCGGCCGGACGAAGACCACCATGATGGGCCTGTCCGACGAGGATCGCGGTCATCGAGAGTTCGCGGATCCCGTAGTGAATCTGTCGACCTCCGGGTGCCGAAACGCTCTGGGCTGTGGCGCCGGGAAGGACGACGCCCGTGTTGTCCGTGAGGTCCGCCGATCCGGCCGTGAGACCGGACGTCTGCGGCGCGAAGACGTCCATCGCGCGCTGCAAGGCCTTGCGTGTGGCGACCATCGAACCGGCCGCAAAGGCGTCGGGCCTCGTCGTGACGACAGCGGCGCCGTGGGTGTCCAGCTGTTCGAGGAGTTGGACTCCCTTCGCGCCCGCGGCCGCCACTCGCGCTTCCCAGGCGACGCGGTCGTCGCGACGGCCACCGATCGACGCTTCGAGCTGTCGCGAGTTCTCCGGATCGAAGACGAACGACTCGTCGGGTACGCCAATGATCTTCTTCACCGCGGAGATGGCGTCAGCGCTAAAGGGCGAGCCGTGCGCTTCCTTCGTGTCCATCATCGTCGGTGAGGGAAAGCCAATGTGCGAGCGCACAATGATGATCGAAGGGCGACCCGTCTCGGCGATCGCCGATCGCGTGGCATCTTCGAGAACGTCGAGGTCGTTGGCGTGTTCACCCACGACCACCACGTGCCAGCCGTACGCCGCGAACCGTTCGGCCGCGTTATCGTGCAGTGCGAGTTCGGTGGGTCCGTCGATCGTGATGTGGTTGTCGTCGTAGAAGACCGTCAGCCGATCAAGACCGAGGGAGCCGGCGAGCGACGCCGCTTCGTGGCTGATGCCCTCCTCGAGGCACCCATCTCCCGCGATGACCCACGTCCGGTGGCTGACGAGGTCCTCGCCGTAGTCGGTTCGCAGGATGCGCTCGGCGAGCGCCATACCAACGCCGTTGGCGATGCCCTGACCGAGAGGACCGGTCGTGACCTCGACCGTCGGGGTGTCACCGCGCTCGGGATGTCCCGGCGTCTTCGAATGCGCCTCACGAAACTGCTTGAGATCGTCCACGCTCAAGTCGTAGCCAAACTCGTGCGCGAGGGCGTACTGCAAGATGCACGCGTGACCACAGCTCATGATGAACCGGTCGCGGTCGTGCCACGTCGGGTTGGTGGGGTCGTGGCGCATGACCCGGCCCCAGAGCATCACGCCCAGTGGTGCCAGTGCCATCGCCGTGCCGCTGTGGCCGGACTTGGCCTTCGCTGGCGCGTCCATGGCCACGGCCACGATCTCGCGGATCACGCGTCCTTCCAACTCGCTGGCCCCAGGGTAGAGATCGTCAGTCATGACTAGAACAGTACCGAATCACCCCTCGTCATCGAGCAGGCTCGCGAGTAGCCTCGCGACGTGGCGCTACAGATTCCTCCCAACTGCGACTTGACGCTCGGCATCACGTGCGTCGACAAGTCCGTGCCGGGACGAACGGTGTGGCGTGCGCGGGTCGACGAGCGTTTCTTGAATCCCGCCGGTCGAGTGCAAGGAGGGTTCCTCGCGGCCCTGCTCGACTCGGCCATGGGCGCCTCGGCCGTGACCGTAGTGGGCGACCGGCGAGTGACCGTTGCCAACACTGAGATGAAGATCACGTTCCTTCGATCCGCCAAGGCCGGGGACGTGCTCACGTGCGTGGCGACGGTGCTAAAGCCCGGCAACGTCATCTCCTTCCTCGAAGCGACCATCGTCGACGACGCCGATCGGCTTATCGCCACGGCTAGTTCGACGTACTTGATAAAGGAGCGCACTGAGTAGGATTGGGTCGTGAAGAACTCGACGTGGGGCCGGTTCCTGAGGGGAGCGTCGCTGCAACGCGATTTCGACGAACTGCGTGACCTGGCGGTCCGCTACGTCAAAGAAGAGACCATCAAACCCCTCAAGGATCTCGGCCGTTTCATGCTGTGGGGCGTCGTGGGCAGTGTCTTCGTCGGCTTTGGCGCCGTCTTGTTACTCCTCGGATCCCTTCGCTACCTCCAGTGGCAGTTTCCAGTCCTCGATGGATCGCTCTCATGGCTTCCCTACGTGATCGTTGCGGTGATGGCCCTCGTCATCATGGTCTTGACGGCGTGGCGCGTCGTCAGCGGGACGGCGAAGCGTCGCTTGAAGGTCTCTAAGTGAGTGAGCACGCGAGGACACGGCGTGAGCTTGAGGCGTCGCTGCGCTCCTTCCTACCCGACCAAGTACAGATGGGCAGTTCGATGACGTCGTCGAAGCCGACGGTGGCGGCCGTTGGACTGGGCGGCGTGGTGACCGGCTATCTCTGGGGCCGGCTCCACGGTCGTCGCGCGCGTAAGAAGGCCTAGGTGCTGCGCCGCCTCTTTC
>DATKSO010000078.1:0-5282 GCA_035531635.1 Acidimicrobiales bacterium | reverse complement strand
ATCGAGCCATTTTTCCGTTACGACGTTCGAAGGGCTGAATCGCAATGAGGTTGAGGTGCGCAAGTGCAGCTCGCACCAACACCGGCGGACCGTCGGTCGTCTGAAGAGAATCAACCAACTCGTCTATCAACGCGGGCACGTCTTTCGCTTCGGGTCCGACGTATCGAAAGTCGAGCGTGTCCCCTCTCGACAGCGACGCGGGACCTACTCGCCAACGACCGTTACGCCCTCGTGCGTCGTAACTCCCCATCATGAAGTGAAGACTCTTCAGGAGCTGACGGTTGTAGGCGAAGTCGTCATCGTTCGATAGATGGCTGACGTACGTCAAGGCGTCGCGGTAACTCCTGAGAGCCAGTCGTGTCTCGTCGTCAACGTCGATCGAAGGTACGCCGAGGTCAATTGCCGTGATGTCGTCGAGCGCCACGTTGGACTCATCAAGAGCGCTGGATCCCCAAAGAGCTCGCGCGAGTTGGAGTCGTGCCAACGAGTGCGTCGAGCGACGGGTCTCGAGCAGGCGCAACCGAAGACCGGCGCTGAGTTCGCCGATCTTCGCGAGAACAGCAATCTCGTCATCGTCGAGAGGCGGTGCTTGGAAAACCATCAATTGTCTCCGCGAACTAATACGTCCATGTCCGATTGTAATCAACATTCCAATAAAACACTGGGCTTTGAAACAACGAAGGACGTGCATAACTGACGATTGACCACGGAGCGCGACCGCGACGGTATCCATCGCCACTTTCCTCCGTCCGTGAACGTTCCCGGTAGATAAGGCGCTTCTTCGATTTCGCTCACGGAGGGCAAGAGCAGAGTCAGTGACCTGCTTGACGTCTGCCGCGGCGGTGAGTAGCGACACTCGCAACATGGCGCTGCGCGCCGTTGGCCCGCTGGCAGTGACCTCCGCGTCGTCAGTCGTCACTTGTGACTGTGTTCACCGTCACGCTTCTCGATGGCACCTCGGATCGACATGACGACCAACTCATCGGGGCTCGCGTCGATTCTTCGTTCGACAATCGACGTCGGCGGGAGCGATCCACCGCGCGTCGACATGAACGTCGTTCAATCGCGCTATCGAAGAATCGCCGTCATAAAGAAGAGATCGCGTGAGCATCTCGTTTGTCATAAGTAATTCGTATTCTCTTGCGTCAATGTGAACGTCGGTGTCACATTTTTCTAGAACAAAAATGTCGCAACGGAATCACACTCCACCAATTTCACGGTTCTTTGGTGTACTTTTGCTTTCGTCGGTATAACGCGTTTATCGCAATCCATTTTCTCTACATCCAAAATAGATTACGTAATAGAAGTTATTTCCTAGAGCAAATGCGGGGTGATTGTGGCTTTCAAAAAGAAGAATCGAGGCGAGGACGAGGACGCTGCGAGCACCACGGGTGGGGCCGTAGGCCTCCTCACTGACGCTGCTCCGCAGGTTGAAAGAGCGAGTCAGGACTCTCAACCTTCAAGTCAGATCGTGCCGTCGAAGTCGACTGATCGGGGCGTCTCGTCCGAAGGGCGTCAGGTCCGTCTCGGCGAGCAACTGATCGGCTCGAACCTCATCACCGAGGCTCAACTCGAGCAGGCCCTCGAAATGCAGCGCGACGCCGGAGGCCGACTCGGCGAGGTCCTCGTAAGTCTCGGCGCTCTGAGCGAACAGGCACTCGCGCACGCGTTGGCCGCCTTCTTTGGGTTCGAAGTCGCGAACCTTCGCCGCGATACCTTCGACCCAGCTGTGCTGTCGCTCATCCCCGAGAGCGTGGCCCGAGAGACGGCGTCCTTTCCGGTTCGCTTGGAGGACGACGGTCTCTACATCGCGGTCGCCGAACCGAGCGACGATCTTCGAGCACTACTGAGCACGGCGAGCGGAAAGTCCGTTCAGTTGCTCATCGCCCCCCTCGGCGACATTCGTTGGGCCATCGACAGTAGCTACCACGCGCTCGGCAGTGTGGACAAGTTGGTCCAGGCGTTCGAGTCCGTCGAAGGATCGCGAAAGCGAAGTGTTGAACCTTCCGGTCCGCTCATCGTCGCCGACGACGCGCCGGTCGTTCAAGTCGTCGACCGCATACTCACCCAGGCCATGCGCGACCGAGCTTCGGACGTGCACATCGAGCCGGCCGACGACATCGTGCGCGTCCGCTTTCGTATTGACGGCGCCCTCAAGGAAGTCCTCCAGCTGCCCGCCGTGATCGGCCCGGGCCTCGTGAGCCGTATCAAGGTCATGGCGAACATGAACATCGTCGAACGTCGGCGCCCCCAGGACGGACAACTCACGATCATGATCGACGGCAAAGAGGTCGACGTGCGCGTCGCTACGACCGCAACCATCATGGGTGAGAGCTGCGTCATGCGACTGCTCGACAAGACGCGCTCGGTGCTGCGACTGAACGACCTCGGCATGCCGGTCACGACGCACGCCGCGTACTCGAAGATCGTTCGCTCGCCCTTTGGCATGGTGCTCTGCGCCGGTCCGACGGGTAGTGGCAAGACGACGACGCTCTACGCCACCTTGAGTGAGGTGAACAACCCCACGATCAACGTCATGACGATTGAAGACCCCGTCGAGTACATCTTTCCCACCATCAACCAGATCCAGACGAACGAGCAGGCAGGTCTGACCTTCGCCACCGGACTTCGCTCCATCCTGCGCCAAGACCCCGACGTCATCCTGGTCGGTGAGATCCGCGACGTCGAGACGACCCGCGTCGCCGTACAGTCGGCGCTCACCGGTCACTTCGTCGTTTCCTCGCTCCACGCGACTGACTCGGTGTCGGCGTTGCACCGTTTCCTTGACATGGGCATCGAATCCTTCCTCATCGCGTCGTCCATCCTCGCGATCGTGGGTCAACGGCTTCTTCGTCGCATCTGTCCCTCGTGCAAGACGACCTACACGCCGTCCGACGAAGAGATGATCTTCTACCAAGAAGGTGGCGGGACACCGAAGGAGACCTTCTACATAGGTGTCGGTTGTAACTTCTGTTCGAATACGGGGTACAAGGACCGTATTGGTGTCTACGAACTTCTCGTTATGACGCCCGAGCTTCGTCGGCTCATCGTTGGTTGGGCGACGCAAGAAGAACTGCGCAACATGGCCGTAAAGCAAGGCATGAGCACACTGCGCCAAGAAGCAATCAACTTGGTCACGCAAGACGTCACGTCAATCGCCGAGGTCATCAGGAGTATGTACACGCTATGAGCAAAGACAAATCTCTAACCGACTATCGCTACAAGGCGTTGGACGAGTCCGGCAAGCAGGTGTCCGGCACTGAGACTGCTTCCTCAACCGGTGCCGCGCACGTGGCCCTGCTCGCCAAGGGGCTCCAGCCCCTCGAGGTAGGCGCCCGCAAGAGCATTCTTACTTTCGAAATCACCCAAAAGAAGGTTCCCCGCAAGGACCTCACGAACTTCACGCGTCAGTTGGCGGTCTTCATGCGCGCGGGCATTCCGATCATGGAAGCCCTCGAGGTCATCACCGAAGAGACGCAGAACAAGATGTTGAAAGTTGTCTTGTTGGAGATGGTCGATAGCCTTCGCGCCGGTGACACGTTCGCCGCGGCAGCAGCCATCCACCCCGAGGCCTTTCCTAATTTCTACGTGGGGATCCTTGAGTCCGCCGAATTAACCGGGAACTTGGACACGGTGCTCAACCAACTCGCCGACTACATCGACCGGGACACGAAGGCCCGCGGCAAGGTGACTGCGGCGCTCATCTACCCATCGGTTGTCGCCGCAATGTCCGTCGTCACGGTCCTCGTGCTCGCCGTCTTCGTCATGCCCCGCTTCGAGGTCTTCTTCAAGAGCCTCAACGCCAAGCTCCCCCTTATGACACGTCTGTTGCTCAGCTCGACGTCGTTTATCGGCAAGGAGTGGTACTTCGAACTCGCCTTCGTCATCATCATCGTCGGTGGCTTCATGACCATGCGGCGCACCGAAAAGGGTACTGACCTCCTCGACAAGTTGATGTTGAAGCTTCCCGTCGTAGGGGACCTCACCGAAACCGCCATCATCGAGCGAGTCTGCCGCGTTCTGGCTTCGATGTTGAGGGCTGGCGTCGATCTTCCGCGTTCGATGGCGGTCACGGCCGAATCCTCGAACAACTCGGTCTACAAAAGAGCACTCGAGGGCGTGCGCGAGGCCATGATGCAGGGTCAGGGCCTTTCGACACCAATAAACTTGACGGGACTCTTTCCTGCGGCGGCGCGCCAGATGTTCCGGGTGGGCGAGGAGACCGGGACACTCGATCAACAGCTCGAAGTTGCCGCCGCTTACTACAACCGTGAACTCGAGACGAAGCTCGAGCGGGCCACGGCGCTCTTCGAACCCGCGATCATCATCTTCATGGGCGTCATCGTCGGATTCGTTGCGGTGGCCCTCATCTCGGCGATGTACGGCATCTATAACCAGGTCAAAGTTGGATGAGGACGTTCAGGCTTCACCGCTGGGTGAAGCGGCTGTTCAGCCGCAAGTACGCCAAGTTAGTGGGAGCGGGACCTCACCACCTTTCTAGCGACTCTGACTCCGGGTTCACGCTCGTCGAGTTACTCGTCGTCGTCGTCATACTCCCGCTCGTCATTGGTGCCCTTTCCCTCGGCCTAATTTCGGTCTTTTCCCTCCAATCCGGCGTCTCCAACCGGCTTTCTGACTCCGGTGACGCGCAGGCGCTGTCGGTGAACTTCGGCAAGGATACCCAGAGCGCGACCTCAATAACGACCGACGCCCTCGCCACCCAGTGCGGCACTGGCACGCAGCTGCTCGGACTCGTATGGGGCGCAGCCGCAGGCACACCGATCGTCTCGTACGTTGAAGTGCTGCAGACCGGGGGAACGTGGACGCTGGTGCGCAACTACTGCACGTCGTCGGCGGCGCTCGCGACACCGTCGTCAACGTCCGTCATCGCCTACGACGTCCTGACGCCGGGACCCTGCACTCTCACGAGTCCTCCCACTTGCCAACTTCCGCCAACGGCGTACGCCGGATCGACGCCGGTGACTACCTCTGGCGGTTGGACGTCGGTCCAAGGCATCACGCGGGTGCACTTTCCGATCTACGAGCCAAAGAGCAAGTACACGTACGCGCTAGACGCTCTCCCGGCGGCGGGCGCGTCGTCGGCGGCCGCGAATTTGGGCTCGCCCTGGGCCGGACCTTCGTGCGGCTTCGCGCTGCCGGGTACGGGAGCCTACGCGTCAACCCTCTGTTTCATCGGCTTCTCCAACGCACTCATCACGAGCGCCGAAGGATCGACAAGGTGCGCGAGCGGGGCCACCGGGGTCGACACCTCGGTCGCCGTT
>DATKSO010000077.1:0-2998 GCA_035531635.1 Acidimicrobiales bacterium | reverse complement strand
CTCGTGACCCCAACGCCGCGTGATCTCTACGGCGTGCAAGACGTTGGCGGTCTTCGACTGACCGTAGGCGGACCACGGGTCGTAGGGCCGATTGACGTAGTCGACGTCGTCGAATCGAACGGGGGAGAAGTGGTGCGCGCTGGAACTCACCGAGACGACCCGGGCGCCCGCGGCTGCGGCGAGTGCGTGATGCAGGCCCGTCGTCAGTGCGAAGTGGCCGAGATGATTCGTGGCGAACTGCAACTCGTGGCCCTCGAAGCTCAGCTCCAACGTCGGCACCGCCATGACGCCGGCGTTATTGATCAAGAGGTGTAACGGACCCTCCCACGCGCCGCAAAAGAGTCGGACGGAGTCGAGGTCCGTCAAATCGAGATAGCTGACCTTCACGTCTCGCTCGCTCGAGGTCAACGCGAGGTCGCGAGCGACCCGCGCACCGGCGTCAACGTCACGAACGGCGAGCGTCACGGAAGCACCGGCGTTCGACAGAGCGCGAGCGGTCTCGACGCCGATGCCCGACGCTCCACCGGTGACGATGGCGCGCTTCCCGGAAAGGTCGACGCCGGCGGTCACGTCCGCGGCCGTGGATGAGAAGCCGAACGGTGTGGTGATAAGTGCCATTGTGAGGGTGAGTGTAGAGAGAGGGGAAGGCTCTTGGCGCGAGGGTAGATTTTTGCGGTGTCCGATGCCCAAATGTTGATCCTCACTGGTCCTCCGGGTTCGGGCAAGACGACCGCCGGCCGTCTGGTGGCGAGCGAGTTCACCCCTTCGGTCGTCGTCGACGCGGACTTCTTCTGGACCTCGGTCGTGAATGGGCTGATTCCCCCGTGGGAGCCGCTCGCGGACACCCAGAACCAAGTGATGGTGCGCGCCGCGCTGTCAACGGCGGCCCGCTTTGTCCGTGGCGGCTACGTGACGGTGCTCGAAGGCCACGTTGGCCCCTGGTGGATGGATCTCATCAGGGACGAGTTGACGGACTTGAACGTTCCCGTGTCGTACGTGGTGTTGCGTCCCTCCATCGACGACTGTCTCTTTCGATCGGTAGACCGGCTGAAGGAACCACGACACGCGGGCGCCTTGACCTTAGAGGACCCGATTCGAGCTATGCACGCCCAGTACGAACGGTTGGGCGTCTACGAAAAACACGTTCTCGATAACTCTGGTCTGAGCGCTGATGAGACGGCCCGTTCGATAGTTGGACGACTCGCTGCGTCGAGTGATCTTGTGTTGACGCCGCAGGCGTCGTCGCGACGCGATCATTGATACGACGCGATCGTGTCGCGAAGGACGTCGAGCCACGGTGTCGGCTCGAGTCCCAGCTTCAGCCTCGTCGCCGTGTCGTCGATGATGAACGGCGCCGTGAACTGGTAGATCGTCGTCGGAAGCTCGCGTGCCATCGGACTGACGAGCCCCATGAGGCGAAGGGCGGCCGTCGGCAAGCTCGATACCTTGACGTGGCTCACGCCCGCGACGTCAGCGAGATCGTCGATCACCTGGTGTTGCGTCCGAGGCGCGTTGGTGGGGGCGTGCCAGGCCCGTCCCCACGCCTCAGGGTTGTGGGCGCACGTCACGAGAGTGCGAGCGACGTCGTTGGTGTAGCTCCAGCTGTGGAGCTGATCGCTCGACCCGAGCACCCAGCAGCGCTTACCAGAGAGGACTCGCGAGACGATCTGAGCGCCCATGGCACTCTGTGCCTCGGGTCCGATGAAGTCGGACGCTCGCACTTCCGTCGCACGGAGTTGCCCGTTGTCGTGCGCCATGAGAGCGTCGTGCCACATCGTGGCTCGCACCTTCGCCTTCTCGTACTCAGCGAGAAACGGGGAGTCGGGTGACATCGGACCCGTCGGTTGTCCGTAGGCGTAGAGGTTGGAGAGTGTCGTGAGCACCGCGGAGGAGCGCGTCGCCGCGACGAGGAGGGAACGCGCGATGGGCGGCCAGTCGGTGAGCCAGCGGTGATAACGGGGATTGGCACAGTTGAAGATCGCGGCACAACCAGTCGCGAGCTCACTCAACTCGTCGGCCCTTGACGCGTCGAGGGCCGACTTAGCTAGCAGAGGGTGCTCGGGACCAGAGCCGCTTCGGGTGACGAGGCGCACCTCGTGACCCTCGTGCGTCAGCAGTTTCGCGACCGCGCTACCCATGGGTCCGGCCCCAACGATCAGATACTGCGCCATAGCGCCTCCTTCGACGTAAGAGAGCACTGCTCTCGCAAACAGTATGGCACGACCTCCAATGAATTGCAAGAGCACTGCTCTCGGTGTGGGAGACTGGACTCATGAGCAAGACGGCGAACTCTAGGACCATCGCGCGAGACGCGCAGACTGAGGCGATCAAGGACGTGGCGAGACGGTTGATCGCCGAGAAGAGTGTGTCGGGCCTGTCCCTTCGTGAGATCTCGCGGGAGATGGGGCTCGTCTCCTCCGCGCTCTATCGGTACTTCGCGACCCGGGACGATCTGCTCACGGCGCTCATTCTCGACGCGTACAACGATCTCGGACAGGCCGTCGAACGAGCGGACGCGAGAGTCGCGCGCGCGGGCGCGTCCGCAAGATGGCGAGCGTCGGCTCGCGCTATTCGTCGGTGGGCCACGAACAACCCCCACGAGTACGCGCTCATCTACGGAACGCCAATCCCGGGCTACGCGGCACCGACGGAGACCATCGAGGCCGCGGCGAGAGTGGCGCGCGTCTTGGGGGCGATTCTGAGCGAGAGCCGAAAGGTAGAGGCAAAAGACGCGCCAAAGAACTCAAAGAGAAGTGACGTCGGACGCTACCTTGAGCTCGATAGTCTGGCGGCGATCATGCCGGGCGTGGCGCCGGAAGAGTACCTGAAAGCCCTCATGGCCTGGACGACGATCTTCGGTTTCCTTACCTTCGAACTCTTCGGTCAGTACGTGGGATCAGCGAAGAACCTGAACCTAATGTTTGATCGCGTCGTCGACGAGCTTGCGGTCTCGCTCAATCTCGAGGCCACCTGACGAGACGGTGACCTCGTCTCGGAC
>DATKSO010000076.1:0-3722 GCA_035531635.1 Acidimicrobiales bacterium | reverse complement strand
CCGCGGGAATGGTGACCTCGAGCGGGATGGTATGGCCGAAGGCCATGAACGACCACGACGGGAATATTCGTAGCGCCCCGTCGAGAAAGCCCATGTACCAGTCCGGTTGCACGGCGTAGGAGATACGCGCCGCGTCGTAGGGACCGAACTGCCAGATCGGGTTGATCTGCGCGAAGGCTCCCAAGAGTGCCGTGATACCGCCGACGATGAAGAGAAAGCCGGTGGTCTTCGCCATGAAGACCGGGAACATGGGCGAACCCACGACGTTCTTCTCGGTTCGGCCCTTGCCCGGGAACTGCGTGTGCTTCTGGCGGACCAACAAGAAGAGGTGGGCTCCGACGAGCCCGAGGATGAGGAGTGGCAAGAGCAAGACGTGCAAGATGAAGAAGCGCGGAATGGTCGCCGTGCCCGGGAAGTTGCCGCCGAAGACCCAAAAGGCGAGGTACGAACCCACGAAGGGGATCGACTCCATGATCGAGTACGCGATGCGAATGCCGGTGCCCGACACCAGGTCGTCGGGCAACGAGTACCCGAGGAAGCCGTTGCCGATCGCGAGGATCAACAGCGTGAGCCCGATCGTCCAGTTCAGTTCGCGAGGCTTGCGGAAGGCGCCTGTGAAGAAGACACGCGCCATGTGCACGACGATGGCGCCGACGAAGATGTCGCACGCCCAGTGGTGCATCTGACGCATCAAGAGGCCACCGCGCACGGCGAAGGAGATGTTCACCGTCGAGTCGAACGCCTCGGTGACCTTTTGTCCGACGAGGGGAAGGTACGAACCGTGGTAGGTCACGAGCGCGGAACTCGGCACGAAGTAGAACGTCAAGAAGATACCCGTGACGAGAAGGATCACGAACGAGTAGAGCGCGATCTCGCCGAGCATGAAGGACCAGTGATCGGGGAAGATCTTGTCCATGAACGTGCGCCCGCCCTTGGCGACGCCCAGGCGGTCGTCGAGCTCGTTGAGGACCTGACCGATCTTGCCGTAGGGACCAGCGGCCTGGCGCTGCGCGCGCTTGTTGGTGGCCACGACGTCGCTCATAGCTTGCTCCCCGTCACGCGGTGACGCTCCCAGAATCCTGGACCCACGGGCTGGTCGTAGTCTGCCTGCGCGCGAAGAAAGCCGCTCGAGTCAATGTAGAGCGGCAGCTGGGGCAGGGGCCGCGGGGCGGGGCCGAACTGCGGGATGGCGCCGTTCGTCACGTTGAACATCGATTGGTGGCAGGGGCACACGAGCAGTTGCAACTGCTGTTCGTAGAGACCGACCGGACAGCCCAGGTGCGTGCAGAGCTTGGAGTACGCGACGTACCCCATCGGTCCCCACGTCTCACGTCCTTTTTGGGTCGTGTAGTTCTGGTTGGAGATACGAATGAGGACGGTCTGGTCCACGGCCTGGCCGCGATCGGTGTCCTGCGCACCTTCGGGGAACACCGTCATGATCGAGCCAATGGAGAGGTCCCCGACGCTGACGCGCCGTCCGGTCTGATCGACCGCGTACGAACCCTTTTTCCAGTCCGTGTGAAAGAGGGTGCCCTTAGGAAGGGGCCCGAGACTGCGCAGCGCAGGGAAGAGTGCGACGACGCCGAAGATGCCCAGTCCCCCGCCCAGGAGACCCGCGAGCATCTTGCGACGCTTGACGACGCCACCACCACGTTCCACGATGGCGGCCGCGAAGGCGTCGCGGTCGGCGTCGGCGTTCGCGAGGACGTGACGCTCCTCGACGAAGGGACCTCTTGGCATGAGGTACTTACCCCACGCGACGAGACCGACCCCGAACAAGAAGAGCCCACCGCCCAACGTCGCGCCGAGCGTCCAGGGCTTGGCGTTGATCCAGTAGCAGGCACCGAACGCGGCGACCAAAATGGTGCCGAACACGAACGTCACGGCGATGACGCGTTCGACGGTCTGAGGGTTCTTCGACGCCGGCTGCAGGCGTGGGTCGTCCTCGTTGAGACCGCTCAGGGCTACCGGCGTGCGGTGTTCTTCGACGTCGCTCACGAGCGATCCCCAATCCAGTAACAGACGAGTATCAACAGACCCAGCCCCAGAAGCAGTCCGACGAAGCCCTCAGCCACGGGGCCGAGACCGCCGAGACCAAAACCACCGGGGTTGTTCGGGTGTTGGATCTCGGTCGTGACGTACTTCGTGATGTCGGCGACCTGCTGGTCACTCAAGTTCCCGGTGAAGCGCGGCATGTTGGCGGGGCCTGTTCGGATGGCCTCGACGACTTGGAAGGCGGGGATGTTGCGAAGCGACGGCGAGAACGTGCTCGCCGCGAGCGCGTCGCCGTCACCTTCGATGGTGTGACAGGCCGCGCAGTTCAACGCGAAGAGCGCCGCACCGTCCGAGACGTTGGCGTTCTTCAGGTGCGGCGTCGGGATGTCGGGATAACTCGGCGAGAGCGAGTTCACCCACGCGGCGATCGCGACCGCCTGGGCGGGGGTGAGAGCTGGCTGACCGCGTCGCGCCTGGATGGCCGCGACGTTCTTTGCCGGCATGCGACCCGAGTCAATCCAAAACGTGATCGTCGCCGGTCCGAGACCGACGAGGTCGGGGTACGCGCCGCTCGTACCGTTCGCGGGCACGCCGTCGGCCTCAGTTCCGTGGCACGACGCGCAGTTCTCCATGAAGAGCGCCTGGCCGAGCCCGTCCAACGAGCTCGACGGTGCTTTGTAGGTGATGTACTTGTTGCCGTATTCGATGACGGTGCCGTTCTTGTTCTTCACGACGATCGTCGAGTTCGGCGTGCCGGCGTTCTTTCGCGTGGTGGGCGGAGGGTTGAGGTTGTTGGCGTTCGCGGCGCCGACGAAGAGAAGCATCGGAGCGGCCGACAGGAATCCAGCCGCAACGACGAGCGGCACGCGCCGAAGGAAAGAGGTCGTCACGTCCATTACTTCAACAGGAAGAGGGCCGAGTAGAGCCCGATCCAGACGACGTCGACGAAGTGCCAGTAGTAACTCACGCCCTGGAAAGTAGCGAGCTCACCGGGGTCACCCTCACGACCACGCATGCGGTACAAGAGGAAACTCATGGCCACGAGTCCGAGGAACACGTGCAGTCCGTGCAGGCCGGTGGTGATGAAGAAGACCGAACCGTAGGAGTTGGTGTACCAGCGCGTCGTCAGGTGCGTCCACTCGTAGGCCTGGTTGCCGACGAAGAGCGCGCCCATGATGATCGTCGCGATGACCCAGTTGCGAGCGGCACCGCGCTGTCGGTGTTCGATCAGCCACACCGCACGTTGCATCGTGAACGACGACGCGATGAGCACGATCGTGAAGATGCCCGACTGCAGCACGTCGAGGTGCGTGCCGACGGGCGGCCACGACGCGAGGTGCGCGCGGATGGTAAACAAGGCGGCGAAGAGTCCCGAGAAGAACATCAGCTCAGAACCGAGCCAAATCATCACGCCAATCGCCAACATCGGCGGTCGATCGTGAACAATCTTCTCTTGCTTCGCCAGGCTATTGGGGGAAACTGCCTGACTCACGCCTACATTTCTAGTAGAAATTGAGACCCCTCCGAGACGCTTCGCGCGATTCGTCTCATCGAAGAGTGGCGGGAAGTTCGTTGCACGCAACAATGGCTAGGCGCCTCGTCGGACGCGTCAACGCCACGTAGAGCGTGCGCAGCCCGCGCGGCGTGACCCCGGTCTCGCCAGCGGCGCCTCGATTGGCAATCTGACCAGGCTCGACAACGACGACCGCGTCGAACTCCAGACCGTT
>DATKSO010000075.1:0-6322 GCA_035531635.1 Acidimicrobiales bacterium | reverse complement strand
GGTGAACGCCTTCTCCACAAGCACCGGCTTGCCGTGTTCGAGGGCCAGCATCGCGTTGTCGAAGTGCATGGGGTGAGGGGTGGCGACGTAGATTACGTCGACTTCGTCGTCGCGCACGAGGTCCTCGTACGACGCGTACCGCCGGGGAACGCCGAACTCGTCTCCAAAGGCGTCGGCCGACGCCATCGACCGCGATCCCACCGCGACGACGGTCCCCCCGTCACCGAATGGGAGATCTTTCGCGAAGGAGTGGGCAATGCGTCCGGTACTCAGTACGCCCCAGCGAAGTGGTTGGCTCATGGTCTCACCTTTTCGATAGTGACGTTCTTCACAGTAGCGAGCGCCGTCTTCAACACGTCTGAAGTCGGACTAGAACGTACCAATGGTGCAACTGTCGCAAGCTCGCCAAACGGCTCGTCTCACCTTGCGTCGATTCACGCTCGACGACTTGGACAGTCTCGCGTTGATACTGGCAAATGAGGACGTGAACCGCTATCTGTACAGCGCACCTCGCGATAGGGCAACGACCTTGGCGGTGCTGAAAGGCTTCCTCGCCAAGCCCGAGGAGCCGAGTGACGACAACCTTCTTCGCGTGGCCGTCGAACTAAGAGACGCGCGACGCGTCATCGGCGAATTCATACTTCGCTGGACCGTAAACGAACACTGTCAAGGTGAGATCGGCGGCTCCTTGCACCCCCACTTCCATCGCCAGGGATTCGCGAGCGAGGTGTACGAGGAGCTCCTCGTTCTGGCGTTCACGCAGTACGGTCTGCGCCGGGTCGTTGGTCGATGCGACGCGCGAAACGTTCCCTCAGTGCGCTCACTCGAGAAGGTGGGACTCCACCAAGAGGCCCACTTCGTGGAGAACGAGTTCGTCAAAGGCGAGTGGACCGACGAGATCGTCATGGCGATACGAAAGGACGAGTGGGAGCGTCGACGGTGACCGCCCCGCGTTGGCGGACCCGTAAGGTCTCACGGTGAGTTTGCGATGCCCCTGCTGAAAGACCTGCGCCACGAATTGGGCTCGTCGTACCTCTTGGATCACGTCGATAACCCCGTCTTGTGGCGGACGTGGAGCCAAGAGACCCTCGACGAAGCGACCCGCAGCGATCGCCCAATCTTTCTTTCCATTGGCTACGCGGCGTGTCACTGGTGCCACGTCATGGCCCACGAGTCCTTCGAGGACGTCGACATCGCCGAACTCTTGAACGAGTACTTCATCCCCATCAAGGTCGATCGCGAGGAGCGTCCGGACGTCGACGCGCTCTACATGGCCGCGACCCAGTTGGTGTCGGGACACGGGGGCTGGCCGATGTCGGTCTTTCTCCTGCCCGACGGGAAACCCTTCATGGCCGGGACCTACTACCCACCCACGGATCGTGGCGGGCAGGTCGGCTTCGATCGTCTCCTTCGCGCACTGCACGACGCCTGGGTCAATCAGCGAGAGCTCGTCGAACGCCAAGCCGGTGAACTTTCGAACGCGCTCGCGCGTGAAGTGCACTTCATTGATCACCTGGCGCCCTTGGAATCGACGTTGGACCTCGCCGTGATTCGCCGACGCCTACGCGATGAGCTCATCGCCCAAGTCGACGGCGAGGGCGGGTTCGGTTCGGCCCCGAAGTTCCCTCGGCCAAGTCTCGTCGAGGCGTTGCTCGAGTTCGACGATCCCGAGGCGCGCGACGCCGTGACGCGAACCCTCGACGCGATGTCGCGGCGAGGACTCTACGACCATCTAGGCGGCGGCTTTGCGCGCTACAGCGTTGACGGCGAGTGGGACGTCCCCCACTTCGAAAAGATGCTGAGCGATCAAGCACTGCTCGCGCGCTGCTACCTGCGGGCGGGTCTCGCGCTCGCGCGACCCGACTGGCGAACGGTAGCCCTCGACACAATGCGCTTTGTCGCGCATGACCTTCGCCGCGACGACGGCTACGCCTCGTCGCTCGACGCGGACGCCAACGGCGTGGAAGGTTCACACGTCACGTGGACGCGCGACGAGGTCGAGGCCGCGCTGGTCGGGTCCGGCCAGCGTGCCTGTCTCGATGACGCGCTTGCGCGCTGGCGCATCGAGACGCCGGGAACCTTCGAAGGACGCTCCATCCCCCGGCTTCTCGACGGTGAGCCCTTCGCCACGCCCCCTACGCTCGCCCTCGCGCACGACGCGCTCGCGCGACAGCGCAGCTTACGAGTGCAACCAAGTCGCGACGAGAAGGTCATCCTGGAATGGAACGCGATGATCGCCAGCGCGTTCTTGCGCAGTGACGACAGCGAGTTTGAGGTGCTCGGTCTCGATCTCGTGCGTTCACTGGCGACGACGCATTTCTCGAACGACACGTGGTGGCGCACTGAGCGCCGCGAGGCCCACGCGACGGCGAGCGACGTAGCGTGGCTCGTGGACGCGACGATCGACGCCTACGAGTTGACCGGTGACGACGAGTGGCTCCGCGCGGCGAACAGCGGCGCGCGCTTCCTGATCGATCACTACTGGGACGGCACGGTACCCACCTCGTCGGCACCGAGTGAAGGCGGCGGCGTCTTCAGTCAGAGCGACCTCGTGCGCGATCTGCCCACCAGACCCAAGGAGATCTTCGACGGCGCGACGCCCTCGGCGCACGCCGTGTCGACGCGGGCCTTCGCGCGAACGGCACTCTGCGGGGGTGACCATGACCTCCTCGTCGTGGCCCAGCGACTCGTCGAACTGGCCGGATCCCTCCTTGTTTCACACCCGAGCGCCACGCCCGATCTCGTCGCGGCGGCCGGCTACGCGCTCCAAGGGGTGGAAGTCGTCATCCCCGGCGTCCCGGGTGATTGGGCCCATCACGTACGATCGTTGTCGATGCCACGCACCGTCTTGATCACTGGAGCGGGCACTTCTCCCCTCCTCATCGGTCGCGACAGGGGCCTCGCTTACGTCTGTCGCGGTGGCGTGTGCTCACTGCCGGCAGCGAGCATCGACGAACTCGACGCACAGCTACGCGAGATCGGTCACGCGTGGCACTCTTAAATCGGGACCCCGCGGTGCGAGCGACGAAGCGCCTCATCGAGCGAACACCCCAGCGGTCTTCGGTGGACCTCTCGGGCGGATCGACTGTCCACGGACTCGTGCTCGGCTCGACCAACGAGTCAACGACGGTCGTCGATCTCGCGAGTCAAGCTATCGTGCGGTGGCGCGTGCCCTGGCCCTCGCACATCGAGACCGACCTCGCGGCCTTCGACGTCGTCGAAGGTCAGCTCGCCGACAACGTCGAACGCGACGACCTCGCCCAACCGGAAGCGGTGACGCTACTCGATCTGCCTCGCCGCCTCGGGACGTACCGAGGGCGTCGAGTTCGAGGTTGGCTCGAACAACTGGCGAGTCCCGCCGACGGTCCACTCTTCGGCTTCCGTGGACCGAGTGCGCCGTACTGGGAGTTTCGAGGCGAACGACCGAGCGTCGCGCTCATCGGTGCCGACCGAGGGCCACAGCTCCTACGTCGTCCCGACGACGGATCGACGTGGGTGCGCTTTGGTTGGTTCGGCGATGACGTGTGGCTCCTCTGCGAGGACGCGCACGCGATTCGAACCATTGAGTCAACGCGCCGCTCGTCGCTCTCCGGAAAGGATCTCGCGACGGCGCTCGGTTTTCGACCGACGTACGTGCTCACGACGCTTTCTCGGCCGCTCGACGGACACTGTTACAAGAGCTGCACGGGACTTCTGCCCCGAGGCTGAAAAACTACTTCGGCAGTTTGCCGGTGGCCAACGATTCGGCCATGGCCCAGCCGAAGACCACGAGGCGCTGGCCCTTTTCGGGTTTGAGCCCCTTGAAGAACGTCTCCGCGCCTTCGGGGATCGCGCCCTTCGACGCGACGTAGTCGAGTCCGCCGACGGGTCCCGGTGAGACGGTCATCACGAAGGTCTTGTCGTCGATGGACTTCTCCGAACCGAATCGCTTGGCGAGACGTCGGCCCCACGCCCGGTCTTCTCCCGTGGGTCGATAGCCGAGACGTGGCACCACGTCGTCGAGTCCCGTGAACGCCCGGTACCCGTCGGCCGACGTCAAGCGCGCGCCGAGGAGTACGTCCTCATCAGGGAAAGCGAGGAGTGCCCGGCGAAACTGGTCGTGCAGGATCGTCTTCAACGTCTGGTCGGACTTGGCGTTTCGGTCCACCAGGAGCAGCCCGACCAGCAGGGACGGCGTGCCACCGATTCGCTCGAGTGTGCAGAACGAGTAGCCGCGAAGCTTGTTGCCTTCGCGAGCGTGCGTCACCAGAACCCACTCTTCACGTTGCTTCGAGAGAAAGCCGATATCGAAACTGGGCTCTCGGTCAACACAGAGATCGGCCATTTCAGCCAACTCGGCGTCACTGAGGGCAGTGGTGTCTTTTGTGGTGACCGTCATTGCCATAGGGAACCATTCTACGGGAGTTCTGTGACCCCTAAATCACAATCAGGCCTTAATGACGTTTCGACCGAATTCTGAGCGCAGATCGGCGACCACGCTGGGAATACTGACGTTAAAGTCCGGACCCAGCTTGAAGACCTTCCCAGCGGCGCCCGTATCGACGACAACGGGTGAGGGACCGGGATATCGCGTCAAAATCTCGCGCAACGTCGCAATGGATCGCTGCGTCAGGTCCTCGGGACGAAGTGAGAGACGAAGTTCAGTGTTTTGGCGAGTGTGATGGAAGCGCTCGACGTCCACCGCGCTGAAGCGCAACTCTTCGTCGTTGTCGCTCAATCGCACCTTGATCAACACGACGTTGTCCTTCGCGAGGAAGCCGCTGAACTTTTCGAAGGCGGCGACGGAGAAATTGATGTCGATCGATCCGCCGAGGTCCTCCAAGGTCACGCGCGCGTACTGCTTGTTGGCCTTGGTCTGGCGCAGTTGCACTTCGGCGAGGATGCCCCCGACGGTCACTGCCTTGCCGCTTCGAGCGAGTTCTTCCGCTCGCTCGCGAATCGCGACGATCGAGCCGTCGGTGCGCGCGCCGAGACTCTCGCCCACTTCGTAGAGCGGGTGGTCCGAGATGTAGGTGCCGAGCATCTCGCGCTCGAAGTCAAGCTTGACGGACTGTTCGAACTCGATGTCCGCCAACGCGATCTCCGTGCCTTCCCAGTCGCCGTCGGTGCCCTCACTACTGAACGCCGCGAAGAGGGTGGTGATACCGAGCGAGAGGTCCTTTCGACGGCTGAGCGTGACTTCGACGATCTCGTCCACCTTCAAGAGAAACCCGAGGCGCGCGACGGCAAAGGAGTCGAAGGCCCCCGCCTTGATCAACGACTCCATGGAGCGACGGTTCAATACCACGGGATCCACCCGGCGCACGAAGTCGTAGACGCTCGTGAACGGGCCCTTCGACTCTCGTTCGAGGACGATCTTCTCGACGAGCGCCTCGCCCACGTTTCGTACGGCGGCCAGGCCAAAGAGGATTGTGTTGTCCATCGTCTGTGAGGGGGCGTACTCGGCGAAGGACTCGTTCACGTCCGGCACACCCACTTTGATGCCCATCTGGCGTGCTTCGTTGAGGTAGACGGCGGCCTTGTCCTTGTCGTCGCGAAACGACGTCAACAGTGCTGACATGTACTCCACCGGGTAGTTCGCCTTCAGCCAC
Source organism: Acidimicrobiales bacterium (assembly GCA_035531635.1). GTDB lineage: Bacteria > Actinomycetota > Acidimicrobiia > Acidimicrobiales > RAAP-2 > RAAP-2. The sequence continues at coordinate 731 of DATKSO010000075.1, read as the reverse complement.
GCGTTTTGGTACGCGATGAGTCCGTAGCCGTACGCGTGACTCTTCGGAAAGGCGTAGTCGGCGAACGGTTCGATCTTGTCGAAGATCGCGTCGCCGAGGGCGCGGCCGTAGCCCTGTCGTTCGGCGCCGTCGACGAACTTCGTGCGTTGCGCGCGAATCATCTCACGAATCTTCTTCGAACAGGCTTTGCGGAGGTCGTCGGCTTCGGTCATCGAGAATCCCGCGATGGTGGTGGCGACGCGCATGATGTCCTCTTGGTAGATCATCAGGCCGTAGGTCTCGGACAAGATGTCTTCCAAGTCGACGTGGTCGTAGCTCACGCCCTGGCGCGCGTTCTTTCGGTCGGCGTAGTCATTGTGGACGTTCTCACTGAGGGGCCCCGGACGATAGAGCGCCACCAACGCCGCGATGTCGTCGAAGCTCGTGGGTGAGAGTCGGCGCATGAGTTGACGCATCTTGTCGCCCTCGAGTTGGAATATCCCGATCGAGTTGCCGAGCTTCAGCATGTCGTAGACCTTCGGGTCATCGAGCGCGACGTGGTCGATGTCGACGCCCTCCCCGTGACGCCGCTTGATGTGTACGAGCGTTCGTTCGATGATGGCCAGGTTGCGCAGTCCCAGGAAGTCCATCTTCAACAGACCGAGCTTCTCGATGGCCGAGGCTTCGTACTGGGTGACGATGGGGGCGTCCTCGCCGGAACCGGACGGTCCGGACTTTCGCTGCACCGGGAC
>DATKSO010000074.1:0-2512 GCA_035531635.1 Acidimicrobiales bacterium | reverse complement strand
GTCCCGTAGCGAAGGACGGCGGCGCCGTTCAGCTCGCCCTGACGTTCCAGACGTTCGGCCTCGGCGCGGCGATCCTCGAACTCCTGCTTCGCCGTTTGGATCTTCGAGATGGCCTGGCGCTCGGCCTGCCAACGCGCGGCCAGCTCGTCGGACTCCTCTTGCAAGGTGGCGCGCTCTTCTTCCAAGCGCTTCATCCGCTCGATCGAACCGGCGTCGGTCTCGTTGGCGAGCGCCACGCGCTCGATGTCCAGCTGGCGAATTCGTCGTATCACGACGTCGAGTTCGGTGGGCATGGAGTCGATCTCGATGCGCAGTTTCGACGCCGCCTCGTCCATGAGGTCGATGGCCTTGTCGGGCAGGGAACGGTTCGCGACGTAACGATCCGACAACGTCGCCGCGGCTACCAGGGCGGCGTCTTGGATGCGCACGCCGTGATGGACCTCGTAGCGTTCCTTCAGACCGCGCAGGATGGCGATGGTGTCCTCGACCGAGGGTTCGCCCACGAAGACCTGCTGGAAACGACGTTCGAGGGCCGCGTCCTTTTCGATGTACTGGCGGTACTCGTCGAGGGTCGTCGCGCCGATCATGCGAAGCTCGCCCCTCGCGAGGAGGGGCTTGATCATGTTGCTCGCGTCCATGGCGCCCTCGCTCGCGCCGGCACCGACGATGGTGTGCAGCTCGTCGATGAAGGTGATGACGTCACCCTGGGCGTCCTGGATCTCCTTCAGGACCGCCTTCAAACGCTCTTCGAACTCGCCGCGGTACTTCGCGCCCGCCACCATCGAGCCGATGTCGAGGGCGATGAGTCGGCGGTCGCGCAGTGACTCGGGCACGTCACCTTCGACGATGCGCAGCGCCAGTCCCTCGACGATGGCCGTCTTACCGACGCCGGGCTCGCCGATCAGCACGGGGTTGTTCTTCGTGCGTCTCGAGAGGACCTGGATGACGCGACGGATCTCGTCGTCACGGCCGATCACCGGGTCCAACTTGCCCGCTCTGGCGAGGGCGGTGAGGTCACGGCCGTACTTCTCGAGCGACTGGAACGTCGACTCGGGGTCCTCGGACGTGATCCGCGCCGATCCGCGTATCCCGCGCAGCGCCTGGAGCAAGGCGTCACGGGTCGTGCCCAGTTCGCTCGCCCACGTCACGAGGACGTGATCGACCGACAGGTACTCGTCGCCGAGTTCTTGGCGCAACTCGTCGGCCGCTTCGAGTCCGCGTCGTGACTCCGGGGAGAGTCCGGGCTGGGTGCCACCGACCGCGCGCGGCTCGCGCGCCACCTTTTCGTTGAGCTCGGCGCTGACGGCGACGGGATCGAGACCGGCCGCGACGAGGAGCGGTCGCGCGATGCCGTCGGCTTGATTGAGCAGTGCCAACAGCAAGTGCGCCGGCGTGACGTAGGGGTTGCCCGCCGCGGCGGCCTGCGTGGTCGCGCCCTGGAACGCCTCGCGGGTCTTCGTCGTCCAGCGCGCCGGGTCAAGGGCCATCAGCGCTCTCCTCGCGGGCGTCGGACCGCGTCGACGATGAGCGCGATCGCGTTCTGGACCGGGACGAGGTCGCGACGGTAGTGACGGTGGGTACGTTCGACGTTGGCGCGCGCTTCGTTCGAGAGCGCCTGGAGCGCCTCGTTCGCTCGCACCAGTTCGACCTCGAGCGCCATGATGCGCTTCACGCCCACTAAGTTGACGCCCTCGTTCGTCAGTTCTTGGATTCGCCGCAGTGCCACCAAGTCCTCGTTGGAGAACCGACGCGACCCACCGCTCGTGCGCTGAGGACTTAAGAGTCCCCCGCGCTCGTAGTTGCGCAGCGTCTGGGGGTGCACGCCGGCCAGTTGGGCGAAGACCGAGATGACGTAGACGGCGCTGGTCTCTGGCTGTTCACTCACTGCTCACCTCTTCGTTCAAGGCGCTGGCCAGCTGTTCGACGAGGCCGCGCTGTTGTTTCGTCAACTTCTTCGGGACCGCGACGCTCACCGTCACGAAGAGGTCGCCCGCCGCGTTCTTCGCGTGAGCCGGGACGCCGCGCCCCTTCACGCGCATGGTGGTGCCGGGTTGGGTGCCCGCGGGGATCTTGAGCGTGACGGGTTCATCCAACGTCGCCACCTCCACGGTGGTGCCGAGCATCACCTGCGTGAGGGGAACCTTGACCGTCGTCGTGACGTTCCTCCCTCGACGATCGAAGCGCGGGTCGGGCGTGACGTGCACGTCGACGAAGAGGTCGCCGGGCTGTCCGCCGTGCGTGCCGGGATTGCCCTTGCCCTTGAGGCGAATACGTTGTCCGTCGACGACGCCGGGGGGGATACGGACGTTGACGCGACGCGCCGACGGCTCGCGGCCGGTGCCGTGGCACGTCGGACAGGGCGTGGCGAATCGTCCGCCGCGGCCCTGGCAGACGGGACAGACACTCGACATGGCGAAGGGTCCCTGATCGTCGTTGATGACGCCGCGACCGTGACAACGGTCACACGTCACGAACTCGCTGCCCGGCGCGCCGCCGGTGCCCTTGCAGGTGT
>DATKSO010000073.1:0-13453 GCA_035531635.1 Acidimicrobiales bacterium | reverse complement strand
TCTTTCTCATTGACGAGAAGGCCCAGCCGGTCTCTGGATCCACGACGACGGCCATGGTCGCCGCGGTGATGCTGCAGCGCCACCCCGGCTCGACCGTGCTGTACAACTTGATCTGTTCGAAGTCCGTCCCCGAAGTCATCGCCGAAGAGGGTGGCGTCGGGGTGAGGACGCGCGTCGGTCACAGTTACATAAAGCAGGTCATGGCCGAGACCGGGGCCGTCTTCGGCGGCGAGCACTCCGGTCACTACTACTACCGGGACAACTTTCGTGCGGACTCGGGGATCATCACGGCCTTCGTCGTGCTCGAACTCATGAGCCGAGCCAGCGTGCCGCTCTCCGAGCTCACGAAGCCTTACCAGCGATACGCCACCTCGGGGGAGATCAACACTGAGGTGCCGGACCCCGCGGCGAGCGTCGAACGACTCATCACGATGCTCAGGGCCAACGGCGCGGACGTCGATCTGCTCGACGGCTTGACGGCGGACTACGGGTCGTGGTGGTTCAACCTTCGACCCTCGAACACCGAGCCGCTGCTCCGACTGAACGTCGAAGCGGCAGACGACGTTTCGTGCCATGCTCACGTTGATGAAGTGCTGACCCTAATCAAGGAGACCTCCTGATGGCTCTCGACTCATTCCTCCTCGACCTGCTCGAGGACCCGGTTGATCATGGCGCGTTGCTCTACGTGCCCTCGAAGGACCTGTTGTTCAATCCCCGTCTTCACCTCGCGTACGAAGTGCGTGATTCAATTCCGGTGATGTTGCCCGACGAGTCACGAATAGTCGACGAGGAAGAAGAGCGCTCGTTCAACGACGATCCTGATACTCGACTGACGGGGCTTCGTTAGGCGACGTCGTATTAGAAATTCAGCAGTTCACCATTACTGGAATACCGTAGGCAGTTTTCGGAAACAAGACGCAGAAGATGAGAGTGGCCGAGTCGGACGTTCCCGTGCTGACTCTCTCATCAAATTTCACTGTGCCCCCGACGCCTGCCTCGAATCCGGGGTTGCCGGAAAGTCGCTCTCTTTGGGCGCGCGCCGCCGACGCGATGTTGGCGCCCGAAACGGCCCTGCCGTACGAAGCCGCGACCGCAATGACGTTCCGGCTGAAGTCCAGGAGTGTTGACGCCTCAGCGGCGAAGGCCAGCGCGTCCGGCGGACAGACGGCGATTTTCGGCGTTCCGTCGACTTTGTTCGGAAAGTAGACGCACGTTGATTTGTACAACGTCGAACTCAGCAGTACAACGAGCTGCGGATATTGAGGAATCTCACGGAGATCGCTCACGAGGACAAGATTGGTGGAATTTACCCTGGTCGTTGCAACGGCGTTCGACACGTCATTGGCGTTAACCGCGTGAGCGGGTCGTTCGTGCGACGCGGTAGCGACGGCATAGTCGGCGATGACGAGGGCGCTTGGTATCGACGTCGCGTCAGCGATCGGAATCGAAAGATTGAAGAGAACTAAAGCACCGACGGCTACGAAGCCGAAGATATTCGAGAGACGACGCGACTCATTCAACTCTTCCGCCTAGAGACGTTCCACGATCATCGCCATCCCCTGACCACCGCCAACACACATCGACTCCAGCCCAAAGCGCTGGTCGGCGTCTTCGAGTGAGTTCAGTAGCGTCGTCATGATGCGCGCGCCGGTCATCCCGAAAGGGTGACCGAGGGCAATCGCGCCGCCGCGGATGTTCAGTTTGTCGAGCTTGATGCCGAGATGCTTCGCGCTCGGTAGGACCTGGGCCGCGAACGCCTCGTTGATCTCCACGAGGTCGATCTCGTCGATGGTCATGTCAGCACGACGCAGCGCCTGGCGACAGGCCTCGATTGGTCCCAGCCCCATGATCTCGGGGTTGATCCCGCTCACGCCACTTGCGATGATGCGCGCCAAGGGCTTGATGCCCAGTTCTTGGGCCTTGGTGTCACTCATCACGATGACGCCCGCCGCGCCGTCGTTGAGGGGACAGGCGTTACCGGCCGTGATCGTGCCGCCTTGGCGAAAGACGGGCTGGAGACTCGCGAGCTTCTCCAACGTCGTACCGGCGCGCGGGCCGTCGTCTTTGGTGACGACCGTTCCGTCGGGCAAGGTGACCGGCGTGATCTCGCGCTCGAAGAAGCCGTTCTCCTGGTGCGCGACGGCCAGTTCTTGACTGCGCAGCGCGAACTCGTCCATCTCTTGGCGCGAGACGTTCTCGAACTCGGCCACGTTCTCCGCGGTCTGGCCCATCGCGATGTAGACGTCGGGCAGTCCAGGCTGGGGCGTCCAGGGCTCCGTGACCTTCTCCGAACGAGTCTTGGCGCGCTCAACGGCCTCGTGAAAGAGAGGGTTCATCGCGCTACCACTGTCGCTCGCACCGCTGCCGAACCGAGAGACCGTCTCGACGCCGGCCGAGATGAAGATGTCACCTTCGCCGGCTCGAATGGCGTGCGCGGCCATGCGGATTGTCTGCAGCGACGAGGAACAGTAACGATTGACGGTGACGCCGGGCAAGTCGTCGAGGCCCGCGAGGATCGCGACCACGCGCGCGATGTTGAATCCCGACTCACCGGCCGGCTGGCCACAGCCGACCATCAGGTCCTCGACACTGTGAGGGTCGAGTTCGGGCACCTTCTCGAGGAGCGCGCGAACGATGAGCGCGGTCAAGTCGTCGGGACGCATGTCCACGAGGGAGCCCTTGAAGGCGCGCCCGATGGGCGTGCGGGCGGTGGCGACGATGACGGCTTCGGGCATGGATTCCTCCTCGAGTGACTCCAGGGCAACGCTGGCGAGCCTAGTGACTCGACGCAACGACGTCGGTCTAGTTCGTGTCGAGGGGGCCGGCGTTCGCGAAGCCCTGACGCACGCCCTGGCCCGCGCGACGCGCGAGTTGATCGGGGTCGAAGAGCATCCAGTAAGCGTTGCGCGCGTGGTCACGTGAACGGTTCTCGAACACGCTGGCCAAGATCTCGGGGTCGTCGGACTCGTCCTCGTGTACGAAGACCTCGAGTATTGGCGTTGAGGTCATGAGTTGGGCCTGCATGATGCCCTGGGACGCTTCGTGCGCGCACTGCTTGTCGATGGGCGCCGATCCGGGCATGCCGAGCGCCACCACGATGGACGCGCCGTCACGCTCGATCATGTTCTTCGCCGCGACCGCCAGGTCCTTGAATCCTGGGACCGTTTCGGCGATGACGCGAAATTTCGTGCCGTAACCGGGACAGTCGGCCAGCTCCTTGCGGGCGGCCGCGCCCATGTCGTACCGAGCGAACATGGTGTCCACGACACCTATCGTCACGACGCCGGTCGACTCGCTCTTCTTCAGCTTCTTCTTCTTCGACACGAGACTCCAATCTCACTCCAGTGTAGAGAGTGACCCTTCGCGGGCCCCCGGCGATCATTTCTCGATGTCCTAGAGTTGGCTCGACAGAGAGGTGGGCCATGGCGTGGGACTTTTCAACGGATGAAGCCTTTGAGGAACAGCTCGTCTGGATGCGTGGCTTCATCCGCGAAGAGATCATGCCCATTGAGACCCTGTCCCTCAACCACGATCAAGTCGTCAGGCTAATCCGGCCGCTCCAAGAGCAGGTCAAGTCGAGAGGTCTCTGGGCCGCGCACCTGCCGGTCGAGCTCGGTGGCGTGGGCTTTGGTCAGGTGAAGCTCGGCCTGATGCACGAGATATTGGGACAGTCCATGTACGGACCCGTCGTCTTCGGCAACAACGCCCCCGACAGCGGCAACGCAGAGCTGCTGGCGGCGGGAATGGAGATGACCGGGCGAGAGGACATCAAGGAGCGTTGGCTGACGCCCCTGTTGAGTGGCGCTATTCGCTCGGGCTTTTCAATGACCGAACCGAACACCGCGGGCAGCGACCCGCGGCTCTTGAAGACGCGCGCGGAGAAGGATGGTGACGAGTGGGTCATCAACGGGCGAAAGTGGTACACGACCAACGGCTCGGTCGCCGACATCTTGATCGTCATGGCGGTGTCGAACCCCGAGGTCCATCCCTACCAGGGATCGTCGATGTTCGTCGTGCCGGTCGACACGCCCGGGCTCACCATCCTTCGAGACGTGGGCTCGATGGACGACCCTGACGTCGTCTACGGTCGCTTCGGCAATCACGCGGAGATCCTCTACGAGGACGTGCGCGTGCCGGCCGATCATTTGATCGGCCCCGAAGGCTCGGGCTTCCTGCTCGCCCAGACGCGTCTCGGACCGGGACGGATTCATCACTGCATGCGCTGGCTCGGCCAATCCCAGCGCGCCTTCGACATGATGTGCGAGCGGGCGTTGAGTCGCTACACGCACGGATCCTTCCTCGCCGAGAAACAGACCATCCAGAACTGGATCGCTGACTCCAAGGCCGAGATGCACGCCGCGCGGCTCATGACGCTGCACGCGGCGTGGAAGATGGACCAAGTCGGCGCGTCGGCCTCGCGCGACGAGATCGCCATGATCAAGTACTTCGGTGCGAACGTGCTGCACAACGTGATCGATCGCGCTATTCAGACCTACGGATCCCTCGGCTACTCGAGCGACATGCCGCTCGAGGCGATGTACCGCGCCGCGCGCGCGGCGCGCATCTACGACGGACCTGACGAAGTCCATCGCCAGACGGTGGCTCGTCACGCGCTGAAGAACTACGAAGCGTCGGAAGTGCCCTCCGATCACATCCCTACCCGCGCGGCGGCCGCGCGCGAAAAGTTCGCCGACGTGTTGGAGTTCCTTGAGGCCGACTCGGCCTAGCGCGGCGCGAGGCCCTCGACGGCCTCGTCGAGGTTGATGCCGAAGGGCACGATGGCGATGGTGGGAATCTCGACTCCCGCCTCCACGTACCGCAGCACGTGTTCACGGCAGGCTTCGTACGATCCGTGGATCACGAGCTCGTCGACGACCGAGTCGGGAATGACCTCGTTCGCTCGTTTGCGGTCGCCCGCCGCCCACGCGTCCCACAGTGGCGTCAGGGCGTCGCCGCGACCGAGCCAGCGGTGGAACTCGGCGTAGGCGTTCACCGTCAGGTACGACGAGATCATGCGTCGGGCGATGAAGCGCGCGGCGTCGGCGTCCTCGTTCGGTATGACGAAGAGTCGCGCGGCGATGGTCTTGTCCGCGCCGACTTCGGCGCGGCACTGCGCGACGTCGGTAGCGGCGAGCCAGTTGAGAATCGCGCCGTCGGCCTCTCGACCGGCGAGTCGGAGCATTCCCGGGCGCAGCGCACCTAGCAAGATGGGTGGTCGGTTGATAACAGGACGCGACAGCTTGAAGCCGTGCACCTCGAACGTCTCGAAGACCTCGTCGATCTTCTCGCCGTCGAGGGCCCGTTTCACGAATCGAAGGACGTCGCGGGTCCTCGCGTAGGGCTGTTCGTAGGCGATGCCGTTCCAGCGTTCGACGACGGGTTCACTCGAGGCACCGAGCCCCATCGTGAATCGACCGTCGCTCACTTCGGCCATGGCCGCGATGCTCATGGCCAAGAGTCCCGCGCCGCGGGTGAAGACGGGCGTGACGGCGACGCCCACGTTGAGACGAGATTCGACCATCGCCGCCACCGTGAGGGGCGTGAATCCGTCAGCGCCGTCGACCTCGGCCGACCAGACGTCGGTGTAGCCGAGGTCGGCCAAGCGGCGGAACCACTCGCGATGCTCGAGCAGCGTGACGCCGTCGAAGGGGATCGTGATGCCGTAGCGAGAGGTCGAAGTGTCACTCACCGCAGGTAGTCCTTGTCGTTCGCCTTGGGCACTTCGATGCCCCGACGTTCGAGATCGTGCACCCATCGTACGATCAGGGTCTCGAGGATGGCCACCCGGGCGAAGTGCTTGTTCTCGGCCGCGATGAGGTCCCAGTGTGCGTGGGGGTGATCGGTCGCGTCAACCATGAAGTCGAGTGCCTTCAGGTACTCGTCTCGTTTCTCGCGATTACGCCAGTCGTCGGGCGTCAACTTCCAGTGCTTCAAGGGGTCGCTGGCGCGGTCGTTGAATCGACGCAGCTGTTCGTGATCTGAGACGTGCAGCCAGAACTTGATGATGGTGACGTCGGCGTTGAGGAGCATGCGTTCGAATTCGACGATCTCTCGGGCCGAGCGTTTGACCGTCTCTTCGTCGATGAGTGCCTCGGCGCGTTCCACGAGGAGTCGTCCGTACCAGGAGCGGTCAAAGATCGTCATCTCGCTCGTGCCGGGTAGAAAACCTTGAAATCGCCAGAGGAACTGGTGACGGAGCTCTTCGTCGGTCGGGGGACCGATCGGCACGACTCGGAATTGGCGTGGGTCGAGGCTCGCGGTCAGTCGACGGATGGCGCCGCCCTTACCGGCGGAGTCGAACCCTTCGAAGACGACGACGAGTCCCGGCCCGGTGACGTCGGGACGCAAGAGACCCGCAGTGAGGAGTCGCAGTTGGGTGAGACGTCGCTGCGCGCGTTTGACTCGCTTTTCGGACTCGTCCTTACTCAGCGACTGCGTTAGGTCGATGTCGCCGACGCGGCTCACGCGTTGACGCCGTCTACTCGATGTGTCCGCACCTGGGCTCCTTTTGTCCTTAACGTACTCCACGGTTCGCTGACTGGTGAATGGGAACGGCGGTGTCGGTTCTTTAAGATGTAGAAGGCCACGGAACGAGAGACGGTAATGCGAAAGTTAGGGCTCTTGGTCACCGCCGCGGTGTTGACCGTCGGCGCGGCGCTCACCTGGGGTCGTCTCGGCGCGGTGTCGACCGCGGCGGACACGAACAGCGCGCGCGTGTCGCTCGTCAGTTCTACCGTCCCCACCACGACGATCCCGCCACTCGCTACGCCCCAGCCTGTCTGTTTCAGTCACACGAAATCCGGTAGCGCCGGTCACGCACCGATACCCATCGAGGTCTGCAAACCGTGGCGAGCGGTCGACACGTGGTCGGGATCGACGCCGTCGATCTACACGACCGTCTTTAGACCAAACGTCACTCAGCCGTCCGTGATCGCCTACGCCTCGTGGATTCGCACGTCGACGACCGACCTCGCGCTCTACCTCGGCTACGAAGGACCGGGAACGACGACGACGTTGCCGCGCGGACCTGAAGAGGTTCCCCCCACGGTGACCAACCGGCTCCTCGCGACGTTCAACTCGGGCTTCTACGAGAACGACCTCGCCGCCGGGTTCTACACCAATCACACGCTCTACTACCCGATGATCAATGGTCTCGCGACCGTGGAACGTTTCACGAACGGGCGCGTCGACATCGTACGGTGGACCGGTGGCCCGCGACCACCGGGCAATGTCCTCATGGCCCGTCAGAACCTACCGTTGCTCGTGAACGTGGGCGCCGCGACGCCGCTGTCAGCGAATAACTTGGCGTGGGGAGCAACGCTCGGCGGCGTTCCGGCGGTGTGGCGATCTGCGCTCGGCGTCGACGCCAACGGAAACCTGATCTACGTCGCGGCGTCCGATCAGACCTCAGCGACGTTGGCCGCACTGTTGGTACGCTTGCACGCCGTGCGCGCGATGCAACTCGACATCAATCCGGCGTGGCCGATCTTCGTCACCTACGGCGGGGCGGGCGCGCAGAGTCCGTCGCTCTTCGTCGCCAACCCCAACCAAGTCGCTTCGCGATTCCTCTCCGTGAGTAAGAAGGACTTCTTCGCCGTCTACGTGTCACGTAGACCCGGCGAACCACAGCCGTGGTAGGTCGCCGCGACTCGACGACACCTCCGCGCTCGTCGTGGCGTCTTCGCTCGGCGCTGGGCGCTCTCGTGGCCGTCGCCCTCGTCGCACTCGTCGTAGGGATCGGGGCGGCCGATCAGGCAACGACCACCTCGACGTCGAGCACGTCAACCACGACGTCGAGTACGTCACCTACGACGTCGAGTACGTCAACCACGACGACGAGTGTCCCCGTGACCACCACGGTGGCCCCGACGGTGACGATCAGCGCCGTCGGAGACAGCGAGCTCGGTAACACGCCGCATCTAGCCAGTGATCCGAGCGCCTACTTCAACCCGGTGCGCGCGGCGCTCGCGGCGCCCATCGTCTTTGGCAATCTCGAGGGCACGTTGACGGACGCGACGAAGTCCAAGTGCGGCGCGAAGTCCACGCAGTGTTACGCCTTTCGAGTCCCGCCGTCCTTCGCGCGAGCGTACGCCGGCGCCGGCTTCACGGTCTTGAACGCGGCGAACAATCACAGTGACGACTTCGGCGCGGCCGGCGTGGCGTCGACGACCGCCGCACTTCGAGCGTCCGGCATCACCCAAGCGGGCCTTCCCGGTCAGATCGGCGTCGTGCGCGAGGGATCGCTCAGGGTGGCCTTCGTCGATTTCGCGCCCTACGTCCTCACGAACGACATGTTGAATCTCTCGAGCGCACGACAGTTGATCGTCCGAGCGAAGTCGATGGCCAACGTGGTCGTGGTGTACATGCACGCGGGCGCCGAAGGCGCGGGCGCCGGACACGTGACGCGAGCGACGGAGTACTTCGTCGGGGAGAATCGCGGCAATCCCTACGCCTTCGCGCACGCCGCGATTGGCGACGGCGCGGACCTCGTGATCGCGAGTGGTCCCCACGTACTGCGCGGGATGGAGTGGTATCGAGGTCACCTCATTGACTACAGCCTCGGGGACTTCACGAACTACGGCGACTTCTCTACGAGCGGCGACCTCATGCTGTCAGCAATCTTGCGCGTGACGTTAAGCGCGTCCGGTTCGTTCGTCTCGGGGCGATTCACGTCAGTGGTCTTGCACCCGGGCGGTCAGGCTTTCGTCGATCCGACTCGGGCGGCCGCGACGTTCGTCAATCACCTCTCGAAAGCGGACTTCGCCTCGAACGCGGCCGTCATTTCGCCCAGTGGGGTGATCAGGGCGCCGCGCTAGGTCAACAGCCTCCGGCCGGACCGGGTGTTCCCGGTCCAATCTGATAGCCGTCGAGGGTTCCGACGTCGCGCGGGCGGGGATTCGGACCCAAGTGCACCACGTACCAGACGCCGCGCCACGAGATAAGCGAGGCCACGGCTACCGAGACTACGTGGTGGTCGCGTTCGAACACGAGTCGAACGCCGGGAACGTGCCAGTAGCCGACGCGGTTCTCACAGGCTCTCGGCGGTATCCACTGTGCGAAGCGGGCGTTCGCGTCGACGCGCAGGAACGTCGAACGTGTCAAGTGAAAGAACTTCTGGTGATAGGTGGCGAGGTCGAGACGGTAGAAGCCGACGAGGCGATCAACGTAGTCGCTCGCGGGAGCGGGGATCATCCCCGTCTTCATCTGGAGGTACGCCCCCTCGGGGAAGAAGACCTCCCGGCCGATCGCGAGGTTATTGGTCGACACGGCGCGAACCAGGACTCGCATCTGTTTCGTCAACGCCGCTCCGAAGGACGGCTCGCGAGCGCTCTGGGGTAGTTGTCCCGGTGACGTGGCACCAGCGGGCCCGACGACAGAAAGGATGAACACCGTGCCGAGCGCGATCGTGGCCAGACGACGCACGACGTTAGGACCGATGACGACCGCGACGCGTAACGAAGGCGACCCGTTCGTTGACGAACGAACCAATCAAGAAGAGACCCGCGAGGAGCGCGGCTAGCGCGGCGTAGCGCTCGTGAGGTGGGAAGAAGCTGTACTTCACCACCGAGTGACCGTTGGGTAGGTCAATCTGTTGGTAGACGCCGTCAACGGTGGTGATCAGGGCGGTCTTGCCGTTCACGGTCGCCGTCCAACCGTTCATCGAGAGTTCGGTGCGCAGCAGTGTCGCGCCGGGCTTCGAGCAGTTGACGGTGGCCACGTTGTCGTTGGTGCTCGACACCGTGCACGACGTCGATGACGTGGAGAAGAGTCCCCGTGGGTGAGGCAGTTCGTACACGCTGGCCAGCGTTCCGGAGAAGACCTTCGTCACGCCGAGTTTGGTGAGGGCCGGTGACAAGACCACTTGGATCGGAATGAGGAGGTACTTGACGGAGGCGTTCTCGTACGCCTGGAAGTGCGCCGCGATTTCTGCTTCCTGATTCTCGACGCCCTGGAGACCGCCCTTGATGACGAACTGGTTGCCCGGCGTGAGGCCGGGGTAGAGGTTCTGCTCGATGAAGTTCTTGAAGTTTCGCGGGTAGGGCAGGTCGATCGAGGAGAGCGAGTTCAATCCGAACTCCGTGCCCCAGTTGGGATAGAGGACCGCGAAGTCGACGAAGCGATACTGGTGTTCGTGCTTTTGGAGGTAGTGGATCGGCGCGTAGTCGATGTTGATCTCTTTGGGCGAGCCCACCGTCGGCACGATGAACAAGAGGAGCGCCTCGCCGACGACCACGAGCGCGATCAGCAGGGGCGTGACGCGGGCCTTGTAGAACCGACCCACGACAAGGAGCGCCGCCAACGCGATGAAGGGTATGAGGTCGAGACCAATGAGGATGAATCGGGCCTTGTGCGAGAGGATGACGCCCTTGTTGTAGGGGCGCGCTTCATTCGCGCACCAGAGTAGGACGAGCACCATCAGTACGGTCGCCGACGTGAAGAGTCGTTTCGCGCGCGTACTCAGCGTGAAGTCAACGAGGCCGAACCCCGCCAAGATCACGATCGCCAACTCGCAACTGGGCATGATGTAGCGCGGGAACGAGGCGGTGCTGACGAACGGAATGAGGTTCCACAACACGCGAAAGTGAAGGAAGTCGAGAGCCCCGGCCAGCCCGACGAAGGTCCACACGGCGAGGAAGATCCGTAACGCCCTATGGCGCGAACCGAACAGTCCGACGATCGCTACGGCGCAAATACTGGCACCGAAGTAGCCGCCGATCTCACCCCACACCGAGTTCACGTTGGTGCTGTTGAAGATGGTGCCGAACACGTACGGGTCGAAGAAGGCCGAGATCGACTCCGTCGGTAGGCGCACGACGCCATCGACGGCGGCGGTGTGACCACCGACGAAGGCGACTTTCATGAAATCGTAGAAAGGCACGAGTATGGGCAGCGAGAGCACGAGCCCGACAAGGCCACCGAGACCGAGTCGACGTAGTACGCGCAGACGCTGCACACCGGGCACGGAGAAAATTCGGACCACGGCCCACGCGCCAGCGAAGAGACCGTCGAAGTAGGCGACTTCGGGAAACCCGGCGTACATCGACAGCGCGAGGGCGATTGCCGCGATGTACCAGCCCCGCTTGGACGAACTCGGCGCGCTGTCGATGATCATCTCGATGCCGAGTAGCAACATCGGCAGGAACGCCACGGGGTTGAGCACCGCGTTGCCCAGCCAGGCGTACGTGCCGTTCAGGGCGAAGAGCATGCCGGCGACCGTGGCCATGAAGATCGGCATCGAGAGACGTCGAGCGAGGAAATAGGTCGAGATCCCAGCGATCACTTCAAGACTGACGTGGAACCAGACGAGGCCCGACGAGAGGCCAAAGAGCAAGGTGAGTGGAAAGAGCGCCGCCGACTGCATCTCACCGGCCAGGGGTTGACCGAGGCCTTCGAAGTAGTTCCACCAGGGGATGTGGCCGTGCAGCAAGTCCATCGCGGCCTGGTGGCCCAGCGACTGGGTGATGAAGCCGACGTTCGGGTCGATCGCCTGTCGGCTGCAGACCAAGCGACAGAGGTGTTGCGAGATGCCAGCCGTCCAGGAGATCGGGTCGTTGTTGCCCAGCCCGAGGACGTAGATGGCGTTACCCGCGAGCACGGTGAGGACGATGAGCCCGACGGGCAGTGTCCACGAGGGAAGTCGTCGGTAGAAGTCGGCTACCCGTTCCCTCGTCGAATTCACGTCCTTAGGTTACAAGGGACGCCACGTCTCTCGGGGACTGCGCCTCACCGCAAAAGGTAGAACATCTTCTCTCCCAAGAGCAGCAGCGACTCGGGGAAGTAGGGGTCGCGGAACGAGCCAAAGATGTCCCAGCGTTTGACGAAACGGTTCCGGTCGTCGATTGGATCGAGGTCGCCGCGCGATGAACCTACGTGGTGATAGAGCTGGACGTCGGGCGTGTAAATCACGTAGCGATCTTCCACTTGGGCACGCAGACAGATGTCCACGTCGTTCATGACCACTTTCAGCTGTTCGTCCATACCGCCCAGGTGCTGCCAGAACTCGCGTCGGACCATCTGCACCGCGCCGGTCACGGCCGCGACGTCGCGGATGGCGCACGAAAGGTAGTCAACGTGGGCGTAGTTGGAATCGGTTCGCATGTGTTGAGGGTAGGGCGCGATAATGATGCCCTCGTGCTCGCGACGACCATCGCGATCGAGCAGACACGCGCCGACGATGCCGACGTCGGGCAGCGAGGCGAGCGCGATCATTTGCTCGAGCCAGTCGGGTGTCACGACGATCGTGTCGTTATTGAGCGTCACGATGAAGTCGGCACTCGAGTGAGCGACGCCTCGGTTGACGATCTTCGCGTAGTTAAAGGGGCCCGGACAAGGGATGACGCTGTACTTCGTCGTCTCAAAGTACTCGAGCGACTCCGGCTTCACGGAGTCGTTGTCAAGGATGATGATGTCGTAGTTCGGGTATGTCGTCAGCTCTTCTATTGACGTGATGCACTGCTCGACGAGGTCGATTCGATCGCGCGTCGGGATGATGATGTCAATGCTCGGCGCGGGCGTCGGCGCGTCGAGCGACCAGCGAACGAGCCCGGGCAGCACGCCGGGCGACACCGTGCCGTGCCAACCGCGTCGATCAATTGCGGCTTGCACGACGCGACAGGTATCCTCGTCGAGGTGTGACGCGTCGAAAGAACTCGGCGCACGTCCGGCGGGCAGCACGACCGTCACGTGATGAAAGCGAGCCCTCGCTTCGCTGAGTCGTAGGTAGGCGTCGTGTTCGAAGGCCCATCCGGCGTCGGGAGAGAACCCCCCGGCGCGAAAGAGCGTCTCGACGCGCAGTAGTGCCGGACGACCCACGACGTTGTAGCTGAGCAACGTGTGCGGCGCGACGGCCGGACTCTTGAGGATGGGCGCGAACTCATTGGGGCCCGGCTCGTCGCCGAAGACGACGTCATCCTCCTTCGTGACGTGGGCCAATAACTTCGCGACGCTGTACCGGCGACTTTCAGCACTCAGTGAGGAATCGGCGAGAAAGAGCCACTCCGAGGTCGTCTCGTTGAGCAGATCGTTGAGTTTGTCGATGATCTCGCTGGCAGAGGCCGCACACTCATCGACGTCGGCAATGATCACGTCGTTGTCGTCGAACGTGATCAGCGCCAGTTCGTGCGCGTAGTCGATCGTGAGAGGTCGATAGTTGATCGGAAAAATGATGGCGGCCTTTGACGCCACGACGCGCGTGACCTTGGCGACGTTCCGGCGTCGACGCAGTCGCAGTACCTTCAGTATGGGTCGAAAGATGAACCGCGCCACGGCGTAGCGCCGGGTATCCTCGCCGAGCATTCTGCCAGCCGTACGCTGAAATCTCGTACCCGACATGAGGCGAATCTGTTTGTGAAACGCGACCCAGCGCTTTCGGATGTCCTCAGCGGTGATTGGCGGCGACGCCTCCTCGTCGAATCGTTGCAGGAGTGCCAAGTTCTTGTCTCTCTCGTTGCGC
>DATKSO010000072.1:0-3412 GCA_035531635.1 Acidimicrobiales bacterium | reverse complement strand
TGTCGCACGTTCCAAAAAAGCGCCTCTGGGGCCACTAGTGGACGCCACGTTCCGGCGCTATCGAGCGATTTCGTTTGTCACTGGGACGACGCTGCTCACACTCTTTGCGACGCTCTTGCTCAACAAGGTCGACCTCTCGCTCTGGACGCATATCAAACTCTTCGTGCAAATCGATGGCATCGCGCACGGTTTCGTGCTCTACCCGGTCTACATGATCATGTGTTTCAATCTCGTGATGAAGTTTCGATTGAACGTGGCCAACCTCGCCCTGATGCTCTTCGCCGGCTTCGTGCCCGGACTCGCTTTTTACCTGGAGCATCGCATGCGCGTGAAGCTCTACCCCCACGGCCTGCCCGCGAAGTGAGCCAGTGGCTGGCACGTCGGGTGATCGCCTTCGCGCACCAGGGTGGCTCCTTCGAGGGACCTTCGTCGACGTTGGCCGCCATTGACCACGCGCTGAACGTGGGCGCGAGCGCCATCGAATTGGACGTGCACGCGACCAAGGATCGCCGCCTCGTTGTCTGTCACGACGCGACGGTCGACCGCACGACGAACCAGAGGGGCGAGATCGCCGATATCACGCTCGCCGAGCTCGTTGAGATGGACAACGCCTACTGGTGGATCGACGGCGACGTCGTGACGCCGGGCCGTGCGCCGAGCGAGTACCTCCTTCGTGGCCGCGCGCCAAGGGATCGTCGCTACGGGGTCGCGACGCTCGAAGAAGTAGCGAGCGCGTTTCCTGGCGTGTTGCTCAACCTCGACCTCAAGCGCACCAGTCCTGAAGTCGAGCCGTACGAATCACTACTCTTCGAAGAGCTGCAGCGACTTGAGATAGCGCAGTCGGTGATCGTGGCGTCCTTTCACGACGAGGCGATCCAGCGCTTTCGCTCCCTGGCTCCGAGCGTCGCGACGTCGGCCGCGACGAATGAGACGGCCGTGTTCTACTTTTCGCTGCTCGAAGGAACGCCCGTCGTTCCACCGGTCAGCGCCTTCCAAGTCCCTGCCACGTTCGCCGACGTCGACGTGGTCACCGAGGCGTTCATTGACGCCGCCCACGCGGCGGGCGTCGCGGTGCACGTGTGGACAATTAACGACGTCGACGAGATGACGCGTCTCGTCGAGAGGGGCGTGGATGGACTGATCAGTGATCGCCCCACGCCACTGGCCGCTCTGTTGAGAGAACGGGACTGCGCGTGGGACGGAAAACTCGGGTGAGGCGTTAGCCCCGACCGCAGTTCGGCTTCTTGCCGTGGTTGGCCTTCTTTTTAGCGCGTAGTTTGCGCTTCACGGTCCGCTTTGACATAGGTGACAATGTTACTAGGTAAAGCGTCACGCGAGCCAAACGAGGAAGACAACGTGGATGAGGTGAAGGCTGGCCAGTTGGTCCTCGTCGCGACGCCGCTCGGAAACCTCGGTGATCTCTCGCGTCGGGCTCTGGAGCTCTTCGAGACGGCCGACGTCATCTACTGCGAGGACACGCGTCACTCGCGGACGCTCTTCAGTGCCCACGACATCGCTCTTCGGGGCCGCCTGCACGCACTACACCAGCACAACGAAGCTGCCCAGTGCGCGCAGATCGTCGCGCGCGTTGGCGCCGGCGAACTCGTCCTGCTCATCAGTGACGCGGGTACGCCCGCAATATCTGATCCCGGGAGTCGCGTCGTGGCGGCCGTGGCCGACGCCGGCCTCGTCGTGACGACGGCGCCCGGTCCCTCCGCGGTCGTGGCCGCCCTCACCATCAGTGGCCTTTCCACCGATCGATTCATCATGGAGGGCTTCCTTCCCCGAAAAGCCGGCGACCGAGCGAAGTTCTACGAGCAGTGGGCGCACGAAGAACGTACCGTGGTCTTCTACGAGTCGCCCCAGCGGGTCAAGGCGGTCGTGCACGAACTGGCCGATCTCTTCCCGACTCGACGGGTGGCGATCGCGAGGGAGATGACCAAGCTCCACGAGGAGGTTCTTCGTGGCACCCTCGCCGACCTGGCGGCCGCGTTGGACGTTCGCGAAGTGATTGGCGAGATCGTGGTCGTGCTGGAAGGAGTGCCGTTCACACCTGACGTTGACGACGCCGCCGTCCGCGCCGCGCTCGTCGAACAGTTCAACGGCGGCGCGTCCACGCGCGACGCCGTTGACTACGTCGCGGAGCTCCTGGACGTCGCGCGACGCGAGGTGTACCAATTCGCGCTCGAATTGAGAAAAGCCGAGACCCTCTAATTCACTAACCTCTGTCCATGGGCCGCTTCTACATCACGACTCCCATCTACTACGCGAATGACGCGCCCCACGTGGGTTCCGCGTACACGACGGTGAACGCCGACGCCCTCGCGCGGTGGCACCGATTGGCCGGCGACGACGTGAAATTCGTTACCGGCACCGACGAGCACGGCCAAAAGATGGCCGACGCCGCGGCGAAGAACGGAACCACCCCGAAGGAGTGGACGGACCGGGTCTCCGAGCGGTTCCGCGACGCCTGGTCCGTGCTCGACGTGAGCTACGACGACTTCATCCGCACGACCGAGCCCCGTCACTACACCACCGTCCAGAAGTTCCTCTCGGTCATCTACGAGAACGGCTACATCTACAAAGACGTCTACAGCGGGCTCTACTGCGTGAGCTGCGAGGACTACTACACACTCGAAGCGAGCGACGACGGTACGTGTCCGATCCACCACAGCCAGCTCACGGCGATGGAGGAGGAGAACTGGTTCTTCCGACTGAGTGCCTTCGAAGATCGGCTCCTCGAGTACTACGCCGAGCATCCGGGCTTCATCACGCCCGAAACGAAAAGCAACGAGGCCCACGCCTTCATCAAGGGCGGACTGCGCGACATCTCGATCACACGAACGTCCCTGACGTGGGGCGTGCCCGTGCCGTGGGACGAGCGCCACGTCTTCTACGTCTGGTACGACGCGCTGATCAACTACCTGACGGCGATTGGCTACGGCCACGACGACGACGAGGTCGCGACCTGGTGGCCCCACTCGCATCACCTGATCGGCAAGGAGATACTGCGCTTTCACTGCGTCTGGTGGCCGGCGATGTGCATGGCGGCCGGTCTCGAACCGGTGCACCACGTGCACGTCAACGGCTGGCTCTTGGTGGGCGGGAAGAAACTCGGAAAGACCATGGCCGCTGAGGGGGGCGTGAAGCTCACCGACATCGAGCCCATCGCCCTCACGCGCGAGTTCGGCGTCGATCCACTTCGCTACTACCTCTTGCGCGAGACGGCGCTCGGCAACGACGGGGAGTTCTCCCTCGAGAGCATCGTCGCTCGCTACAACACCGACCTCGCGAACAACCTCGGCAACCTCGTCGCGCGCGTCGCCACCGTCGTGACGTCCAAGTGCGGAGGCGTCGCGCCCGCTCCCCGGAGTGATTCGCCACTTCGAGAGCAGGCCGAGTCAGCACTCCA
>DATKSO010000071.1:0-2786 GCA_035531635.1 Acidimicrobiales bacterium | reverse complement strand
ACCGCTCGCCACGACCACAGACCGACGAGCACGCCACCGATGACCGGACCAAGGGCGAGCGCGAGACCACTGACGGCAGCCCACGCACCGAGCGCGCGAGCTCGGGCCTTCCTCTCGGGGTAGATGTGTCGAATCATCGACAGGGTGCTCGGCTCCGAGCCAGCGGCACCAACGCCCATGATGACGCGTCCGATGATGAGTTCGGTGGGTGATCCGGCGAAGGCGCAGACCAGTGAGCCGCCACAGAAGATCACGACGCCGAACAGCATCACCTTCTTGCGTCCGAAGTTGTCGCCGAGCGAGCCACAGATCAACATGAGACTGGCGAAGGCCAGCGCGTAGCCGCCGACGACCCATTGGAGCTGCGTCACGCCAGCGTGGAGTTTGGCTTGCACGCTCGTGAGAACGGCGCTCGCGATGGTGTTGTCGAGGAACGTGAGGAAGAGGATTGCGAGCAGCGACGCGAAGCTGAAGTGAGTCTTGAGCTTGTCAGCGATAGACGTTCGCCGCTCTTGGAGGGCGCGTGACATCACGGACGGCGAGCCGTTCTGCTCGTGCATGTGCCCCTTTCAAGTCACGACGTCGCCGGGGTCGAGATTCGACGCCGGCGACTGCTCTCACTATCCACTTCGTACCGCTCAGATCGAGGCGTCCCCCGACGTCCAGGTCTACGCGGATGACCGCATTATCCAGGTGAACGAGGTGAACCTACTTCTTCGCTGGCGCCTTGAAGGTGATGAGACCGACGGCGCTGTCGCCACCGGCCGCGTTGCCCACGCTCACGGCGCAGTTCTTCAGGTTGGTCTTGGTGGTGCCGCACGTACCCGCGCCCCTACCCGACCCCACTTTGCCCGTCACGACCTTGAAGGACGTCCGTCGCAAGAGGCCCGTGGCCGTAATCGTCGCGTACGGAGGAATGCCGTTCACCAGGCAGCCCGACTGTCCCTTGGCCTTGGCCAGGCACTCGACGAAGTAGACGGTGTCGCCGGCCTTGAAACCACTGCCCGTGACGTGGACGACCTCGCCGTTGCGCAGATTCACCGAAGGGGAGACGACCACCTTCGGTCCGGTTGCCGCGGACGCGCTTGAAACGCTCACGAGACCACCGGAGAGACCCGTAATAACTACGAGCGCGATACTCAGTACGGTGCGAAGTCCTCTAGTCGACATTGATCTTCCTCCCTGATTGCCCAAGTGCGCCGACCCCTCGTTGACCGCGCCATCCGACTCGACATGGCAACAGTCGTGAAGTAGCCGACGTTGTACCTTCAGAAGCATCGTAGCCAGGCGATCCGGGAACCGTTCACGCGGCACCTGTGCACTGCAGGTGATTCTCATGAGAATGCGTCGGCAGTACCCAATGATGAAGAAATGAGCGACGATTGTCTCGTCTCGAGGCGAACGTCGTCACCTCGTCGCGTTCGAACCTGCTGTGGCGCTCGCGTCAGCTAGTCGGCGAGGTGGCCGGACGCACGACTCCACTGCTCCAAGAGGCCGACGAACTCCTCGGACCGGATGAGATCTTCCCGCGCGGCGGAACGAATAGCGGTGAGAATGTCGTGAATCGAGCGATCCCTACCGAGGTAACGGACGCAGCCGGCGCCGAAGGACTGCGCGCGAACGTCGCGGTCCACGCTGCTCGACAACATCACGACACGCGTGTCGGGGAACTCTTCGAGAATCTTGCGCACGACGTCAACCCCGTCACCGTCGGGCAGTCGATAGTTCACGAGGACGACGTCAGGGCGATTGCGTCGAACGACGTCGAGTGCATCGCCGATGTTCGCCGCGACGTCGACGAGTACGAGATCCCGCTCTTTCGAGATCGAAAGAGCCAGTATCTCAGAGACCATGATGTGGTCATCAACAACGGCGACCCTTATGGGAGCAGCCGACAAGTTACCCATAGGCCTTCAAGGCTACCTACCACATTTCTAGGACCAATCGAGAATCCTGCGCATTTTGTGGCCGACGTCCACGATTTTTTGTTTGGTACCGCACGATTCGTCAACGCACGAAAGGTGATTGAGCAGCGCGCCCGTGTCCGCGAGCAACGCGCGTTGTTAAAGAATTTATTTACAAGCGCGCGCGCAGTCTGTGAACGCGCCGTGTAAAGAGTCAAGTGTTGCGATTGCGTAACGTTAACGTGGCTCCTACCGCGTCGTTACGTCGGGAAGTCTTTCTTCGTCAACGTCCGTTGCGGTGGCGCGGTGATCATCGGTGCCGCACGACTCGTGGCGCGATTCGCCGAGGACGCCCCCGCACGTTTCACAGAGCAGGTGCGCGTAGCAAGCGCTCTCACCGCCAAGGAACACTTCGATCTCGGAGCGATTCTTCATGTTCACGTTGCTCGCAAAGTTCGCGCCACTATCGGAAGTCCTCTTGCAGCTTCGCAAGTTCGGCGGCTCCCGGACAGAGATCGGTGTAAGGAACGCTGTTCAGTCCCTCCTCGGGCGTGTGGTTGAGTTCGTGCATCTCTTGGCCGGTTTCGTTGAGGTAGAGCAGACCCGTCGCAATCTCGCCGCGACTCTGACGATCACGAATGTACTCTTCGACGCTCTGACGATCACTCGGGTCGTACCCGTCGGGAACGGAACGAAATCGCAAGACACTGCCGTCGTGCATGGTGACGGCCTTCGCGTCGTTGCTCGGAATCTTCTCGCGGATGGGTACCTGAATCGGAACGAAGTCTGAGACCGCCTCGAAGTCCGTTTGGACTTCCTTAACTTCGTGTTGGCGTACGAACTTGTAGCTCTTCGTCGAGCTCTCGTGGTCGTTGAAGGTGA
>DATKSO010000070.1:0-2773 GCA_035531635.1 Acidimicrobiales bacterium | reverse complement strand
GCCATGTCTTCGAGCGCGTCGGCCGCCGGCAAGGGAATGTGCGGCGTCGTGATGCGAACGACGGGACCGTCGAGGTCGTAGAAGATCTCGTCCGCCACGATCGAGGCGACTTCCGCTCCCCAACCACAGAGTCGGGGGTTCTCTTCCACCGTGAAGAGACGTCCGGTCGCCGAGACTTCACGAAGTATCGTCGCCGTGTCGAGGGGCACGAGGGAGCGAACGTCCACGACCGTGCAGTCGATACCACTGGCCGCGAGCTCCGTCGCCGCTTCGAGGGCCCGAGGGACCATCGCACCGAGCGCCACCAACGTCGCGTTGGACCCTTCACGCAGCACCTTCGCCGTGCCGAGGGAGTCGACGATGTCGCCGTCGGGTACGTCCATCTTCGACGAGTACAGCGCCTTCGCTTCGAGGAAGATCACGGGGTCGTTGTCACGGATCGACGCCGCCATGAGACCAATGACGTCGACGGCGTTGGAGGGAACGACGACCTTCAGACCGGGCACCATCATCGCCCAGTTCTCGACGCTCTGCGAGTGTTGCGCGCCAAAGCGCAGGCCGCCGCCGTTGCCCGAACGGATCACGAGCGGGAACGACATCTGCCCGTTGGTCATGTAGCGGCTCTTCGCGATCTCGTTGGCGACGATGTCCCAACAGACGGCGAAGAAGTCCGAGAACATGATCTCGGCGATCGGACGAAGTCCCGTCATGGCGGCACCCATGGCGGCGCCGAGGATCGCTTGCTCACTGATGGGCGTGTCACGCACGCGCACGCCACCGAACTCTTCGATCAGTCCGACGGTGCCTTTGAAGACACCTCCGGCTGCCCCAACGTCCTCGCCGAGGAAGACGACCGACTCGTCGCGGCGCATCTCTTGGGCGATGCCTCGCGCGATCGATTCTCGAAAGGTCAGTTCCGCCATGAGGCACCTCCGTCGGCCCATACGTCCTTCAACAACAGATCCTCGCCCGGCACACCGCCGGCTCTCGCCTCGTCGGTGGCGAGGTCGACGTCGGCGTCGACCTCGTGTTCGATCGTGAGCAATTCTTCTTCACTGACGCCCGCGTCGAGAAGCCGACCGCGATAACGGGGAATCGGGTCTTTCGCCAACCATTCGGCCAACTCAGCGTCGGGACGGTACTTACCGGGGTCGGCTCGTGAGTGTCCGCCGTGGCGGTACGTCTTCGCTTCGATCATGCTCGGACCTTCGCCGGCGCGCGCGCGCGCGAACGCGGCGCTCGTAACTTCGAAGACCGCGTCGGCGTCGTTACCGTCGACGATGATGCTCTCGAGACCGTAGGCCGAGGCACGGTCCGCGGCGGGATGCTCGACGGCCGTCACCTCCGAAGTCCGCGTGTACTCCATCCAGAGATTGTTCTCACAGAAGAAGACGACGGGCAGCTTCCACACGGCGGCGAAGTTGAGCGCCTCGTGGAACGCGCCGATGTTCGTTGAACCGTCACCGAAGAAGGCGACGGCCACCTGCTCCGTGCCGCGGTACTGCGCACTCCACGCCGCGCCACAGGCGATCGGCAGATGCGCGCCGATGACGGCGTAAGAACCCATGACGCCGTGCTCGACACTGGTGAGGTGCATCGAGCCACCCTTACCGGCCATGAGACCGTTGGTACGACCCATGAGTTCGGCGAACACGGGCGTCATCGGCACGCCGCGCGCCAACGTGTGCGCGTGGCCGCGGTACGTGGCGAACGTCCAGTCGTCGGGACGCATCGCCGCGGCGACGCCGGCGGCAATGGCTTCTTGACCGATGGAAAGGTGGCTCGTGCCCTTCACGAGACCCTCGAGGAACAGGTCGTAGGCGCGCCTCTCGAACTGACGCAGCGCGTACTGGCTGCGGTACAACGCGACCTTGTGCGCGAGGTCGCTGCTGGTGGGGGCTACCTTCGTGGTGGACATCTCTTCCTCCTAGTACTTGTTCGCGACCATGAGTTCTTGCGCGGGGAAGTGCGTAAGAATCGCTGGTCCGTTTTCGGTGACGACGATCTCTTCTTCGATGCGCGCCGCCGACACGCCGTCCGACGCCGGGCAGTACGTCTCCAGGGCGAAGACCATGCCGGCCTGTAGCTCAATGGGGTCGCGCACGCTGTTGAGTCGACTGATAACGGGACGTTCGTGCAAGCCGAGACCGAGACCGTGACCGAACTGCAGACCGAAGGCCGCCATCTCGTCGGCGAAGCCGAAGTCCGTCGCGGCCGGCCACGCGAGAGCGATCTCGTCGGTGCCGACGCCCGGCTTCACCATGTCGATGGCGGTGTCCATCCACGCACGAGCCTTGGCGTACGCCTCACGCTGGGGCGCGGTGGAACTACCCACCGACATCGTGCGGTAGTAACAGGTCCGGTACCCGTTGTAGGAGTGGATGATGTCGAAGAACGCCTGCTCGCCGGGGCGGATGATGCGATCGGTGAAGTTGTGGGGGTGCGGATTGCAACGCTCCCCCGAGACGGCGTTGATGGCCTCGACCTGGTCGGAGCCCATTTCGTAGAGGCGCTTGTTCGCGAGCGCGACGATCTCGTTCTCGCGCACGCCCGGCTTCAGCGCTTCGAAGATGTCCTGGTAGACCCCGTCCACCATGGCCGCGGCCTGAGAAAGCAGCATCAGCTCGTCGGGGTTCTTGATCTGGCGCGCGTCCAGCATGAGTTGCTGGGCGTCGCGGACGTCGACGCCCGCCTTTTGCATCTCGAAGAGGAACGGCAACTCGACGATGTCGATCCCGATGGGCTGGTCGAGGACGCCGTGGTCACTCAAGAT
>DATKSO010000069.1:0-8027 GCA_035531635.1 Acidimicrobiales bacterium | reverse complement strand
CGCTGACGGGCAGGAGAAAGGTCATACTCGCGAGCCCGTAGGTAACGAGACTGCCGACCAGGATCTTGCGTCGGCCGAACCGGTCGGCGAGATGACCAAAGGCGAACTGGGTGAGGACGCCCGCGACGAAGAACATCGCCTGGATGATGCCGATCACCGACGGCGTACCGCCGCGGTGCTCTAGGTAGAGGGGGAGGAGCGGGAGTCCGAGTGTGGCGCCCATCCACTGAATGGCCACGATGACCGTGAGTCGGCGCAAAGTCTGTTGCGCACTCCTTTGTGCCATGAGAACCACGCTACCGGTCGTCGCACGTGAATTTCTCGGAAGAGCATCAGATCGTGTGACATTCGAACAAGACGAGCACTCCGAGCAACGCGTACACGAAGGGCATGAACGTCGCGGCGTGCTCGTTGCCCCACGCCACGACGCGTGGGTGTGCCGCGAGACGTTGCGCACTCAAGAGAAAGACGACCTCCAAGATCGCGAACGTGGCGATCGTCACTAGCGCGTGCGTGAAGCCGTTCGCGCGGAGGAGAGGAATCCACACGGCCAGGTTGTCGCCGCCCAGCGCGAACGTCATCACGAACGTCGTGAGGGCCCCTCGGCGAAACTGCTGGCGAAGGGCCGCTCGAGTGCGCCACGTGTGCCAGGCGAACCAGAAGGGCGCGACGGCGAGCGCCCCGATCCAGCGAACGGGTATGGGGGTGAGGAGTGAGCCGAGTCCTCCCGCGAGCGCGACCATCGACCCGACCCCGAGCGCCTGGGCCCAGCTCACGCGACGGTGTCGGTCAGGGGTGGTGACCAAAAGTTGCGCCGCGAAAGCGAAGAAGTTGTCGATCATGGTGCCCACGAACGCGAGCATCGCGACGACTACCACGCCGAGAATCGTGTGCACTGGTTGACCTTACTTGAGAGTACAAGAGGGCTAAAAAAGTTGCGCGTAGGCTGACGGAGATGCTTCGTGACGTGTCGCCCCCAACGAACCAACAACTAGAACGCGCCCGCGAGATCGTGGCTCGCTTCCTCGAACCCACGCCCACCGTCACCATCCTCGCGCACGGGCGAGAAGTCTTCGTCAAGCTCGAGAGCCTCCAGGTCACGGGGTCATTCAAGATCCGTGGCGCACTCGCGGCGGTGGACGCGGCGCACCGTGACGATCCGAACGGCGCGGTCATCACCGCGTCGGCCGGGAACCACGGTCTCGGTATCGCCCACGCGTCGAAACTGTTGGGCGTGCGAGCGACGGTGGTCGTACCCGCGAACGCGTCCGTCGCCAAGGTGAAGAAGCTCTCGACGTACGACGTCGAACTCATTCAGTTCGGCTCTTCGTACGATGACGCGCAGGCGCACGCGAAAGCGCTCGCCGAGTCGCGCGCCATCCGATTCATCTCACCGTTCAACGACAGCGACGTCGTGGCCGGTCAGTCGACGGTCTTTGACGAGATGCTGGACCAAGCGCCCAGTATTGAGCACGTCGTGGTGTCGGTGGGCGGCGGCGGCCTCGTGTCGGGGACGCTGCTCTCGCGTGACCTGAAGGGTCGCTCGGACATCCGCGTGACCGGCGTCCAGCCTGAAGAGAGCGCGGCGCTCTACCACGTGTTGCGCGGCGCGTCGATGAGTGACGTCGTGCACCGTCCGACGATCGCCGACGGTCTCGCGGGTGGCGGTGACGACGGCGCCATCACCAACGAGATCGTCGCGAAAAGTGGCATCGACCTCGTGCTCGTACCCGAAGTCGAGATCCGTCGCGCGGTACGTGAGCTCGCGGAGAACAACGGTCTCGTGATGGAGGGTTCGGCCGCGGCGTCGTACGCAGCGATCGCCGCGAATCGCGTCAACGACGAAACGTCGCGCGTCGGCTTCATTGCGAGTGGGCGCAATATATCGCACGAGCTGCTGCTCGAACTCTTGAGTGAACCCGTAGCGTCGCACCTTTAGGCTCTTCAAAGACGAAACGGTAGGGTAGTCAAATGGCAGTACAGAAGCGCTTCATGGCCCTCGCGCTCGCCGCCGTCGCCCTCGCGCTCACCGTTACCGGTGTAGTCCTCGCCGCGACCGACTCGAACCCCGGGGGACTCTCGAAGGACCCGTTGGTCTTGAACGGCTACCCACCCTCCACGGCGAAGCTGGCCGTGCAACTCTCGGCGGGATCGGCGTTCAATCTCAGCGCCAACGTCGAGGTGAACTTCACGGCCAACAAAGTCGACGCCGTCGTGAGCATCCCCACGGCCGTCTCGGGAGCGGCGGTAGAACTTCGACTTATCGCGAATCAGCTGTACGCTCGCTCGGCCGCGCAGTCCAGCGGTCCCTGGATGGACGCGAAAGTGAAGGCGCCCTCGCTCTTTGGCGTGGCGCTCGAACTCACGAAGCCCGACATCAAACTCCTCACGGGCTTTCACAAGACCGTGACGAAGAGTGGCTACTCGACGACGTACGTCTTGTACCGCGATCACGTGGCCCTCACGAACCTCTTTCGTTCGTCCGCTACGTCGGTGCTCGGGTCCGTTCGGTGGACCATCACGGTGGGGAGCCAGGGTGAGGTCTCCATGAGTAGCGTCACCGTGAAATCGGCGCACACCTCGACGACGCTGAGCGTGACCGTGCTGTCGTATAACCAGTCCGTTCGGGTCACTACGCCCACGGACGTGAAATCGATCCCGCTCGCCTCGATTGACAAGCTCCTCACGAGCAAGAGCTTTCCTATCTTGCTGGTCCCTCGCAATCTCACGTCGCTTTCACGAGCCACGCTCAGTTAGGTCACTGCGTGACGGACGAACACTCCGAACCTCACTGGCCCGCGTCGTTGGCCCTTTTGGCTTGCGCGGGGCTCTTCGTGCTGCTGCCCAGTCGCGTCGCCATTGGGCCCAAATGGTTGCTACCGGTCCTGGTCGTCTTGCCGCTCATCCCGCTGTCGGCGAGACGGCACCGTCACCCCGACGAGGCGCCGTGGGTCCGTAATCTCTGCGTGAGCCTCATCGCCTTGGTGACGGCGGCCAACATGACCTCTGTCGGGCTGCTCGTGGCGCGCCTCTTGAACGCGCACGTGTCCCAAGGTCGTCAGCTGATCTTCTCGGCGGTTTCGATCTGGCTGACCAACGTCATCGTCTTCGGACTGTGGCTTTGGGAGATGGACCGTGGTGGCCCACAATGCAGAGCGGCTTCGAACGCGCTCATGCCCGACATTCAGTTTCCGCAGATGGAGAATCCGACGTTAGCCCCGACCGACTGGCGCCCACAGTTCTTCGACTATCTCTACACCTCGTTCGCCAACGGCACGAGTTTCGCACCGGCGGACGCGATGCCCTTGTCGCCGCGTGCCAAGGCACTCTTCTTGGGCGAGTCCATCGCGTCGCTCATCACGATCTCCATCGTTGCGGCTCGAGCGGTCAACATCCTGCACTAGGGCGGAAACTGATTGAACAGTCGGTCGAGCCAGTGGCTCGCGCGACTCTCCTGGTTCTTTCGTCGTTCGACGTGATCGGCCCACGTGGCGAGACCGAGGCCCACGTTGATCCCCATCCAACGAAGTGGCTCGACTTCCCAGCGCTTGCTCCGGTGTTGGACGAAGGGCAAGGTGGTGAATGGGGTCTCGGCGTCGGGCGCGCTGATGAGGTCGGCGAGGCAGTTCGCGGCAAGGTAGCTCATCACCACGCCGTCGCCGGTGTAGCCGCCGGCGCTCGCGAGTCCCGTCGTGTAGTCGACCAGTACCGAGGGCGAGAGGTCACGGGGCATCGCGAGGGGTCCACCCCAGCGGTGCGTGACGTCGCCCGTGAGTGAGGGAAAGAGTTCTCGGAGCGTTGACTCGAGGAGGTTAAAGACCTTGGGGTTCAGGTCGAATCGCTCCTCCACCGTTGAGGCGAAGTGGTACGGCGCACCCCGCCCCCCAAAGGCCACGCGGTCGTCGTTGGTGCGCTGGCCGTAGATGATGAGGTGACGATCGTCGGCGAACGTCTCGTAGTGGGCGAAGCCGACCTCGTCCCAGAACGACGCGGGCTGGGGTTCCGTAGCGATCATGAGCGAGTAGATCGGCGCGACGCTTCGCCGCTCGCCGGGCAGCGTCGGGGTGAAGCCTTCGGTGGCTCGAACGACGAAACGCGCGTGCACGCTGGCGTGGGCGGTGATGACCTCGGCGGACGTGACGCCGTGAGCGGCGACCATTCGCGTCACCGTGGTGTTCTCGTAGATGGCGACGCCGAGTCGCTCGTCCACCTCCGCGAGTCCACGAACGAGTCGGGCGGGATGGAGCCGCGCGCAGTGCGGTGTGTACGTGGCGCCCAGGGCGTTGCTGAGGTGGCCGCGCTCACGCGCCGCGCCCTCGTCGAGCCAGGCGAGGTCGGCTGGCTCGTAGCCGTGATCGTGCGCGGACGCGACGCTGTCGCGCAACCGTTGGGCCTGGACGTCGCTGCGAGCGAAAGTCAGCGCGCCACCGTGAATGAAGTGGGCGTCGATGCCGTCGGCGGCGATCGACGCACCGAGGGAACGTACGGCCCCCTGGAGTTCGAGACGTAAGTGATCGAAGGCGTCTCGTCCGTAGCGAGCGATGACGGCGTCGTCGCCGAGGGGATAGAGCGCCGACGCCCACCCGCCGTTTCGTCCCGAGGCCCCAAAGCCGCAGACCGACTTCTCGAGTACGGCAACGCGAAGCGAGGGGTCTCGGCGCTTGAGCTCGCGGGCGGTCCAGAGGCCCGTGAACCCGCCGCCCACGATGGCGACGTCCACGTCGAGGTGTTCACGCAGTGGTGCTCGAGGGGTCACCGGTTGATCGAGGGTCGACCACCACAGTGAGTCCGGTGGTCGCACTAGATGTTGAGCGTGGATGCTCCGGTGAATACTTCACGCAAGACCCCGGCCATGAAGTCGATGTCGTCGCGAGTAGAGATCAGCGGCGGCGCGAGTTGCACGACGGGGTCCCCGCGGTCGTCGGAGCGACAGATGAGCCCCCGGCGGAACATCTCGGGCGACACGTAGCCGCGCAGGAGTCGTTCGGCGTCGTCGCCGGCCCACGTCTCTTTGGTGGCTTGATCCTTCACGAGTTCAATGCCCCAGAAGTAGCCCGTGCCGCGCACGTCGCCCACGATGGGAATGTCCTTCAGCGACTCGAGGCTCTGTTGGAAGTAGTCCTGGTTCGAAAGCACGTTCTCGAGGACCTTTTCGTTCTCCAAGATCTCGAGGGCCTTGAGTGCCACGGCGCAGGAGGCGGGGTGCCCGGACCAGGTGAATCCGTGCATGAAGGCCACGTCGTCGTGCAAGAAGGGCTCGGCGATACGGTCCGACACGATCATCGCGCCTAGTGGGGCGTAGCCGGCGGTGATGCCCTTCGCGCACGTGATGATGTCGGGGACGTAGTCGTACTTCTGACCGCCGAACCACGTGCCGATGCGTCCGAAGGCGCAGATCACCTCGTCTGAGACGAGGAGAACGCCGTAGCGGTCGCAGATCTCTCGGACCTCTCTCCAGTACCCAAGGGGCGGCGTGAAACAGCCACCGGCGTTCTGCACCGGCTCGAGGAAGACCGCGGCGATCGTCTCGGGACCTTCGCGAAGGATGGCCTCTTCGATTTGGTGGGCCTGCCAGAGACCGAAGGCCTCGAAGTCATCGGCGAACTGCTCGGCCCGGTAGAAGTTGACGGCGGGCACCTTCACGGCACCGGGCACGAGTGGTTCGAAGGGCGTGCGATACGACTCGAGCGACGTGATGGTGAGCGCACCGAGCGTCGTGCCGTGGTACGCGACGTCACGGCTGATGACCTTGTAGCGATCGAGGTCGCCTCGCAGTCGGTGGTACTGACGGGCTAACTTCCAGGCGCTCTCGTTCGCCTCGGCGCCGCCGGAGGTGAAGAAGACTCGATTGAGGTCGCCGGGCGTGAGGCTTGCCAGACGCTCGGCCAGTTCAATGGCCTTCGGGTGTGCGTAGGTCCACAAGGGGAAGAACGCGAGTTCGCTCATCTGCGTGGCCGCCGCCGCGGCGATGTCACTGCGCCCGTGACCGAGTGCGTTGGTGAATAGCCCCGAGAGTCCGTCGAAGTACTCGGTGCCGTTCGCGTCGTAGACGCGAGTTCCCTCACCGCGCACCATGATCGGCACCTCGTTGTGGTCGCTGTAGGCCCCCATGCGCGACATCTGCAGCCAGAGGTTGCGTCTCGCGCGTTCGGAGTAGCTGTGACTGGCGTGTTTCTCGTCAGTAACGGCGATGCCGTCAGAAATGGTCTCGTGAAGTGTCACTTTGTCCCCCATGCGTAGGTCTGCTTCGCTAATTTCAAATACAAAAAAGTCTCGACTTCGGTCACGCCCGGAATGGAGCGAATCGCGTCATTCAAGAGGTGCACCAGGTCGTTGTCATCTTCAGCGATGACTTCGGCGATGATGTCAAAGCTTCCCGCGGTCATAACGACGTAGTTCGCCTCGTCGATCGCCGCGATCTTGTCCGCCACGAGTCGCACGTCACCGTGCACTCGAATACCGATCAACGCCTCACGGCCGTAGCCGAGCTGCAGGGGATCGGTGATCGCCACGATCTGCATCACGCCTGAGTCCTTTAGACGTTGCACTCGTCGGCGCACCGCGGCTTCGGAGAGACCGATCTCTTCGGCGATCGCGCCGTACGCGCGTCGTCCGTCTTGTTGCAGGAGACTGATGATCTTGCGGTCCGGCGCGTCGAGGACACCGGGCGCAGTGTTGATGAGCTCAATGGTGGAACGATCACCGTTCGCATGACTCTGTCGCTGTGGTTTGGGTCCTGGCATTGGTTGCTCCTGGTCCGTGACCTGATCGGCCCGGACTGCGGATACGGACAGTATAGGGGTATAAACCGACGGAATGCGTCGTCATTTGTGCTTTGAGTGACTCTTTCCTCAGCTTGTGGTTGCAAAGCCCAAGCAAACTCTGGCAGAGTGGCGTGGGACGCTGTTGGAGAACAGCCCAACGCAAGGAGGGCGTATGCATCGCTTGGCCAACTTCATCGGAGGCGAGTCGCGCGCGCCGAAGAGTGGAAAGTACGTGGAGTTGATTAGTCCGGTGACCGGTCTGCCCTTCGCCGAAATGCCCGTGTCGAACGAGAGCGACGTCGACGACGCGGTCCAAGTCGCGGCGAAGGCGTTCAGTGCTTGGAAGCGCACGACCCCGTCACAGCGATCGCTCGCCCTCTTGAAGATCGCTGATCTTCTCGAAGCCAACGCCGAAGAGCTCGTCGCGATCGAATCGGAGAACACGGGGAAGATCATCGCGCTCACGATGAGCGAAGAAGTCCCGCCCATGATCGACCAAATTCGATTCTTCGCTGGAGCCGCGCGACTGTTGGAAGGTCGCGGGGCCGCGGAGTACATGGAGGGCATGACGAGCTACGTGCGACGAGAGCCCGTGGGCGTGTGTGGCGCCGTCACGCCGTGGAACTACCCGATGATGATGGCGGTGTGGAAGTGGGCACCGGCCATCGCCGCCGGCAACACCATGGTGTTAAAGCCCGGCGACTCGACACCAGCGTCGACGTTGTTCATGGCGAAACTGATGGCGGAGGTTCTCCCGGAAGGCGTCTTCGGCGTGGTATGCGGCGACCGCGACACCGGTCGCGCGCTCGTCGAGCACCCCGTGCCAGCGATGGTGTCCATCACCGGTTCGGTTCGCGCGGGCATGGAAGTCGCGGGCTCGGCGGCGAAGAACCTCAAGCGTGTTCACCTCGAACTCGGTGGCAAGGCCCCGGTCGTGGTCTTCGACGACGTCGATCTCGCCTCGGCCGTCGAAGCAATCGCCGTCGCGGGCTACTTCAACGCGGGCCAAGACTGCACGGCCGCGACGCGCGTCCTGGCTGGCGACAAGGTCTACGGTGACTTCGTCGACGCGCTCGCGGTACAGGCGAGGAATACGGTGATCGGTTCGCCCGAGAACGACGACGCGCTCTTCGGTCCCGTCAACAACCGCGCTCAGTTCGAGCGGGTGACGGGAATCCTGGGCCGCACCCCCAAGCACGCGTCGGTGGTGGCGGGCGGCTCTCAGGTCGGCAGCGACGGCTTCTTCATCGAACCCACGGTGGT
>DATKSO010000068.1:0-2277 GCA_035531635.1 Acidimicrobiales bacterium | reverse complement strand
CGCGCCGACGTGCACGACAAGTTGAGTGGCGAGTCCTTTGGCGCGGCCGGCACGACGATCGTCATCGAAGAGGGACTCGTCGGCGATGAGTGTTCCTTTCACGTCCTGTGTGACGGTACCGACGTCGTCGCACTCACGCCGGCCCAGGACTTCAAACGCGTGGGCGACGACGACCAGGGAGCGAACACCGGCGGCATGGGCGCGTACGCACCCATGTCGGCGATGTCGAGCGCTCAGCGCGACGAGATCGTGCGACTCGTCATCCAACCGACGCTGGCGGAACTCAAACGACGGGCCATCGACTTTCGCGGCGTCCTCTACGCCGGGATCATGCTGACGCCGTCGGGACCGAAACTGCTTGAGTACAACGTCCGCTTCGGCGACCCCGAGACCGAGGTATTGGCACCGCTCTACGGCGACGGGCTCTTCGACTTGCTGCGTCGCGTCGCCGACGGGCGCCTCGCTGGCGCGCACGCGCCGGCGTCGGGCGCCGCCGTGACGGTCGTGCTCGCGGCGGAGGGCTATCCACTGCGCCCGCGATCGGGCGACGTCATCCACGGACTCGGGCCTGACGGTCAACTCGCGACGCCCAACGAGAACGTCATCATCTTTCACGCGGGGACCTCGCGCGATGATGAGGGCCAGTTCGTCACCAGTGGTGGTCGCGTCCTCGCGGTGACGGGACTGGGCGCGGACGTCGCCGAAGCTCGTCGTCGCGCGTACGAAGGCGCGGCTCTCGTAACCTTTGAGGGAAGCGTTCGACGAAGCGACATCGCGAGGTCGGCTTCCGAGGGAGAGACGTGATTCCGAGGTACGCACCCAAAGACGTGGCCGCGCTCTTCAGTGACGAGCACCGATTTGACACGATGCTCGAGGTCGAACTGCTCGCCGCCGAGGCGTTGGTCGAACTCGGTGTGGTGCCGGCCAACGACGCGGCCGCACTTCGCGCGCGTCGTCCGGTGGTGGACGCCGCGTTCGTCGCGGCCGTCAATCAGCGCGAGGAGATCACCAACCACGACACCGCCGCGTTCGTCGACGTCGTGCAAGACCGTGTCGGCATGCCCGAGGGCGCCTGGGTGCACTACGGTCTGACCTCGTCGGACGTCGTGGACACCGCGTTCTGCGCGACGTTGACGGCCGCGATGGACATCGTCATCACCGAGACGACGAACCTGCGTGACGCGTTGACCGCTCGCGCGCTCGAGAGCGTGGACGTTCCCGTCATGGGCCGAACCCACGGCATGCACGCCGAGCCGACGACCTACGGCGCGAAGTTCGCGCTCTTCGCCCTGCAGGTGGACCGTGACCTCCAACGCGCCCGTGACGCGCGTTCGACGATTGCCGTGGGCAAGTTGAGCGGCGCGGTGGGCACGTTCTCCAACATCGACCCCTCCGTGGAAACGTACGTCTGCGAGCACCTCGGTCTCACGCCCGTGCCCGCGACCCAGGTCATCGCCCGCGATCGCCACGCGCAAGTGCTCTACGCCTGCGCGGCGCTCGGGACGTCAATGGAACAGTTCGCGCTCGAGGTTCGCCACCTCGCGCGAAGTGAAGTCGGCGAGGTCGAGGAGCCCTTCGCGCCCGGACAGAAGGGCTCGTCGGCGATGCCCCACAAGCGCAATCCCGTCGTCGCCGAGCGACTGAGCGGCTTGGCGCGCGTGCTGCGCGGCTATCTTCAGGCCGGACTCGAGGACGTCGCCCTCTGGCACGAACGCGACATCTCACACTCGAGCGTCGAACGCGTCATCATGCCCGACGCGCTGCAGTTGACGGTCTACATGTTGCGCAAGGCCACGTGGCTGGCGGACGGGCTGGTGCTGCGCCCCGAGCGCGCGCTGTACAACCTCACCGAGGCCTCGCTCGGACTGATCTTCTCCCAGTCGGTGTTGCTGGCGCTCATCGAGTCGGGCGTCTCTCGCGATGACGCGTATCGCGTGGTGCAAGCGGCCGCGCGAACGTCGATCGACGAGCGACGCAATTTTCGCGACGTCATCGAGCACGACGGCGACGTCTCTTTGGGTGACGAGGCACTGGCCCGCGCCTTCGATCTCGATCGGCTCTTGGCGCATCGCCGTCGAATCATGGACTCTCTCACGTGGCGCGCGTGAACGAATTCGGTCTCACCCACCACTACTCGGGAAAGGTTCGCGACCTCTACGAGGTGGACGAGGAACACCTCTTGATGGTCGCGTCGGATCGCCTGAGTGCCTACGACGTCGTGATGAACGAACCCATTCCTCAAAAGGGACGGGTGCTGACGGGGTTGACTGACTATTG
>DATKSO010000067.1:0-40192 GCA_035531635.1 Acidimicrobiales bacterium | reverse complement strand
CATCAAGCCCGGGTACGCCGCGCTGCGAAACCTAGAACCGTAGCAACGAGGTCAGGTTCGCGCGAATGCCGTCGACCAGTTTGACAGCGTGCGCGCGCTGGTCGGCGAGCGATCGTTCTTGCGGCGGCGTCACCTCGATGTAGGCCTTCACCTTGGGTTCGGTACCCGAAGGACGCACGATGACCCGACCCCACTCACCGAGACTGAAGTACAGGCCCTCCGTGGGAGTAGTCCACGCCAACCGTCGTTGAGGTCGATCACCTCGCGCACGTCCAGCATCCCGAGCATCGTGGGCGGCTCGGCGGCGAGCGCCGCCACCACCTTTCGTATGACGGCGGGACCTTCGGGGCCCGTCGCGCGCAGGGCGACCTGCGACGTCGCGTGCACGCCGAAGCGTGTCTCGAGTTCGTCGAGCCGATCAAGGACCGAGTGACCCTGCTGCGCCAGTTCGTGAGCGAGGCGCGCCAGGGCGAGCGCGGCGGACAACCCGTCCTTGTCGGCGACCCGTGCGTCGACGGCGAAGCCCAGCGCCTCCTCGTACCCGAAGCCCAACGCATCAAGTGGCGCGGCTCGCGCGATCCACTTGAAGCCCGTCAACGTCGTCGCGAAGGGAACGTCCGACGCCGCCGCCATCTTCTCGAGCATCGTGGAAGACACGATCGTCGTCGCGACCATCTGGTTCGCGGCGCCGATCTCGTCGAGGAGCGCCGACGCCAAGAGCCAACCGATCTCGTCGCCGCGCAGGAGATGCCATCCCTCGTCGGTCCTCACTGCGGCGCCGAGACGATCGGCGTCGGGGTCGTTGGCGATGATGAACGTCGAACTCGAGTCGTTGGCCGTCTGGACCGCGCGGTCGAGCGCACCAGGCTCTTCGGGATTGGGGAAGGGCAGCGTCGGGAACGCGCCGTCGGGCTTGAACTGTGAGGCGACGGGCGTGACGTGCGCGTAGCCGGCGTCGGCGAAGAGGTTCATCATCGTTTCGCCGCCCACGCCGTGCAGCGGCGTGTACGTGATTCGTAGGTCACTCCCCCCTTCGACGCGAAAACGCTCGAGGAAGTGCGCACGGTACTCGTCGAGCGTCGAAGGCGACACGGTGACGTGTCCGGGCGCCGAACGGTCGGCCAGCGTCGCCGGTCCGGCCCGACGAGCGTAGCGCTCGACGATCTCGTCGTCGGGCGGAATGATCTGGGCACCGTCGCGCGCGTAGAGCTTGTAGCCGTTGTCCTCGGGCGGATTGTGACTGGCGGTGATCATGACGCCCGCCGCGGCGCCGAGCGCCTTCACGCAGTAGGGCACGAAGGGCGTTGGCAGCGGCGAGGGTAGCTCGTAGACGACGGCCCCCGCGCCCAACAAGACCCGGACGACTTCGTCGTTGAAAGTCTCCGAGCCGTGTCGCGCGTCACGACCAACGACGACACCGCGTTTCGCGTCCACGCCGATCTCTTCCAGCCACGAGAGCACACCCTGGGTGGCCCGACGCACCGTCGCGCGGTTCATGCCCGCTGGCCCGGCCATCTCAGGACCTCGAAGCCCGGCCGTGCCGAAGGTCAAGGGTGTCGCGAAGCGACGTTCGAGTTCAACCTCGTCGTCCGCGTCGAGCAAGTCCTGCAGCGTGCGGCGATCGTTCTCGTCAGGGTCGAGAGCCAGCCACGCGACGACGTCGTCACGCAGTGACGTCTTCACAGGACCGGAAGTATCTGAGCGAGGAGTGCCCCGAGGGAGGCGGCGGCCGCCTGCCCGGCCTCGAGCACTTCAAGGTGACTCAAGGGGTCCGTCGACACGCCGGCGGCGAAGTTCGAGACAAGACTCAGCCCCAGCACCTCGGCGTCGAGGTGTCGAGCGGCGATGGCCTCGAGCACCGTGGACATACCGACCAGCGTGGCGCCCAGGGTGCGCGCCATCTCAATCTCGGCGGGCGTCTCGTAGTGCGGTCCACGAAAGCCGAAGTAGACGCCCTCGTGCAGATCAGGGACGGTGGCGTGCACGACACCGCGAAGTCGCGCGCTGTAGAGATCGGTGAGGTCAACGAACCTCGAGCCGTACCCGTGGGGCGGTGGGGCGCCCTCCATGGGTGACGTGCCGGTGAAGTTGAGGTGGTCTCGGATCACCGCGACGTTGCCGGGGCGCACGATGAGGTCGAGCCCGCCGCAGGCGTTCGTGAGGACCACCTTCTTCGCGCCGGCCGCGATCACCGTCCGCACAGGATGGACGACTTCTCTGGCGCTGTGACCTTCGTAGAGGTGTACGCGACCCGCAACCAGGGCGACGTTCACGCCGCCCACGACGATCGAGAGGATCTGTCCCGAGTGACCTGCCACGGTGGGCGCCATGAAGCCACTGAGTGAATTCGTCGCGACGACGCTCGACGGCGTGCCGAGCGCGGCCGCACCCTCGCGCCACCCCGAACCGAGAACCACCGCGACGTCATAGTGGTCGACGCCACTCTTCTCCCGAAGTTCGTTCGCCGCGACCTTTGCGAGTTCGTAGGGATTCATCGCTACTGTCCGATCGTGTGCCACACTGTGGAGGTCTCGACGAAGGCGCGAAGTCGACGAAGCGAGGTGTCCTCATTGGCACCTGGACGCAGGACTCGCTTGATAGAGCCGGCGGCGAGTTGCGCGAGTTCGTTGGCGAACGCCTCGTCAACGCCCGCGAGGTCGAGTCCGTCGACGTCTTCGTGCGACGCGAGGGTGGGCGCGACCTCGCCGATGAAACCCGTCACGATATTGAGCAGACCCGCCGGAAAGTCCGCAGTCGCGGTCATCTCTCCGAGCAGCACCGCGGGCGTGGGTCGCTTCTCACTGGCCACGGCGACGACGGTGTTGCCGACCGCGATGGGCGCGAGCACGGCGTTGACGAAGGCCTCGAGCGATGAGTCCTGCTCGCAGAGGACGCCCACCACCCCGCTCGGCACGGGCACCGAGAAGTTGAAGAAGGGCCCGGCGACGGGATTGGACGATCCGAGGATTTGAGCGATCTTGTCCGTCCACCCCGCGTACCAGACGATCCGGTCGACGGCCCTTGAAACGCTCGCCTGCGCCTTCTTCGACGAGAGACCCTCCGCGAGTCGGACGTGTTCGGCGAGCTCGTCGCGCCTCGACTCGGCCATCTCGGCGAGTCGATAGACGACCTGACCACGGTTGTAGGCGCTCTGGGCCCACCACTTCGCCTGCGCGCCGCGCGCCGCGACCACGGCGTCGCGGACGTCCTTGCGCGAACCCTGCGCGACGTTGGCGAGGAACTCACCCTTCGCCGACGCGACTTCGTAGCTCCGTCCGGACTCCGAGCGCGGGAACGCGCCGTTGATCAGAAGCTTGTAGGTCTTTCGAACGTCGAGGCGGTCCTCAGACATCGAGGTACGCCTCCAGGCCGTGCCGTCCACCTTCGCGACCGAATCCCGACTCACGCACGCCGCCGAAGGGACTCGCCGGATCGAAGCGGTTGTAAGTGTTCGCCCAGATGACCCCGGCGCGAAGGCGCTCGGCGACCCAGAGGGTGCGCGAGCCCTTCTCACTCCACACACCACAGGCGAGTCCGTAGTTCGAGTTGTTGGCCTTCGCGACGGCCTCTTCCGGCGTGCGAAAGGTCAGCACCGAGAGCACGGGGCCGAAGATCTCCTCACGGGCGATCCGGTGGGACTGGGCGACGTCGGCGAATACCGTGGGCGCGAACCAGTAACCCTTGTCGGGCAATGGACACGAACTCGTGTAGCGCGTTGCGCCCTCTTCGTCGCCGTAGGCGGTGAGCTCTCTGATGCGCGCGAGCTGCGCGGCCGAGTTGATGGCGCCGACGTCAGTGTTCTTGTCCAGCGGATCACCCACGCGCAGTTGATCGACGCGACGGATCAAGCGACGCAGTACGTCGTCGGCGATGGACTCTTGGACCAAGAGTCGCGACCCGGCGCAACAGACGTGTCCTTGGTTGAAAAAGATGCCGTCGATGATGCCTTCGATCATCTCGTCGATCGGCGCGTCGTCGAAGACGATGTTCGCGCCCTTGCCGCCGAGCTCCAACGTCAGGTGCTTGTGACTCGTCGCCACGCGCTGTTGGATGAGTCGACCGACCTCCGTCGAACCGGTGAACGCGATCTTGTCGACGCCGGGATGGTCCACCAACGCGGCGCCCGTGGCGCCGTCGCCCGTGATGATGTTGACGACGCCTTCGGGGAGCTCCGCTTGCTGGAGGATCTCGGCGAGTACCAGCGCCGAGAGCGGCGTCGTCTCGGCGGGCTTCAGGACGCACGTGTTCCCCGCGGCGAGCGCCGGCGCCAACTTCCAGGCCGCCATGAGGAGCGGAAAGTTCCACGGGATGATCTGACCGGCGACGCCGAGCGGCTTCGGATCGGGACCGAAACCCGCGTGATCGAGCTTGTCGGCCCATCCCGCGTAGTAGAAGAAGTGCGCCGCAACCAAGGGGATGTCGACGTCGCGCGACTCGCGGATGGGTTTGCCGTTGTCGAGGGTCTCAACGACGGCCAACTCTCGCGAACGCTCCTGGATCAGTCGTGCGATGCGAAAGAGGTACTTGGAGCGCTCGGCGCCTGTCGTCTTCGACCACACGGTGTCGTAAGCGCGACGCGCGGCGTAGACGGCCCGGTCGACGTCGGCGACGGACGCCTGAGCCACGGTGGCGAGCGCTTCCTCGTTGGCGGGATTGACCGTGACGAAGGACTCGTGCGCCGAAGGGTCGCTGAACTCGCCGTTGACGAAGAGTCCGTAGGCGGGCTTCAACCGCGCGATCGCGGACGACTCGGGTGCGGGGTCGTACGCCATCGCGCCCAGGCGTGAACTCGTCAGATCGTCACTCATCAGTCACCGCTGAACTCGTCGGGGCGCACGTACACGCCACGTCGCTGCTTGAGTCGCTGCATCAAGAGATCGTTGAGCAACGACGACGCGCCGAAGCGGAAGCGATCCGGGCTCAACCACTGCGATCCGGCCGTCTCGTTGATGACGACGAGGTAGCGAAGTGCGTCCTTCGCGCTGCGAATCCCGCCGGCGACCTTGACACCGACGACGACGCCCGTCATCTCGGCGTAGTCGCGCACGGCCTCGAGCATGATGAGCGCAGAGGTCAACGTCGCGTTGACCCCCACCTTGCCCGTCGAGGTCTTGATGAAGTCGGCGCCGCCGAGCATGGCGATCCAGCTCGCCTTGCGCGCGTTGTCGTACGTCGCGAGTTCGCCGGTCTCGAGGATGACCTTCAGGTGCGCCGACCCACAGGCCGCTTTCACGGCGACCACCTCGTCGAAGACCTGTCCGACACGACCCGACAGGAAGGCCCCGCGATCGATCACCATGTCGATCTCGTCGGCGCCGGCGTCGACCGCCTCGCGCACGTCGAGCAGTTTGACCTTGAGCGACGCACGCCCGGACGGGAACGCCGTCGCGACCGACGCCACTTTGACGGGCGACGTCCCGAGGACGTGACGGGCGTGCGCGACGAGGTCGGGATAGACGCACACCGCCGCGACACTGGGCACGCTCGCGTCGCTCGGGTCGGGGTGCATGGCCTTCGTGCAGAGTGACCTGACTCGCCCTGGGGTGTCGCCACCCTCCAAGGTCGTGAGGTCCACCATGGAGATGGCGAGATCCAACGCGGTGAGCTTGGTCGATTTCTTGAGCGAGCGAGTCCCGAGCTTGGCGGCGCGGGCTTCGGCGCCGACGGCGTCGACGCCCGAAAGTCCCGAGAGCAGCACCCGCAACTGGGACTCATTTTCGATGACGGGCACCGTTGAGTCGCTCGGTAGTTGCACCTCACGCTCGTTACTGGTTACCAAGCGAAGTGGGGCCGTACTCACCAGTCTCACGCTAGCAATCGAGGGTGAAGCCCACCCGAAACGGCTATTCGACGTAGCGAGGCAGTTGACCGGCCCACAGACGCTGCATCATCGACGGTGCTTCGGCGTCCTTCGGGCTCACGACGGCTTCGCCCGAGAGGGGCCACGGCACCTGGAGCACGGTGTCGAAGGGGTTGATCTCGAACTCCATCTCCGGATTGAACGGTGACGACAGGAGATACGTGAGTGCACCTAAGTGGCTCGTCACGCAAAAGCCGTGCGCCGTGCCGGCGGGGACGAACACCGATCGCTCCTCCTCGGCCGACAGGTGAATCACCTCGACGAGGCCGTAGGTCGGAGAACTCACTCGGACGTCGACGATGACGTCATCGAGCTCCCCGTACGCGCAGGCCACGAGTTTCGCCTGTCCTTCGGGCGCGATCGAGTAGTGAAGTCCGCGCACGACGCCGCGCTTGGACATCGAAAGATTGGCCTGCTGAATGGGAAAGCTAATCCCACTCTCATCGAAGTCGGATCGCTTGAACCACTCTCGGAAGTAGCCGCGGTCGTCACTCCAGACGGGCGACTCGAGTACGAACGCGCCCGGGATCGAGAGCGCCGTCAACTTCACGACGAGCGGTCCTTCAAGGGTCGCCACCACGATTCGTTCTCGCGGTACCACTTCACCGTGCGCGCGAGGCCCTCTTCGAAGTTGACCTCGGGTTGGTAGCCGAGCTCGTCGCGGATCTTCGTCCAATCAACGCTGTAGCGACGGTCGTGTCCGAGTCGATCGGCGACCGGTTCGATCATGGACTCGTCCGCCCCACAGAGTTCCAAGAGCAGGCGCGTGATGGCGACGTTCGTCAGTTCGGTCCCCCCGCCGATGTTGTAGATCTCGCCTGCGCGTCCCTCCTCGAGTACGCGCAGGATGCCCCGACAGTGGTCGTCCACGAAGAGCCAGTCTCGGACGTTCAGTCCGTCGCCGTAGAGCGGGACCTTCACGCGGTCGAAGAGATTGGTCACGAAGAGCGGAATGAGTTTCTCTGGGAACTGACGTGGCCCGTAGTTGTTCGAACAACGCGTCACCATGACGTTCAGCCCGTACGTGCGCTGGTACGCGAGCGCCGCCAAGTCCGAGCCAGCCTTGCTCGACGAGTACGGCGAATTGGGTTCGAGGACGTGGTCTTCGCGCCACGCGCCTTCGTCAATAGATCCGTAGACCTCGTCGGTGGAGACGTGCACGAAGCGTTCGACGCCCGCACGACGTGCACTTTCGAGAAGCTGCTGGGTACCCATGACGTTCGTCTCGTAGAAGAGTCGAGCACCGGTGATCGAACGATCCACGTGGCTTTCCGCGGCGAGGTGCAGCACGGCGTGCGCGCCGTTCAGCACCTCGTCGACCACCAACTCGTCGGTGATGGAACCTTTGATGAACGTGACGCGCGAGTCTTGGCGAACGACCTCGAGGTTCTCGAGTCGTCCCGAGTACGTCAACGCGTCAAAGAGCACGACGTCGTCGTAGTGCAGTCGCTCCGCCTGGTCGACCAGCACTTCACTCAATCGCGACCCGATGAAGCCGGCCGCCCCGGTAATAACAACGCGCATGGCGTACCTCGGCCTTTAGAAGGGGGCTAGTGCGCTTCTATACTAATAGGGTGAAGGGAATCATTTTGGCTGGCGGCACCGGATCGCGCCTGCACCCCATTACCCGCGCGGTCTCCAAGCAGTTACTGCCCATCTACGACAAGCCCATGATTCACTATCCGTTGAGCACCCTCATGCTCAGTGGGCTCCGCGAAATTCTCCTCATCACGACACCGCACGATCAAGAAGCGTTCTTCCGTCTTCTCGGTGACGGATCGGCGTTGGGGATCAAGTTGTCGTACATCGTGCAAGACCAGCCGAACGGACTCGCTGAGGCGCTCATCTTGGGTGAGAAGTTCCTTGACGGGGAGAAGTGCGCCCTCATCTTGGGCGACAACCTCTTCTACGGTCCCGGTCTTGGCACGCACCTCCAGCAGAACACCAGCGTCCAGGGTGCCCTTATCTTCGCGTATCAGGTGTCAAATCCTTCGGTGTACGGCGT
This sequence comes from Acidimicrobiales bacterium, assembly GCA_035531635.1. GTDB lineage: Bacteria > Actinomycetota > Acidimicrobiia > Acidimicrobiales > RAAP-2 > RAAP-2. Next base: position 32,327 of record DATKSO010000067.1, on the reverse strand, counting down.
CGTCGAGTTCAACGACAACGGTCAGGTGCTCTCGATCGAAGAGAAGCCCAGTGATCCAAAGAGCACCTACGCCGTGCCAGGCATCTACTTCTACGACGAACGCGCGTCGGACTTCGCGCGAGACCTCACACCGAGCGAGCGAGGCGAGCTCGAGATCACGGCCCTCAACAACGCCTACCTCGAGCGTGGCGAACTTCGTGTCGAGATCCTTTCACGCGCGACGACGTGGCTCGACACCGGCACGCACGAATCGCTCTACGAGGCCGGCGGACTGATCCGCACGCTGCAACATCGCACCGGAATGCGCATCGGCGACGTCGAGCAGATCGCGCGCGATCAAGGTTGGGTTTAGTTACTCTCGAGTACCGAATTCGTTTTTGACGTCTCCTCGACTCACGTAAAGTGACCGTAGCGAAATGACGAGGAGAATTTGATGTCACTACTCACCACGCCCGCACCACGTCGCGTCCTAGCCGACGTCGTGCCGAAGACGGTGCTCGCGGACGTCGCGCTCGTGGTGGGCGCGGCCGCGTTAGTCGGCGCGCTCGCGCAGGTCTCCCTCCATCTCGCGCACAACCCCGTACCCGTCACGGGCCAGACGCTGGGCGTGATGCTGGCGGGCACGGCGCTCGGTTGGCGCCGCGCCGGCATCGCGATGGCGCTCTACCTCCTCGCCGGTGTCGCGGGCGTGCCGTGGTTCGCGGGTCACTCGAGTGGCTACGTCACGGCAACCTTTGGTTACCTCATCGGCTTCGTCGTAGCCGGTTCCGTCCTCGGGTGGCTCGCGTCACGAGGGACGGATCGCACCGTGACGCGCGCCGTCATTTCCATGGCCGTCGGTGACGTCATCATCTTTCTCATTGGCGTCACGTGGCTAAAGTTCGCGATTCACGCGTCGCTCGCACAGGCGGTCGCGTTCGGCTTCACGCCGTTCGTGTGGGGCGAAGTCATCAAGGCCGCCATCTCCGGCGTCGCACTGCCCTCGTCGTGGCGATTCGTCGACCGCGTGACTCGTAGCGAGTCCTAACGCAGGGTAGGCGTCGATCCCACCCCGAGTGTCACGAGGCACTTGAACTTCGAAAGAAGACGACTTCGGGGTCGCCTTCGTCAATTCCAGTCAGTTCGCCGCTCAACTGCCACCCCTCGTCGCGCAACAGAGCGAGCATCGCGAGGTTGGAGCGGTTCGTCGAGGTGAACATCTCGGGCGTCGTGGCGTGGTGGAGCGCAGCGTGCAGGAGTTCTCTCCCCACTCCTGCTCGACGGTGGCGAGCGTCGACGACGAGTAACTCCACGAAGTCGCGGCCGAAGAACGATCGAGGACTGATCGTGGTGAACCCGACCACGTCGCCATCGACCTGGCAGACGAGGCAGTCGCCAGACCCGACGCGCCCGGTGAGTAAATCAGTCCGATCAGGGCTCGTCCACGAGTCGCCGTGCAAGTTGAGAATCGCGTCAGCGTCGCGCGGCGTCGCTTGGCGAAGAACGCCGGGCAACTACGTTCTCCACCCCAAGAACGTCGCTTCCTCGCCGTGCGCCAACAACTTGTGCTTGGACAGCGTCATTCGATCCAACCCCGCGTACCGCGAGGCGACCTCAATCGCGCGATCGAGTAGCTCGCTTTCGCTCGCGATCGCCTCGACGATGCCGGCCGCAAGGGCATCGGGTCCGTTGAAGCGCGTCGCCGTCATCGCGGCGGCCGTCGCCGTCGCCCGAGGCAGACGATGTTCAATGATCGACCAGAGCTTTTCGTCGAGCGCGAGACCAATCTCGGCTTCGTTCATGCACCAGTAGCCGCGATCCTCGCGCATCACGCGGTAGTCGAAGGCACAGCTCAGCAGCGCGCCGCCCGCGAACGTGTGGCCGTTGAGGGCCGCGACCGTGTAGGCGGGAAAGAGCATGATCCGCCCGATGGTTCGTTCGAGCTCATCGAGCGTGGCGGTGAACTCGGTCGGATTGGCTCCGAATCGCGTGAGGTCGAGACCGTTGGAGAAGAACTTCCCGACGCCGGTGACGACAACGGCGAGAGGCCCGCTGGTGGCTTCTAGCTCGTCGAGGAGTGCGTTCACACGCTCCAACGAGTCGGCGTTCAGACGATTCTCACCGTCGTCCCAGGTGAGCACCGCGACGGGGCCCTCGTGACGCAGCGAGATGTCCATTCCGCGAGCATAACGACGGCAAACGTCCAGTTGTAAGTTAGTGATATGAGCGAAGAAATCGAGATACCAGAACCCGACGTCTCTGAAGAGCACCCCGTCTCCGAGCATTGGGTGTGGGTCGGCGCGCACCGTCCCCCCAGTCCCCGTGTGCTCTTTGACCACATGACGTCGAACTGGGAACCGGCGACGATCTCGCACGACGTGCACCCGGCCACCATCTACTCATCCGCGCGACGCCTGCGACTCGGCGCGAGGTTCTCCGGCAAGACCATCGTCGTGCCGACGGGGAACTTCAAGACACGTGCCAACGACACCGACTACCGCTTTCGCGCCGGGACCGACTTCTACTATCTGACGGGATGTGACGAACCTGACGCCGTACTGGTCATCTCGCCCGGCAGCGCGGGAGCGAACAGCACACTCTACGTACCGAGTCGCCGAGACTCGTCGACCCACGAGTTCTACACGGACGCTCGCTACGGCGAGCTGTGGGTGGGACCTCGTCGTGGAGTCGCCGAGGCCGCCATCTACTACGACCTCGACACCGCGCCTCTCGAGAACCTCGAGAAAGACCTCGTGTCCCTCGGCGGCGCCGGCATCGTGACGCTGCGCGGCTTGGACGCGAGCGTTGACGCACTGCACGAGCCGAGCGAGGACGACGAAGTACTCGCGAGCACGCTCAGTGAGCTTCGCCTCGTGAAGGACGACTTCGAGGTCGCTCAACTCCAGGACGCGGTCGACTTCACGGTGAAGGGCTTCGAAGACGTCGTGCGAGCACTGCCGATCGCGGAGGGTCGCGGGGAGCGGGTCATCGAAGGCGTCTTCAACCTGCGCGCGCGCGTCGAAGGCAACGACGTGGGCTACGACACGATCGCCGCGAGCGGTTCACACGCGACGACCTTGCACTGGACTCGCAATAAAGGCGAGGTTCGTCGTGGCGATCTCCTGCTACTCGACGCGGGTATCGAATGCGACAATCTCTACACCGCCGACGTCACGCGCACGATGCCCATCAGTGGCACGTTCTCCGCGCCACAGCGTCGCGTGTACGAACTCGTACTCGCGGCACAGACGGCCGGCATCGCGGCGGTGAAGCCCGGGGCGAACTTCATGGCGCCCCACGACGCGGCGATGGCGGTCCTCGCCGAGGGGCTCTTCGAGATGGGCATCATGAAAGAAGAGCCCGCCGTGGCCCTTCGCAAGGACCGACAGCTCCACCGCCGCTACACCCTGCACGGCACCAGTCACATGCTGGGTATCGACGTGCACGACTGCGCGAACGCGCGTAACGAGTTCTACTGGGGCGACTTGGCCGAAGGCTACGTCTTGACGGTCGAACCCGGCCTCTACTTTCAGGCCAACGACCTCACCGTGCCCGAAGAGTACCGAGGTATCGGCGTACGCATCGAAGACGACATCCTCGTCACGGCCACCGGCTCGAGGAACTTGTCCGCGGCTCTTCCGCGCGACGCCGACGCCGTCGAGGCGTGGATGGCCGAACTGTGGTCGAAGGGCTCACCGCATCTCGGACTGTAGGGCGTCGTGCGAACGAGTCGCAACGCTAGTGCCTCTCGTCGTGACGCGCAAGAGGAAATCCCGCGCGCGTTCGACGTCGAGCAACAGATGTGAAGACGTGCACTATCAGAATCGCCTAAGAAATTCTCGACCCGTCGCACGCGTGACGACGTCGTGACAACTGACCTTGTGCACGAGTGGACTTCGGGCGTGCACTAGAGAGACGTCGTCGACGTCAGTGAACAAAATGTCGAAGCAACGTCACGCGACGTTGCTTCGACATCTTCTCGTCACGAAAGATTGAGGGGCGCCTTTCTCCCTCCATACGCGGACCTTAACTTCGCTGCGTACGTTGTTCTCGTGCCCGGAAAAGTTTCGGCGTACGACAAAGCAAGGAGTAAAACTATGATGTTGATTCTGTTACTCAGTATCGTCCTCGTGCCCCTCGCGTTGGCGGTCATTTTCGTGCCACTCGTGATGGGCGTGCGCGCGAATCGGGCGGCACGTCACGAACACGCTCTACGCAACGCTGACGGTTCCACCGTCGAGGTCGACAAGGTTCACGACCCCGTCATCGTCCGCGCGGCGTAGGTGACGCATTCCCCTCCGGATCGCTACGCAGTGATCCGGAGGGGAATGTGTCGCGGTCCGCGAACCTGCCCCGGTGCCCACGTGACGCCGGTGGGGTCGGAGAGTTCGAACGTCGGATAGCGCGCGACGAACTCCTCCAAGGCAACGCGCAGCTCCATCCGTGCGAGGTTCGATCCGACGCAGCGGTGAATCCCGAGCCCGAAGGCCGCGTGGCGATTGACGGCACGATCGATGACGAACGTGTCGGCGTCGACGAAGGCCTCGGGGTCTCGGTTCGCCGCCGGGAAGCCCAACAAAACCCAATCGTCCTTCTTCATCGGACAGCCGTGAAAGTTGAGATCCTCCTTCACGAGGCGCGCCATCGTCACCGGTGCGTAGAAGCGTAAGAATTCCTCCACCGCTACGGGCATGAGGTCTGGTTCATTGACGAGACGCGCGAGATCCTCCGGGTTCTTCGCCAGGTGCCAGATCGACGAGCCAATCGCCGACCACGTGGTGTCGATGCCCGCCACCAGCGTCAAGACCATGGTGCCGCGCACGTGCTCGAGCGCCAGCTTCTCGCCGTTGAACTCGACGTTCAGCAGATAGCTGGTGAAGTCGTCACGCGGATGCGCGACGTGGTCGTCGATCTGAGCGTTGAAGTACTCGGCCATGGGCAAGAAGAGCGGCCCGCGCTCCTCGGGTGCCAAGTCCACGAGGTCGAGCACGACGTGGACGAAGTCGCGAAAGAGGTCTTCGTCGGCCTCGGGAAAGCCCAACATCTTGGCGATGACGCCCGGAGAGATGTACTGCGCGTACTGCGCGCCCGCGTCGAACTCCGTTACGTCACCGAGTGCATCGAGGTGCTTCTTGCACAGTGCGCGCACCTGGTCCACCAGGGCGTTCACAGGGCCGGGCGCGAACGCCGGCAGGATCAGTCGCCGGGCGAACTGGTGAAAGGGCGGATCCGACGTGATCGGTGGCGCGCCGCCCATGGGCGCCGGCGGTGCGTTCGGCGGGAACTTGTTGTTCGTGACGACGACCATGCGACTGGTGAAGTGTTCGGTGTCGTTGGCGATCTCGGCGACCATCTCGTGGGTCGTCGGGAACCAGCCCCCCGCGTAGCGATCGGTGTGCGCGACGGGGCAGCGTGCGCGAAGGTCGTCCCAGATCGGATAGGGATCGTTCACCCACGCGGGGTCGGTGTGATCCCAATCGACGGCGAAGTCAATGACCGGACGTTTCGCCTCGGCCTCGGCGTCGATGGTCACGGCTCAGCTCAAGATTCGCAGCGGCAGATTCCTCGGACCACGGATCTGGCCTTGAGCCCAGGTGACGTCGTTCTGGTTCTCGAGTTCGAACTTCGGGTAGCGCTTGATGAACTCCTCAATGGCGACGCGCAGTTCGAGGCGCGCGAGGTTCGATCCGATGCAGCGGTGGATGCCCAGACCGAAGGCCACGTGTCGATTCTCCGCTCGATCGATGATGAACTTGTCCGCGTCCTTGAAGACGACGGGGTCGCGATTCGCCGCGGGGAAGCCGAGCAGGATCCAGTCGTACTCTTTCATCGGGCAGCCCAAGTACTCCATGTCGGCCTTCACGAGACGGGCCATCGTCACGGGCGCGTAGAAGCGAAGGAACTCTTCGATGGCGACTGGCATCAGGTCCGGCTCGTCCACGAGGCGCGCCAGGTCGTCCGGGTGCTGCGCGAGGTGCCACAGTGAGGCGCCGATCGCCCCCCACGTGGTGTCGATGCCGGCGACGAGGATCAGGACCATCGTGCCGAAGACGTGTTCGACGGCGAGCTTCTCCCCGTTGATCTCCGCGTTCAAGAGGAACGACGTCAGGTCGTCACGAGGGTTCTCCATGTGCTCTTCGATCTTGGTGCGAAAGTACTCCTCGACCGGAGCGAACAGCTCGATGCGCTCTTCCTCGGGTCGGTCGATCGACTCGGTGATGACGTGCACGCACCTGATGAAGATGTCCATGTCCTCTTCGGGAAAACCGAGCATCTCGCGGATGACCGACGGCGGTATGAGGCGCGCGTAGTTCATCGACGCGTTCACAACTCCCTCGGCGATGATGTCGTCGAGCAGGCTGTTACAGAGCGCGCGAATCTGCGGCTCGAGGGCGTTGACGACACCGGGCGAAAACGCCGGCAGAATCAACTTTCGCGCGATCTGGTGAAAGGGTGGGTCCGACGTGATGGGCGGCGCGAGGCCGATCGGCGCGGGAAGGTCTACTTCGGTTGGTCGACCTTCGTGCACGATCACGTCGCGACTGGTGAAGTTCTCCGTGTCCTTCGCAATGGCCGACACGCCCGCGTGCGTCGCAGGAAACCACGCGCCGCCGAATCGATCGGTGTGCGCTACGGGGCAGCGTTCGCGCAGGTCATCCCAGATCGGGTAGGGATCGTTCACCCACTCGGGGTCCGTGTGATCGAAGTCGGTGGCAAAATCGAGAACGGGGGGCTTGTCGGTCACGACGACTCCTCTATGAAAATGGCGTGCTCGGGGCAGTTGGCCTGGGCGAGACGCGCCAGGTCGATCGTCTCGGGACTGAGCGTGCCGTCGCCGATGACCACACCATCACCTAGTTCGTCGAAGTTGAAGATGCCCGGCGCGATGGAGAAGCACCGCCCCTGACCCTGACAGAGATCGGCGTCAATGACAACCTTCACGTTTCCCCCAAAAAGTCGATCCAACGCTGACCTTACTATGTGGTAACGGCCACGAGAAGTGCACATCTCGGCGCTTTAGACGGTCTCGATCTCTTCGCGACTGATGCCCAGGAAGTAGAGGACGGCGTCGAGGTAGGGCACCGAGAGCGCCGTGTCGGCGTGCTCTTGCACGAGGGCTTTGGCGTTGAAGGCAATACCGAGGCCCGCGACCGAGAGCATGTCGATGTCGTTGGCGCCGTCGCCCACGGCGACGGTCTGTTCGAGGGGCACGCCCACTTCGGCCGCGAAGTGGCGCAGCGCGTGAGCCTTGCCCGCCCGATCCAAGATCTCGCCCACGACGCGCCCGGTGAGCGCGCCGTCGACAATCTCGAGTCGGTTGGCCGCGAAGTGCGTCACGTCGAGCTCGGCGAGCAGAGGCGCCAGCACCTCAACGAACCCGCCCGACACCACCGCCGGCACGTAGCCAAGTCGCTGCAACGTGCGCACGAGCGTGCGCGCCCCAGGCGCGAGGCGAAGCTGCGCGCGCACGTCGTCGAGCACACTGGCCGGCAGGCCCGCCAAGAGCTCCACCCGACGTCGCAGCGCCTCTGCGAAGTCGATCTCGCCCTCCATTGCCGATCTCGTGATCGCGGACACTTCCTCGGCGCGGCCGGAGGCCACGCCAAGGAGATCGATCACTTCGTCTTGGAGCAGCGTCGAGTCGGCGTCCATAACGACGAGGTGTTTCGCACGACGGTGCAGTCCCGCGCGCTGAACGGCGAGGTCGAGCCCTATCTCCTTCGCGACCAGCGTGAGCGACTCGCGCAGCAGTGGGTGGCTCGGGCCGATGACGATGAGTTCGTAACAGTCGACGGGGTAATTCGCCAGGTGCACGATGCGCTCACAGGTCGCGCCACTCGCGGCGATGGCATCGAACACATTCTCGAGTTGCCTGGCCGCGATCTGGGGTGCCAGCAACGTCACGAGGAGTCTGCGTCCGTCGACTTCGTCCTTCGGCGTCACCTCTTCCACGTGGACCGACATGCCGTCGCCCTCGATGCTTCGCTCGTGCAGTGCGCTCACCAACGTCTCGTGGGTTAGTGCCGCTTCACTACTCACTTCCGCGCAGAGCACCAGCGTGCCGCGAATGGTGATCTGGGCCACGTCCATTAAGCGCACGTCGTCACCTTCGAGGCCGTGCAACGCACGAAAGAGCTCGGCGCCGACACCAATGCGGTCGGGCCCACTGACGGTGACGAGAAACGTCGAACGAGACATAGATAGAGAGTAGAGGTTCGAAACGAGCGTCTAGGCCGCGTTGCCCTCCCTCTCACGCTGCGCGCGAACCTCGGCGACGTGCACGTCGGTCCTCGCGTCAAAACGCCAGAGCGACGGCAGCGCCGCGGTCACGACCGCCACCGACCCCGTGCACGCGAGTCCGCCGAAGGTGAGCGAGAAGCGCAGCGACGTCCAGGCGGCCATCACGCCCGCACGGAACTGACCAGCCGTTGGGCCAAGAGAGTACGAGATCATCTCGATGCCCGCCATGCGACCGCGTACCTCGGGCGGGATGGACTCGTTCCACATGGTGGAGCGAAAGATGCCGCTCACGGCGTCGGCCCCGCCACCGATGGCGAGCCCCACGAGCACCAGCCACAGCGACGACGAGTAACCGAAGAGCGCGATGCCGAGACCCCACAGCGCCGCCGAGACAACGACGGCGCGGCCGTAACGGTGCACGTGGCGGGTCCAGCGCGACGTCAAGGTCGCGATCAAGGCGCCGCCCGGTAACCCGGTGTAGAGGACGGCGAGTGCGTAGGACTCGTGAAAGCGCGTCGCCACGAAGGGCAGCATCACGACGGGAAAGGCCAGGATCATGGCCAGCAGGTCGATGACGTAGGTGCCGACGATATCCGGGCGACTCCGGGCGTAGCGAAGCCCTTCACGAAGGGCCGCGACGTCGCCCACGCTTGACGACAACTGCGGCGGCGTGGCGCGCAGCGTGAGGAGCAGGAGCACCGAGAACGTGAAGGTGACGACGTTCGCGACGTAGACCGAGCCCGGGCCGAAGGCCACGGCCGCGAGTCCTCCGAGGGCCGGACCGATGATGGAGGCGGTGGTGAAGCGGACGTTAGCGAGCGCCGAGGCCGAGCGCTGCAGCTCGTGCGACACGAAGAGTTGATTCAACGCCTCGATGCTCGGACGTTGGAGACTCGAAGCGGCCGCGGCGATCGCGGCGTCGAGGTAGAGGATCCACACCAGGGGGTGCGCGAGCAGCGCGTTGACGACGAGCATCATCGTCGTCACCATCAACAGCAACTCCATTGCAATGATGAGGCGGCGGCGATTGAGACGGTCCGCGAGCACCCCGCCGTAGAGTCCGAAGACGACGAGGGGGGCCAGCTCGACCAGACCGATCGCGCCCACGGCGAGGGTCGAGTGCGTCAGCTGCTTCAACTGAAAGGGCACTGCGACGAACGTGGCTTGACTGCCGAGCGCAGTGATGAAGCCCGCCGTGTACAGCCGGCGGTACTGCTTCGAGACTCTGAGCGGCGTGAGGTCAGTGCCGAAGAGTCCTTGGCTCACGCCGGGCCTGCGAGCCAGCCCTCGCTCGGGCTGTAGTGACGGAGCACCTTCGCCGGCACGCCGCCCAAGACGACGTGATCGGGGAACGTGCCGCGCACCACGGCGCTCGCGGCGACGGTCGTGTTCTTGCCCAAGGTCGTGCCGGGCAGGATGACGACGTTCGCGCCGAGCCAACTACCCGAGCCGATCTTGACCGCGCCCTCGCTCGGACGCTGCCAGCCCACGGGTTCGTCGACGTCCTCGTAGGAGTGGTTCTGGTCCGTGATGTAGACGTAGGGTCCCGTCTGGATGTCGTCACCGAGCTCGATGGACCAGTGCCCGATGATGTGCGAGCCGCGTCCGATGACGCAGTGGCGACCAATGGACACGGTCGGCGTGGCGAGCATCTCCTGCTGGCCGTTGACGCCCGCCGTGAGACAGACGTTGGGACCGATGAGGGTCTCGTCACCGATGGAGAGGTAACGCTCGTTGTGGATGACCCCCTGGGGGGCCATGAGGGCCGCGTGGTGACCGAAGTAGAAGAACTTGCTCGCGTACGCGTCGGTCGGGCCGACGATGGCGACCTCGTTGAGGTACCGACGCCACCGCCGCACGAGCGATCCCAGCAAACGACGAATCTGCAGACGGAAACTCACGTCGGCCACGCTACATCTGTCGCGCGCGCACGCTGAGACGGATGAGTATCGTTCGGTCATGGTGGTGGACGTCGCGGTAATCGGCTCGGGTTTCGGCGGCCTCGGCGCGGCGATTCGACTACAACAAGCCGGCGTCACCAACGTGACCATCTTCGAGCGTGCCCGCGACCTCGGTGGCACGTGGCGCGACAACACCTATCCCGGGTGTCGCTGTGACGTGGCGAGCAATCTCTACTCATTCTCCTTCGCGCCCAATCCCGCGTGGACGAACACGTACAGCTACCAGCCCGAGATTTGGCGTTACCTCCAGGACGTGGCGGACGAATTTCAGTTGCGCGAGCTGATCAGATTCGACCACGACGTCCTCGACGTCTCCTTTGAAGTGCTCACGAACCAATGGCGGCTCACCACGTCGCAAGGCGACTACTACGCACGTTGCGTCATTCTCGCCACGGGCGGACTCGCCGAGCCCCGGCTTCCCGACATCGATGGTCTGTACACCTTCGAAGGTCCCGTCATGCACACGGCCCAGTGGGACGACACGATTGATCTCTTCGGCAAGCGCGTCGGCGTGATCGGCACGGGCGCGAGCGCCGTCCAAACGGTACCCCAGATCGCGCCCGTCATCAGCACCCTCGAGGTCTTCCAGCGCACGCCTTCGTGGATCCTGCCTCACCTCGGGCATCCAGTCATCGAGAGGACGAAGAGAATCTTCTCCACCCTGCCCCTCGCGCAGCGCCTGGTACGCGCCTGGGGCTACTGGCGTCGCGAGTTGATGGTGCTGGGCTTCGTGAAGGATCCGCGTCGCATGACGAAGGCGGAGACGATGTCCCGCGAGCACCTCGAGCGCCAGATCGATGACGTTTCACTTAGAGAAAAGCTCACTCCCCACTACCGACTCGGGTGCAAACGCGTACTCATCAGCAACGACTTCTATCCCGCACTCACTCGCGAGAACGTCACCCTGGTGACCGACGCGATCTCGTCCATAAACGCAAAGGGCGTGAGAACCAGCGACGGCACTTTGCACGAATGTGACGTACTCATCATGGCGACCGGTTTCTTCGTCACCGACAACCCGATGGCGACCAAGGTTCACGGCACCCGGGCCGAAACGCTCTCGAACGCCTATCACGGCACCCTCGCCAACTACAAGGGCACGACGTTCCCCGACTTCCCTAACTTCTTCATGCTCGGGGGCCCGAACACCGCGCTCGGGCACTCCTCGATCATCTTCATGCTCGAGAGCCAACTCAACTACGTGACCAAGGCGGTGCGCTCCGCCCTCGACGACAACACCCTCATCGAACCCAAGGCCCACATTGCCAAGGGATGGACACGAGATCTCCAGACCAAGCTGCCCGGCACGGTGTGGGACACGGGGTGCTCAAGCTGGTATTTGAACGACGCCGGCGTGAACACCACCATCTGGCCCGACTTCACCTTCAAGTTTCGAAGCGCCACGCGCCACTTCGACCCGCGAGATCACAAGATCACGGCGTCGATAAACTCCGAGGTCGCCTAGTCCAGACTGATGGGTGTGTCAATGTCGAGGCCCTCGGCGGAACCGACAACGTCCGGCACCAACGCGTCCGCCAAGTGGGCGCGAACCCGCTCGTCGATCTCGGCCATGGTTTGAGGATTCTCCCGTAGGAACGTCTTCACGTTCTCACGGCCCTGACCCATCTGCTCCCCTTCGTACGTGAACCACGCACCGGCCTTCTTCACGAAGCCCAACTCCACGGCGACGTCGAGGACGGAGCCTTCACGACTGATGCCTTGGCCGTACATGATGTCGAACTCGGCCTGGCGAAAGGGGGCCGCGCACTTGTTCTTGACGACCTTCACCCGCGTCCGGTTGCCCACGATCTCAGTGCCGTCCTTGATGGACTCGATACGACGGATGTCGAGTCGCACCGACGAATAAAACTTGAGGGCGCGTCCACCGGGTGTCACCTCGGGGTTCCCGTAGCTGATTCCAATTTTTTCGCGCAGTTGGTTGATGAAGATCGCCACCGTGTTGGACTTCGAGAGTCCACCGGTCAACTTACGAAGCGCTTGGCTCATGAGACGGGCCTGCAGACCCACGTGGCTGTCACCCATGTCGCCCTCGATCTCTGCGCGCGGCGTCAACGCCGCCACCGAGTCGATGACGATCACGTCCAACGCACCAGAACGAATCAGCATGTCGACGATCTCGAGCGCTTGCTCACCGGTGTCGGGTTGGCTGATCAAGAGGTCGTCGACGTTGACGCCAATGGCTCGCGCGTAGACCGGATCCATGGCGTGCTCGGCGTCGATGTACGCGCACACCCCGCCGTTACGCTGCGCTTCGGCGACGACATGCATCGCCAGCGTTGACTTACCCGAGGACTCAGGTCCGTAGAGCTCGACGACGCGACCCCGTGGAAGACCTCCAATACCGAGTGCCATGTCGAGCGCGAGAGCGCCCGTGGGGATCGACTCGATGTTGAAGTTCATGTTCTCGCCCATGCGCATGATCGAGCCCTTGCCGAACTGCTTCTCAATCTGGCCGAGCGCGGCTTCGAGAGCCTTGTCACGATCGTCGGTTGCCATTACTGTCTCCTTCTTCTTTGTCATGGAGGCAAGTTAGAGGGCCCCAGTGACATCGGTCGGTCTTCGCCTAGCTTTCAGAGTACTACGAACACTTGTTCGTAGGAGGGATTTCACCTTGGTTTTCATCTTTGACACTACGGGCCTAACGCAGTGCGATAGTGCAATAGATTCCTGGCTCAAGAGCGTTTCGAGTCACGACGTCTGCTCAATGGCGATTTGCGGTGACGCCGGAGCCGGGCGCACGGGGACTGCCACCAAGAGGTGGCGCTTCGTGCCATCGAAGGGGTCGAAAACTCATGTTGCTTCTGCGAGAAAAGTCGACCAGAGACGATTACCTTGTACTTCGCCATCGAGAAAGATCGTGAATCCGGCCGAACGTAACTGATCTTTTAGGACTTCCGGGTTCCGGTAGACGAACCAACGTTGCTCACCTGGTACGTACGGCACCATTTCGAATCCCTCGGATTCTCCTAGAGCAGTCACCAGGGCGAGAGTCCCCGTGCCCCGCAACACTCGCTTGAACTCTTGAAGCACCGCAAGCGTGTCTATTTCAGGAACGTGCAAGAGTGACGCGACGCACCATATTCCATCGAGCCGACCAGACGTGATGGGTAGGGCGCGCATATCTGCTTGCACCACTCGGCCGACAAGTTCCCTTGAGGCGACGGCGAGCATCCCGGCTGAAAGATCAACACCGACTACTTGAAGTCCTCGACGCGCGAATCGAACGGCATCGATTCCTGGCCCGCAACCCACGTCCACCACCAACCCGCGCGTCGGCAGTGTTGGAAGAAAGGCCTCTTCGAGTTCAGCGAATATGGATTCACTTCCAGACAGATTGATCCGCTGATTTTCATCGTATCGACCAGCTATTCGATCGTAGGTCGCACGGTTTACGGCCGTTAGATCTGATTGCGCGCTACGTTCAGCATCGTTGCCTGTCACGAGACATGATGTCACGGATCCGATAAGGCGACTGAGTCCACGTTCAAAACTCAATCTCTGTTAGCGACAGCGCGAGACGACGCATGACTCAAGGCGTCGGAGAGCCAACGTCAACGAACTCCGACCGGTGGCTACGACGTTGGAAGCGCAGACTCGTTTCCCACGACTGCTTAATCCCTCCAGGTCATGTGAGAAACTAACGCGGTGATGATTCGAGTTAGGACGTCCCGCGACGTACCGGCGTGTGTCGCCGTGGCCAAAGAAGTCCACGACACGGATGGTTACCCGCGTTTTCTCCCCGGGGACTTCGAATCCTTTCTCGTGGCGCCCGACACGATTAATGCTTGGGTTGCCGTAGACGAGCGATCGGTCGTCGGTCAAGTATCGCTTCATCGGAGCACAACGCGCGAGGCGATGGAGTGCGCGAGTGCGTTTGCTGGGGTGGGACCAGAGTCCTTGGCCGTGGTGGCCCGTCTGATGGTCGCACCCGCATCTCGGGGCCTCCGAATAGGACAATCTCTCCTCACCACGTCTGCCGAGCACGCCCGAGAACTTGGATTCACTCCCATGCTTGACGTAGTGACTAGTTCGCACCACGCAATTGAGCTCTACGAGAGGTGCGGCTGGAGTCGGGCGGGTGAGGTTTGTAGCACGCTGAGCAATGGCGCAACGTTGGACGAGTTCGTCTATCTTGGCCCCTAAATAGTCTCGCCCTCGTGGGTTGTGCACAAAGACGTGTAGGTAGCGCAGAAAGCCGCGGTTCTCCTACTTTTGCAACTTGGCCCGACCAAGTCTCGCTTTGCGCACGGCTGTGAAATCCGGAGATTCGTTGATGATAGAACAGATAGAGCGTTGGCCAAGTAGACCTGAGGACTAGTCGCTCAGCGCCTGGTACACGAGTCGCTGCAGGCCACGTCGAATGGGGTAGGTGCCACTCGGCAGGAGCTGGGTGTAGAAGCCAACGGTCAGATCTTCGACGGGGTCGACCCAGAAGGTCGTCGACGCCGCGCCGCCCCAGAAGTACGAACCATCGGAGACCAACGACTTGTTCTTTCGCCGGTCGATCATCACCGACATGCCGAAGCCGAATCCCTGGCCGGCGTACTCGGTCTCGCGGTAGGAGTCGGCGGCGAGGTCCACGAGGTCGCCGTCGTCAGGCAGGTGGTTCTCGGTCATCAGCTCGAGTGTCCGGCTCGACACGAGCCGCACGCCGTCGAGCTCGCCACCGCGCAACATCATGTTCATGAAACGGTCGTAGTCGTAGGCCGTTGAAAGCAACCCGCCGCCGCCGCCCTGGATGCGCGGCGGGTGCAGCGAGTGCTTCGCCAAATCGTCGTAGGGAAAGGAGTCCCCGTGCGAGGGGACGTAGAGCATGGCGAGGCGGTCAGCCTTCTCCGGCGGACACCACCACTCGGTGTCGGACATCCCCAGCGGGTCGAAGATCCTCTCTTTCAAAAAGACGTCGAGATCTTGACCACTCCAGATCTCGATGAGGCGACCCAGCACGTCGAAGGAGACTGAGTAGTTCCAGCGGGTTCCCGGCTGGAAGAGCAGTGGACTCGTGCACCAGTCGTCGACGGCCTGGGCGAGGTCGGCGCCTTTCGCGAAGCCGAAGTCGTAACCCTTGTTGCGGTAGATCTCGTCGACGGGGTGAAGGTTCGTGAAGCCGTAGGTCAGACCACTCATGTGCGTCAGGAGGTGATGCACGCGCACCGGCTCGCTCGCCGCCACCGTCTCGTGACTCTCGGGGGTACCGCCCTGCCATACGCGAGGCGCCTTCAACGCGTCGATCCACTTCCCAACGTCGTCGATGAGATCGAAGTGTCCTTCTTCGTAGAGCATCATCACCGCAATCGCGACGATGGGTTTGGTCATGGAGTAGATACGCCACATCGTGTCGTCGGTGACGTCGAGATCCCTCTCACGGTCCCGGTGGCCGCCCTTGTCACTCCAGACGAGCTGGCCTCCTCGTGAGATGGTCGCCAGCCAACCGGCCAGACGACGGTCCTCGACGTAATCGTCGAAGGCCGGCTTGATCCGCGCGAGTCGCTCGGGCGAGAAGCCAAAGGCCGAAGGATCAACGGTAACCTCGAGTGTCGACACGGTCACCTCACTTTCTACCGTGAGGTTACGTGAGACGCTCGAGGACTACGCGCGCTCGAGGTTTCGTCGAAGAACGTCGAGGGCACTGATGGCGCTGTACGCGCGCACCCGAGGACGATCCCCCGGGAGACGGAGCGCCGCGTTTACGACGCCGTCACCGAGAGCGAGCCCCACGAAGACGGTGCCGGCGACCTGACCGTCTTGCTCTTCGGGACCCGCGACGCCGGTCACGCTCAGGCCCACGTCGGCGCCGAGCAGCTTTCGTACGCCAATCGCCATCGCTTCGGCGGCCTCGGCGCTGACGACCGGCCCCTCGGGCACGCCGAGCACGTCGAACTTCACTTGGGACGCGTAACTGACGACGCCGCCGCGGAACCACCGTGACGCGCCCGCCACGTTCACGAGACGACTGGCGATCAGCCCACCGGTCAGCGACTCCGCCACGGCCAACGTGAGGCCGCGCGCGAGGAGCTGGTCCGCGACGACGTCCTCCATCGTCTGATCGTCGGTCCCGAAGATGATGTCGCCGAGTTTCTCGTCGATCAGTGCGCGCACGATTCGTTCTTCGTCGCCCAGACGTACCTGAGCGTCGGCGTCGTCGTCACCGCGGGCCGTGACGCGCACCTTGATACCCTCGATGCCCGAGGCGAGGAAGGCGATCGTGACGCGGTCGTCGTTCGCCAGCGCGTCGAAGCGCTCGGCCACGGCTTCGGCGAGAGCGGACTCACTCGCGCCCCAGGTGCGCAACACCCGACTTCGGATCACCGCCGTCTCGCCCGCGTCACGTTGACGCTCGAGGAGGTCGGGCAGTATCGCGCGCTCGAACATCTCACTCATCTCGTACGGCACGCCGGGGACGGCGTAGACCACCTTAAGGCCGACCTGGCAGATGAGACCGGGCGCCGTGCCCCGAGACTGAGGAATGATCGTGGCTCCGCGAGGGACGTCGGCTTGCAACAGATTGTTGTCCGGCATGACGCGTCCGCGTGACTCGAACATCGATCGAATGGTCGCCACCAGCGCCTCGTCACGATCGAGCGCAACGTTCATGACCTCGGCGAGGGCGGCGCGCGTGATGTCGTCTTGGGTCGGACCGAGTCCTCCGCAGACGATCATCGCGTCGCTGCGCGCGAGTGCGGTTCGAAAGGCCAGCACGATACGTTCGTGGTTGTCGCCGACGTGCTGGTGAAAGTGCGAGGAGATGCCGTTCGCGGCTAACTGCTCGCCGAGCCACTGCGAATTGGTATCGGGAATCTGTCCCAGGAGCAGTTCTGTACCAACCGCGACGATCTCAACCCGCACGCGCAACCACTCGCTTCCCCACGGCGTAGTACTGCCATCCCGTGTAGAGCGTGAGCACGACGGCCAACCAGATCGTGACGAAGGCGAACGCGGGGTGGTGACCGGTGAGCGGCAAGACACAGAAGCCAATGGCCCAGTCCTGCACGAAGGTCTTCCACTTGGCGAGGCGACTGGCCGGGATGGAGGTGCCGTGCCTGGCTGCGCGAGCGCGGTACACGCTCATCCAGATCTCACGCAACGTGATGATGATCGCCGGCACGACGAAGAACGTGACGCCGTGCGGGCGCGAGACGATGATGGCGTAGAGCCCGCCGAGGACGATCACCTTGTCGGCGAAGGGGTCGAGGAAGGCGCCCGAGGTCGTCGTGCCGTGACGACGCGCCACGATCCCGTCGAAGTAGTCCGACGCCGCCACCGCCAGTCCGACGATCGTCGTCCACCACGAGATGCGATTGAAGACGATCATGTAGATGAAGAAGGGCGCGACGACGATGCGAAAGGCCGTCATCATGTTGGCCGGCGTCAGCAGCGCCGTCGGGCCGTAGGTGCGCTCCTCACTCATAGGGCGACCGCTTCGAGGTCCGTTCCGTGGCTCGCCACGATCTCACACTCAACCATCGATCCCACGATAAGTGAGGGATCGATAATGACGACGCCATCGATCTCGGGGCACTCGCGCACGCTGCGTCCAACGCCGGGCGAGTCGACGAGGATCCGTTGACGCGTGCCGACGAGGGCGTCACGCTTCTTGGCCGTGATGGTGTCTTGGAGTTCAGAGACTTCTCGAAGTCGTTCGAGCGCGAGCTCGTGATCGACGGGTGCGTCGAGGTCGTTGGCGTAGGTGCCCACTTCCGAAGAGAACGTGAAGAAGCCGGCCCAGTCCAGTTGGGCGCCCTCGATGAAGTCGAGCAGTGCGCGCTGGTCGTCCTCGGTCTCGCCGGGGTAGCCCAGAATGAACGAAGAGCGGAACGTCGCGTCGGGTTCGACGGCGCGAATCGCGGCGATGCGCTCGAGGAACCTCGTCCCGTCGCCCCAACGGCGCATCCCTCGCAGCAACGGCCTCGAGGCGTGCTGCAACGAGAGATCGAAGTACGGAACACCGGTGGAGAGGATCGTCTCGATCAGACCCGGCGTGAGACCCGACGGGTAGAGGTAGAGCAGCCGCACGCGGTCCACCTCGCGACTGAGGGTCTTCGTGAGATCGATCAACGGCTGGGTGCCCCCGTCGTCGAGTACTTCGAGCGCCTCACCACGCCCGGCCCGGCGTCGGTCGTGGCCCCAACTCGCGAGATCTTGGGCGATCAGGACGAGCTCTCGCACGCCACCCTCGACGAGGGCGCGCGATTCGCTCAGGACCTCATCGGTCGAGCGCGATCGCTGGTCGCCGCGGAACGTCGGAATGGCGCAGAAGCCGCAGCGTCGATCGCAACCCTCAGCGATCTTCACGTAGGCCCACGGAGCCTTCGCTTTCGGTCGAGGGAGGTTGAGGAGGTCGAACGACGACGTCGGTCGTTGACGAAGCGAGACTGGTGTCGAAGGCATCACGCTCGTGAGGCTCTCGCCGAAACCAGCGACGAGATCGACTTCGGGCAGCGCGGCCGCGAGTTCGTCGCCGTAGCGCTCGGCCATACAACCCGTCACGACGAGACGCGCGCCGTCCAACTTTCGATCGGCGAGGTCGAGGACGGTTTCGATGGACTCTTCACGCGCAGCTTCGATGAAAGCGCAGGTGTTCGCCACCACGAGATCAGCGTCGTCAGGGCCCGTCGCGACGAGGTAGCCCTGGGACTCCAGAAGTCCCGCCAATTTGTCGGAGTCCACGTGGTTCTTGGGACAGCCGAGCGTCTCGATCCAGTACCGCACCACAACTCCTTCACGTAGCAACACCGAGCGCGGCGCGCTCGGTGTGTAGTGGCGGAGAGGGAGGGATTTGAACCCTCGGGCCCACTTTCGCAGGCCGCATTCTTAGCAGGAATGTGGTTTAAACCGAACTCACCCACCTCTCCCTCGAACCAGTCTACTAAAGACTGCCGTGTCACCGCGAGCGCGTTTCGCTCGCTCGACGTATCGAATCGAGTGACACGTGGCCCCAAGATTGTCGCGTGGTCAAGGATTACACTGACTGGCACTGTGACGCGATTTCGTGTCAAGGAGGGAAAGCTATGCGTAGTGTTCGATTGGCTCTCACCGGAGTTCTGGGCGCCTCACTGCTCACCACCGTGTCGTTGACGTCGGGTGTCGCCGCGCACGCGGCGAGTACCTCAAGCGCGTTGGCCAAGTGCAAGACCACGA
This sequence comes from Acidimicrobiales bacterium, assembly GCA_035531635.1. Taxonomy (GTDB): domain Bacteria; phylum Actinomycetota; class Acidimicrobiia; order Acidimicrobiales; family RAAP-2; genus RAAP-2. The sequence goes on along the minus strand of DATKSO010000067.1, from coordinate 12,987 downwards.
TCACTGCCCAAGAGCACACCAAGGGCAAGCTCACGGTCGCGACCGACAATCCCGTCTACACCCCGTGGTTCGTCAACAACACGCCGTCGAACGCGAAGGGCTACGAGTCGGCCGTGGCCTACGCGATCGCTGGAGAGCTCGGCGTGTCGAAGAGGAACGTGGTGTGGGTGAAGGAACCCTTCGACTCCAGCTACACCCCCGGACCCAAGGCCTTCGACTTCGACATCAATGAAGTCTCCTACACGGCCGCTCGAGCCAAGGCCGTCACGTTCTCGACGAGCTACTACGACGTGCAGCAGTCGATCGTCGCGCTGAAGACCGACGCCATCGTGAAGAAGCACACGCCGCAGGAGCTGAAGAACTACCAGTACGGCGACCAGATCGGCACGACGGGACTCGCGTACATCAACGTGAACATCAAACCCACGAAGCCCGCTCGCGTCTACTCCACGCTCGACCAAGCGGTGTTGGCCCTGAAGCTCGGTCAGGTCGACGCGATCGTGATTGACACGCCCACGGGACAGTACATGGCGTCGTCACAGATCGTGGCGAAGAAGAAACTGTTGGCCACGCAGGTCGGACAGTTCCCGAGCGTCGGCGAACACTACGGGCTGCTCTTCAGCAAGGGCAACCCCCTCGTAGGTTGCGTCAACGACGCGATCGCCGCCCTGAAATCCAGCGGCTCACTCGCCGCACTGCAGCAGAAGTGGCTCGGCATCTACACCAACGTGCCGTCGATTAAGCCCTAGGCGCCGTGTCGGTGAACCCCGACGTGGACGCGTCGGACGAGACGCCGTACCTCTTTTCCTCCAAACGAAGCCGGCTCTTGGTCGGACGGCGTGGCGTCGTCGCGAGCACGCTCTCGAGTCTCGTCATCGTCGGCGTCATCGTCGCGGTCCTCTTCGTCGCCCCCGGTGGCGCCTCGTTTCGCTACTACTTCTTCAATCCCCACTACCTATGGGTGTCGTGGGTGGGCGATCCGAAACTTGGAATCGAAGCGATTCGCAGCGGACTCCTGACGAACATCTGGATGTTCCTCGTCAGCGAGGTGTTGGTTCTCTTCATTGGCTTGGCGTTGGCCTGGACGCGAATGAGCCACTCACCGGTCTTGTTGCCGTTTCGAATTCTCGTCACGGGCTACACCGACGTCTTTCGTGGCATCCCCTTGTTGCTCGTCGTTTTCATCGTCGGCTACGGACTGCCCGCGCTGCAACTCGGCTTCGTGTCGAGCCTCTCGCTCGCCACCTACGGCGTGATCGCGCTCACCCTGACGTACAGCGCCTACGTGGCCGAAGTCTTTCGCGCCGGGATCCTCTCCGTTCCGAACGGCCAGCTCCTGGCCGCCCGGTCACTCGGCCTCACGCACGCCTCGACGATGCGTCGAGTGACGTTGCCCCAGGCTGTTCGCACGGTCGTCCCGCCGCTCCTCAACGACTTCATCTCGCTCCAGAAGGACACGGCCCTCGTGTCGACCCTCGGGGCCGTCGAAGCGACGCGCGCCGCGCAGATATTCGCGTCCACCGACTTCAACGGCAGCGGCCTCGTCGTCGCCTCACTCTTCTTCCTCGCGCTGACGATCCCCATGACGCGTTTCACCGATCGTCTGATGGCCCGCGATCGAGCCCGCCGACTCGCGGTCGCCTCGTGAACGACGTCGTCCTCGAGCTCGACACGATCGTCAAGCGATTCGGCGACAACGAAGTGCTGCGCGGCGTGTCGCTCCAGCTCCATCGACACGAGGTCGTCTGTCTCATCGGGGCGTCGGGTTCGGGTAAATCGACGCTGCTTCGTTGCGCCAATCTTCTCGAGACGATCGACGGCGGCACGATCACCCTCTTCGGCCAAAGCTTGATGGATCCACGAATCGACCCCGATCTCGTTCGCCGTCACGTCGGCATGGTCTTTCAATCCTTCAATCTCTTTCCCCACTTGAGTGTGCTCGACAACATCCTTCTCGGACCGGTTCGAGCGCAGAAACGAAAGGGCCCCGAGGTTCGCGACGAGGCACTCGCCCTTCTCGCGCGCATCGGACTGCGAGAGCGCGCCGACGACTACCCCGATCGACTCTCCGGTGGTCAACAGCAGCGCGTCGCCATCGTTCGATCGCTCGCCATGCGCCCGTCGTTGCTTCTGCTCGATGAGGTGACGAGCGCCCTCGACCCGACACTGGTCGGCGAAGTACTCGATCTGCTCACCGACCTCGCGCACCAGGGCACGACCATGCTGATCGCTACGCACGAGATGAACTTCGCGAGAGACGTCGCGCACCAGGTCGTCTATCTCGACAAGGGAGTACTGGTGGAGCAGGGAACACCCCAGGAGATGTTCTCGAACCCGAAACACGAATCCACTCGGAACTTCCTCGAGCGCGTTCGCTAGGAGGCTTGCGCTCGAATCTCCGGCAGCTCGAGAACCAAGTCGAAGAGCTCTTGGTCGCGGTCCCACGTGAGGTGCGATCGCACCTGTTCGAGTGGCAACCAGACGAGGACGTCCACCTCCTCGTTCGGCTCGAACTCACCGTGCAGCGCTCGCATCAAGTAGTAGGCAACGATCTTCGACTTGCCCTTGCGGTGCGTATAGTTCGTCGTACCAATGAATCGCACGACCTGGCAGTGCAGTCCCGTCTCCTCGAAGACTTCGCGCAGCGCGCCCTGTTCGAAGGTCTCGCCCTCTTCGATCTTGCCCTTGGGAAAGGTCCAGTCGCCCCTCGCCTCACGGTAGATGCAGGCGACCTCGACCCGACCGCCCGGAACAAATCGCGTGACCACACCCCCCGCCGCGCGTATGAGGTCGTCGGGAGCGTCGCTGGGGACAATGAGTTCACCACTCAAGAGGTACACCCGGCTAACGGTAGATGACGAGGTGACCAAACTCGGGGATTGCGCGTCGCAAATGTCAAAAAATCCATCGTACGTACAGTAGTGACAATGTTGATCGCGGCCCTTCCACTTGGGTGGCGCTTAACCATCTTCTTACTGGCAGGCGTAGGGGCGGGCGTCGTCAACGGCGTCGCCGGTGGTGGACAGTTCGTGACGTTCCCGACCTTGTTGGCGCTTGGCGTACCGGCACTGCAGGCCAATATTTCGGCGACCGTCGGCATCGTGCCCAGCTACCTCGGTTCGCTACGCGTGTTCCGTCATCAACTGACGCCGCACCGCAGACTCATCGCGTCATTGATGCCCTCGTGCGTCCTCGGTACCGCCACCGGTTGCGCGCTGCTCCTCGAAGGATCACCTTCGTCGTTTCGTGCCCTCGTGCCGTGGCTGATCGGGGCCGGCACCGTGCTCTTCGCGGCGTCACCTCTCATCACTCGCCAACTCGCGGACGTCGATCACGAACACCCAGCACGACGCTGGCCGCTGTTCGCGGCGGTCTACCTCGTCTCCGTCTACGGCGGCTACTTCGGCGCGGGCCTCGGCATCGTGCTTCTCGCGGTCATGGCGCTCGCGCTCCCGCTCGAGATCCACGTCCTCCAGGTGCTCAGAAACGCGCTCTCCATGATCATCAACGCCTCGGCCGCGCTGATCTTCATCGTGCACGGACACTTGGCCGCCGCCGCCGTGTCGATGCTGCTCGTCGGATCCCTCGTCGGTGGTTGGCTCGGGGCACTGTTGGTCGTGCGGCTCTCGCCCACACTTGTTCGGGTGCTCGTCATCGCCGTCGGCGTCGTCACCACCGTGAAGCTCGCGGTTGGGTGAGGTCAAATTTCTGACAATTTCTCTAGACTTTGTGCGATGAAGAAGTTCCTCTCCTTCCCGAATCCCGTCGACGACGCAGCGGCCCGCTCGGTTGCTCTCGGCGTGGTGACGATGTCGGTCGTCGCCTTCGTGACTGGGTACGCGTGGATCTTGATCCCCCTGACCTACGGATTCGCCGCCCGCGTGGCCGCAGGGCCGAAGATCTCACCCCTTGGATGGTTCGCGGTGCGCGTCAGTGGACCACGACTCAGGCAATGGCAGAAGCTCTTGCCAGGTCCGCCGAAGCGCTTCGCCCAGGCCATGGGACTGGCCTTCTCGTTGTCCGCGTTGGTGACGTGGCTCTCCGCCGGTTGGTTGGACGCGCGATGGATCCTCCTGCCCCTCATCGGGGCTGCGTCACTCGAGGGATTCCTGGGCATCTGCCTGGGTTGCATCGTCTTCGGCTGGCTCATTCGTGCCGGCGTCGTCCCCGAGTCAGTCTGTGAGGAGTGCGGGGATCTCCCCGCTCGCTATCGCCGTGTCGGCCACGAAGTCAAGTAACGCGCCGCTTCTTAGGTTTCCTGGTGGGTGGTGCTATGCACTCTTCTCTAGGCTGACCACTATGCCCCGGTTTCGGAAGCGCTCTCCGTGGCGCCTCATCGCACTTAGTTCGGCCCTCGTCGCGCTGGCGATACCCGCCACCACGATGGCGGCCGGCGCGAGTGACGCGCGCGTGGTCGTCGCGGGCCTGACCCCGCTTCCCACCACTGACGTCGTCGTCAATCAATCCCTCACGACGTCCTTCGACCTCGCGTTGGCCCAGACGCATCAGCGGGCGCTAGGCGCCTTCATCACGAGCCTCTCCAACACGTCGTCGGCCAACTTCCACCACTTCCTTACGCCGAGCCAGTACGCGCGTTCCTACGGCGCCTCGGCGAAGACGGTGAGCGACGTTCGAAACTACCTCGAGAGCTACGGCCTGAAGGTCGGCGCACTCAGTAAGGGCCACAACATCTTGCGCGTCACCGGCACCTCGGCCACCATCGCTCACGCTTTCGACGCGCCCGTCGAGACGATACGTCTCAGCGACGGGTCACTGCACGCGCACTTCACCGTCGCCGCGTCACTGCCCCAAGCGCTCGCGAAGGACGTGACCGCCGTCGCCGGCCTTTCGACGGTGCAACCCGAGACGACGAACGTCTCGACACCGCACGCGAGTTCGCCGCCGACGGCCTGCCCCTCCGCGGGCAGCTCGTCGGGCACGACACCGAACTCCGTCGGTGGCTACACCGTGCTCCAACAGGCTCAGCTCTACGGCTTGAGCAGCGCGTGGGCCGCGGGCGACACGGGCGTCGGCCAGACGATCGGCGTCTACGAACTCGCCAACTTCGACGTGGGCGACGCCAACACGTTCTTCTCGTGTTACGGCCTCTCACCTTCGATCACCCAGATCAACGTGGACGGCGGACCGGTCACGGCCGACAACGCGAACAACGCGCCCGACGAAGCCACGTTGGACGTCGAAGAGGCGGCGGCCCTCGCGCCCGGCGCCGCGATCGAGGTCTACCAAGGGACGCAGAACGGCAACGGTCCCACCGATATCTACTCCCAGATGGCGAGTGACAACACCGCGACGATCGTCACGACCTCGTGGGGTATCTGCGAAGCGCAGACCAACGGGGCCGCGCTCGCCGAACAGACAATTTTCCAAGAGATGGCGGCCCAAGGTCAGACCGTCGTCGCCGCGGCCGGTGACAGCGGCTCTTCGGACTGCGAGGGTACGCCACAGCCCGTGAAGCCCCTCGCCGTCGACGACCCCGCGTCACAGCCCTACGTCACCGGCGTGGGAGGCCTCACGGTCTCCAACATCGCGCCACTGAGTCAGTCGGTCTGGAACGACAACTGCACGTCGCAGGGTTGCGGTTCGGGCGGCGGCGGGGTGTCCACCTTGTGGAGTCGCCCTTCGTGGCAGGTGGCCCCCGGCATCGACACCGTGACGGCGACACGAAGATTGGTGCCCGATCTCTCGGTCATGGCCGACCCCAAGACGGGCTTCATCCAGTACTTCACCGGTACCAACTCGGGACTTTGCAATCACACGTGTTCGGGAGGCTGGGGCGGCATCGGCGGCACGTCCATCGGCGCGCCGCTCGTGAGTGCGCTCGTCGCCGTCGCGGCGCAGGCCTGCACGTCGGCGACGGGTGGTCGATTGGGATTCATCAACCCGTCGCTCTACGCCATGGCGTCGACGGGCTTCATCGACGTCACGTCCGGCAACAACGATCTCTACGGAGTCGGCGGCTACACGGCCGGCGTTGGTTACGACATGGCGTCCGGTCTCGGGAGTCCGAACGGCTCCGCGTTCCTCGCCGGCCTCTGTCCCGCTGCCGTGTCGGGCACGAACAGCTCCTTCGCGCTCTCAAGCACCACGGGCCAGACCCTCACCGCGGGGCCCACCGTCACGGCGACGTTGCGCAACGCCAACGGCACGCCCGTGGCCAACGCCGCACTCAAGGTGACGGCCACGGCCGCGGGCGGGTACTTGAGCATCAATAACGTCGAAGACATGACGAGCGGTCTCGGCAGCGCCACCAGTTCGGTGTCGAGTGACGCCTCGGGCGTCGCGACGTTCACGGTCGGTTCCACCATCGCGCAAAGTGTCACCGTGGTGGTGAGTTACGCCGGGCAGACTGTTTACACGACGACGCTCTCGTTCTCCGCGGCGAGCGCGGCGCCAAAGGCGAAACCGGGACCGCCGACGATCACGAGGTTGACGCCCCTCGTCGGAGGGTTCGCGCTCACCTTGAGGGCGCCGGTGCGCAACGGATCGAGCGCGATCACGTCGTATCAGTATTCGATCAACGGTGGCCGTTCGTGGGTCTCTCTCGGTCGAGGACGGACGACGATCAGCGTCGGAAAACTCTCCAGAGGCAAGCTGTACGGCGTCATCGCGCGCGCGCTCAACGCGGTTGGTGCGAGTAAATCATCGGCGTTGAGGAAAGTTGTAACACGGTTGTAGCAATTGATTTAACGTCATCGTTAATGACCGGGGTCGATCAGTACCTCGCACCTAAACTTTGTCACGGTGAAGGTCTCTACCGAAGTGGACGCGTCACCCCCCGTTAGGACGTGAGTGAAGATTCGACGATTTGCGCTGATGGCCATTGTTTTGGTGGCGGGCACCTTCTTTGCGGCGAGTTCTTCACGCGGCGCCACGAACACCGCGCCCGCCGGGCTACCGATGTACCAGTTCGTCGAAACGGGTGTCCAGCCACTTCCGTGGAACGCGGTCTCTCTGAAGAGTCAGCTCAACGCCACCACGATGCTTGGCGGCCCCCACGGCGCCACCAGCGGAACGCTCGGCGTCATCGCGTATCGAACGAACGACAGTCACCTGGCGCTCTTCACCCAGAGCACCGGCAGCGCGAGTCGCTGGACGGACTTCACGCCGGGCAACGACGTACCCACGCCCGCCGCCGATCCGATCCCCTTCTTCGATCCCTCCAACAACGTCGACCTTCTCTACGTCGACGACACGGGCCACGTGATCCTGTTGAGCCCCAACGACCCCGACACGACGCTCTGGGCGCGGCTGCACTACGACACGCCGTGGCGTCCCTACGTCACCACCGACCTCACCGACCTCACGGGCGTGCTCGCGTCGAACGGTCTGCCGAGCATTCAAATCACGGGTACGACAGGCACCGTGGCGTACCGTACGGCGAACAACACGATCGAAGTACTGACGCTCTCGTTCGCGGCCGGACAAGCCGTTCCGGTGTACACGCAGAACGCGTTCAACGTGACGAACGTGAGTACGGTCACGTCGCCGACGAGCCCGCCGACGACCACAACGACGAAACCTCCTGCGACGACGACCACGTCGCCATCCGGGTCATCCACCACCACGACAACGAAGCCACCCGCGCCGACCACGACCACCACGACGACGAGGCCCGTCAACGCGACGGCCTTTGGCGGTGACCCCGTCGTGCTGCCGGGCGCGACGCCGACTTTCGCCGCCAACCTCAACAACGGCGACCTCGCGGTGTACACCAGCGTCGACGCGTCGATACGAACCTGGACCGCGCTGAACCTGACCACGCTCACGGGCACGCCCACGCTGTCGGGATCGCTCGCGCTCGGCTCGAGCGCGACCACTATCGATCTCGCGGCGCTGACCAGTGGTGGCGCCGTGGAGCTCTTCACGACGCCGTACTCGTTGACTCCCTCGAGTCCCGTCTGGAACGTACAGAACGTCACGAGTTTCGCCGCGGGCTCGCCTCCACTCGCCGGCACGCTCTCGGTGCAGGTCACGCCCAACCAGGTTGCCGTCGCGGGGCAGGCAGCCAACTGGGGTGACCTCTTCGTCTTGACGAGTGCCTCGGGCGCTTCGCCCTGGACCTCCACTGACGTCTCCGTCACGGCCGGCAGCTCGGCGCGCTCGGTCGGGAGCGTCGTCACGGGACTCCAGATCAACGGTCAGGTCACGCTCTACGCGGCGGGACTGAACGCACCGCCGCGACAGGGCGTCGGGGTCTACGCCATTCCGAGCGCGAAGTGGACCCAGGCCGTCAGTGACGGATGGCCCATTATCTCCGAGACCGGTGGACTGGGCACGAGGACGGCACCCTGGGTCGGCTTCACTGGGGCGTCGAGTGTCGTCACGTCACCGGACTATCTCCTCGGCCAGTCGATCTACAACGCGCACAAGCGCGTCACGTGGCTCGACTTCTGGACCGTGAGCGGTCCGCTCGCCGGTCAGGCCATGACGACGTCGAACTACTACGATCACGGCTTCGCCGCGGGTGCGTGGGTGGCGACGCAGATCGACTCCTACCGGACCCTCGGCGTGGGACTGAAACCCGACTGGATCATCTTCGACCCCGAGGGCTACCCCGACAACCATTCGGGTCTCGACGCGCCCGGTGGCTCGAGTCTTGCCACGATGGCCAAGTACGCGACGTACTGGACCTCGATGGTAAACGGTTGGCAGGAGGGCCTCAACTCGGTCGACCCGAGCCTTAACGCCGGGGTCTACGCCTCGCAGTCCGAGTACCGCAACTACCAGCTCTCGACCCTCTCGCTGCCGGTCTTCATGGCGATCGCCTTCAGCGGCGGTGGTCCCATTCCGGTGGCGGGCGCCAGTGGGAGCAACGTCCGCGGCTATATCTCGTTCGACGCGGTCTGCACCCCTACGTCGACCCTCCAGGCCGAAGCGACGACGCTGCTCAACCCGCCGTGGGGCGGCCAGTTCAACACGCTGCAGTTCAACCCCGGCGTCTACTGCCCACCGCCCCTCACCTAGTCTTGGCCCATGGCCGAGAACGACGACACGAACGCCAACAAACCCCAAGATCTAAAGAGCCGCATCAAACAGATGACCCAGCCGATCGTGGACTCGCTCGACGCACGGCTCTCCGCCCAGGTCGACAAGCGCGTCGATCAGCGTGTGGATGAGACCTTAAAGGACCGCCTGTCGGTCATCGAGCGAGCCATCGCCGACCTCGACCGCGCGGTGAACGAACTGCAAGATCAGCTGAAGGACTAGCTCTCGTTCGTCTTCTCAAGCGCGCGCCGCTCGCGGTCGCGCTTGACGGCCCAGCGCAGTGTCAGCACGCTCAACACCACGACGGCCACGACGAAGACGGAAAAGACGGCGACGAACACGCTTCGAGGCTAGGCCGTGTCACACCGTGGCGCCAAACTCTACGCATGACTTCACTGCTTGACGCGCCGCCCCTCAACGTGATGGACGTTCTTCGTGGTGAACGAACCACCCGCCCCGTCGCGAACGCCACGGCGGCGCCCGGTCTTCGCGCGCTGCTCGAAGACGGTATCTTCGAGCTCTTCGGATCCGCGCTTCGCGACGAGCCCGTCACCGTTCGCGCCTCGTCGTTTCGAGCGGCGCCGTTCGTCTCTGAGCTCTGCGGTTCCACGCTCGCGCAAGTTCGCGGGATCTTGATCACGCAGGCACTCCGTCTCATGAGCGTCGGGCTCGATGTCGGGGACGCGTTTCACGAGGCCCTCCTCGCCTGGCGCGCCGACGTGGGCGCGAACGAGCTGACGAACTTCGTCGACCACCTCGACGCTGGCGATCGTGCTCGTCTCGTCACCGACGTGACCGCGCACTGCGTGACCCTGAAGCGTTCACTCGGTCCACTCTCCAATCGTTGGCTGCCTCGAACGTCACTGCGCGCGTACCAGCGCCTGGCTGGAGGCAACGTCGTGTTGCGCGACGTCGTCGATCTCATGGTCGGCACGACGACGAGCGACGTCGCCTCCGTGGCGCTGCTCGACGTGACCACGTCGCCGCTCGGCGAAGGTGGTGAGCGCGTCATGCGCTACCACGCCCTCGTGCAGACCCTGCGCACCTCGATCGCACCACTGCGCACCTCGATGTTCTCGACGGCGACGGGCGAACTGTGGAGTCTCGACGTCGACGACGAACTGCTGACGCGCGCCGCACTCGACGTGCTCGACGTGCTGACGCGCCTGGTGGTGGTGGCGTGAGCGCGCTCACGCACCGGCGTTACTCGAGGAACGTCCTCAATCGACTGATCAACGAAGCGCCGGGCGATCCTCACGCACTGACCGACGACCATCGTCGCTCACTGAGCGCGCGATTCCGTGGTGTCGCGAGTGCCGACCACCGCCGCCTTGACGCGTGGATGGTCGAACGCGCGGGTGAGCCCATGGGCGCCTTTCGCTGGTCGCCCACCACGGCCAAGCGGGTCGTGGGCAACGCCGCGCTGCGACGCACGCTCAACGACCCCACGCTCACGCGTTTCGACGCGGTCGACATCGAAGTGACCGATCAACTCCTGCGCGCCGCCTCGGGCTACGCGCGCGCTGGCTCGCTCGCGTCCTACCTCGCTCAGGCGTCGCCTTCCGTGCTCGGCCTCGTGAGCGCCGAGGCCGCCAACTGGGCGACGCAGCTCGGCGAGGCGGTCGAGGGTATCGACGCACCGTGGTCGGTGGCGATGAGTGACGCCTACTACGACGTCGCCCGGGCCCGTACGACACTGCGCGGACGGCGCGACGTGATCGTCACTCGAGGACTCTCGCGGATCCTGTTGCGCGTGCGCGCCGGCGCGCCCGGTAAGAGCGCCGGGCCGGGACTTCGGGCCGATCTCACGATCGACGCGCTCGCCGAACCCACGGGACTCGCGGCGACGCGCGTTATCGGTCTCTGGCCTGAAGCGGGCGTGGTGTTGAGCGTGGACGGAACGATGGAGGATCTTCGTTCGGGTGCGCGCGATCTCGTGCGAACGGCCGTTGCTCATCAGCGTCAGCGACTCGCTCGCGCGGCCTAAGTTTTGACGAAGGGCCCCGCCTACTAGCGTGGTTCAGTCATGTCGCTACGAACTTCCCTTAGAAATATTGCCATCATCGCCCACGTCGACCACGGAAAGACGACCCTGGTGGACAAAATGCTCCGCCAAACGGGCTCGTTCACGGCCCACGAGGAGATGACCGACCGCGTCATGGACTCGGGCGACCTCGAGCGCGAGAAGGGCATCACCATCCTCGCGAAGAACACCGCCGTCAAGTGGAACGGCCTGACGATCAACATCATCGACACTCCCGGTCACGCGGACTTCGGTGGCGAGGTCGAACGCGGTCTGGCCATGGTCGACGCCGTCATCCTCCTCGTCGACGCCGCCGAGGGGCCCCTGCCCCAGACCCGATTCGTCCTGCGTAAGACCCTCGAGAAACGCCTGCCGGTCGTGCTCGTCATCAACAAAGTGGACCGACCCGACGCGCGCGTCACCGAAGTCGTGGCGGAGGTGGAGAACCTCTTCCTCGACCTCGACGCCGACGAACACCAGATCTCCTTTCCCATTCTCTACGCGAGTGCGCGCCAGGGTTGGGCCTCGCTCGACCCCGACGTCGTCACGGACGACCTCACCCCGCTCTTTCAGACCATCGCCGACTTCGTGCCCGCGCCCGAGTACGAGGAGGGCCACGGACTGCAGGCCCTCGTGTGCAACCTCGACGCGTCGCCCTACCTCGGACGCCTGGCGCTCTGTCGCGTGATCAACGGGAATCTCGAGCGCGGCCAGCGCGTGGCCTGGTGTCGCATCGACGGCACCATCGAGCACGCCAAGGTCACCGAACTCTTCATCACCGAGGCGCTCGAACGCATCCCGGCCCAGAGCGCGGGACCCGGCGACATCGTGGCCGTGGCGGGTTTCGAGGACATCACCATTGGTGAGACCCTCGCCGACCCCGAGAATCCCGAGCCCTTAGAGCCCCTGCACGTCGACGAGCCCAGTCTTTCGATGACCATCGGCATCAACACGTCGCCCCTCGCGGGCACCGAGGGAAAACTCCTCACCGCGCGCATGGTGAAGGACCGCCTCGACAAGGAGCTTGTCGGCAACGTGGCCCTGCGAGTGCTGCCCACCGACCGTCCCGACGCCTGGGAAGTGCAGGGACGCGGCGAACTCCAGCTCGCGGTGCTCATCGAGACGATGCGCCGTGAGGGGTTCGAACTCACGGTCGGCAAGCCCCAAGTCGTCACGCGCGTGATCAAGGAGAAGTTGCACGAGCCGATGGAGCACGTCACCATCGACGCGCCCGACGACTTCGTCGGTCCCATCAACACGCTCCTCGCCACGCGCAAGGGCACGATGCTCGACCTCGTGAACCACGGCACCGGATGGGTGCGCATGGAGTGGCGCATCCCCGCTCGAGGTCTCGTCGGCATTCGCACGGAGTTCATGACCGAGACGCGCGGCGCGGGCATGATGCACTCGACCTTCGACGGCTACGACCCCTGGTACGGCGACATCCGACTGCGCCAAAAGGGCACGCTCGTGGCGGATCGTCGCGGCGACACGACGGCTAACGCGCTGCTCGACCTCGAACAGCGAGGGGTACTGTTCGTCGGTCCGGGCGTTGAGGTGTACGAGGGCATGATCGTCGGCGAGAACGCACGCTCCGACGAGATGAACGTCAATCCCACCAAAGAGAAGAAGCTCACGAACATGCGCGCGTCGGGTAGTGACAACACCGAGAAGATCGCGCCGCCGACGATCTTCTCGCTCGAACAGGCGCTCGAATTCATCGCCGACGACGAGGCCGTGGAAGTCACGCCGAAGTCGGTGCGACTACGCAAAGTCGTCCTCGACGTGGCCTCGCGACACCGTTTGCGCAAAAAGGGCTAGAGGTCCATTCAACTAGGGTTGTCCCCGGAGGGATGACAGAGCGGACGAATGTACCGGTCTTGAAAACCGGCGTGGGCTTGCCCACCGTGGGTTCAAATCCCACTCCCTCCGCGAAGCGCGTTGATCTCCTTCAGCGC
>DATKSO010000066.1:0-8787 GCA_035531635.1 Acidimicrobiales bacterium | reverse complement strand
GCCCGTCACGTGCCAGCGCGGATAGTAGGAGATCTTCACGAGCATCGGAACGCCGACACGACTCACGTCGAAGGACAGCGACTGCAGACCTACGTTCGTGCGCGAGACGACCACCTTGGGCAACGTCGTCGAACTCGTCATCGTCGTGACGCTCGACGCCCGGGGCCACGACGCGGGACCACTACTCGCCGCGTAGACGTTTTGGAGTCGAGGATTCAACCACCACGTCTGGTTGGCCGCGAGCCACTGTGATTGGCTCGCGATATGGGCGACCACGTTCGGCGTACTCGTCAACGCTTCGACCATGGGGCTGTTCTTGATCAAATAGATCCGCCACTGCACGCCCGGGGCGGCCCACTTCCTTGTCGAAGCGACCAGTGTCAGCTGTGGGTCGGCCTTCGCTTCGGCGATGACGGATGGCGAGAAGGCCATGTAGTACTTCACGCCCAACATTTGGAGATGACGCACGCCATCAGCGACGTTGAGCGATCCGTAGTTAAGTCCAACCTGGGGGTTGCTCGGCGCGACGCTGAGTTCGGCTTGATCGAGGTAGTGATAGGGCGTCGTGGCCGATGACTCCATGAGGAGTCCCTCCATCGAGTCGACGCAGTTGTTCGTCCAGTAGGGCAACAACATCAGAGCCTCGGGAGTGCCGAAGCGATTCTCGGACGAGTTGTACTCCCACATCGCGCGACCACAGCCGTAGCGCTTGGCGACGGTGCTCATCGTCGTCATCAGACCGTGGTACTCGGGCCACGCGGGCTGTGCCTGGTAGCCCGAATAGTTGTACTGCGCCCAACTGGTGACCTGATTGCCGCCGGTGGCTAAATGGAGATCGTTCGCCAGAGGCGTGATGAGTCCCGGCACCGTCGACAAGAAGCCGAGCAACGCAACGACGCAGGTGCCAACGACGACGCGATGGGTTCGCCGCGCGGGATCGTCCGAAACCACGGGGGCGACGGACTCGCTGACGACCCCATCGAGCTCGAGCGGCTCGTCAGCGACGTCGTCGGCGTGCTCGATGTTGTCGCCCTCAACGAAGAATGAGGAAAGGCGCGCGCGAAACGGGACCCACGAAGCCCATCGCCACGCGGCGTACCCGGCCAGCCATCCGACGCTGAGGTGAATGGTGATGAACCAAAAGGGAATCAGTCGCTGATTCCAGATGGCGCTCTGGGGATCGAGCACGAACGCCCAGAACGAGAGCACGGTCAACGTGGCGAGCACCATACCGAGTCGGTCACGAACGATGAAGGCCACCACGATCGCTACCGCGCACAGAACGATGACCCAGCGATCGCCGGCCGCTCCCCCGGTGATGTTGAACCAACCCAACGTCGAGAAGATCTCGTGAAGATTGGACACGGGCACGTTCGTGTACCCCAACGAATCGGAAAGCGACTGGGTCGTGGCGAACGGCAAGAGCCACCACGCGGAGAGGCCGAAGGAGATGACACCGGCGCCGATCGCGAAACGAACGGGCCGCGCGTAGTCGCCGCGAACGTGCTCGTCGACATCGGAGATTTCGCGCGGGTCACCGAATCCCCGCCGATGGAAGAGTTCGAACACGACGAGTACCGCGATCGCCCCGAGACTGAAGAGCCAGGGCAAGACGTGCGAGGCCAACGTGGCACTGAGCGCCGTCGCGGCGAACCAGTAGCCACGACCAGTTCGAACCCCTCGGGCGAAGAGCCCGATGGTGAGGAGCGCGAGTGCCAACGAAAGGGAGAAGGAGTACTCGCCGGCCATGGTCGAGAAGAGGTTGCCGCCGTCGATGGTGAACGTCGCGTCAAAGAGAAAAGGCAACGTCGCGATCGCGAGAGCGACGGGGACGGGCCGCGGCGCTCGGAAGAGTCGGCCCATGACGTAGGCCGTGATGGGCATAAGTACCGAACCGAGGATCGTCGCGAGTTTGATCGCGACGGCGAAGCCAATGACGTAGCTCGCAAAGCTCGCGAGCACGTCCGGCAGTACGAAGTAGTAAGTGTAGGCGGGGAGGCCGCCCAACCACCCCGGGTACCAGGGAGTGAAGTTGAAGAGATTGCCCGTCGTCTTCAGGTAGGCCGGCAGCGCGACGTGCGAACCCGTGTCGCCCCCGGTGATGAGCGTCGACGAGACGAGCAGTCGTGGGTGCAGCGACACGATCGTGACGAAGATGACGACGAAGACGAACAACGCGTCCAGCGCCCCGAGGGAGGTGAGGAACTCTCGGACGCGACGCATCAGTGACCCGCGCGTTGGGCGATCACCGCGACCAACGCCACCGCGTTAAATGAGGCGTGGGTGATAAAACTCGGCGCGAGGCGCTTCGTACGATGCACGATCAACGCGAGCACGACGCCGAAGGCCGCGAGTCCGGCGAACTGCACGACCTCACCATGAGCGAGACCGAAGAGACACGCGCTCACGACGACGCCTAAGGTGACGGCCACTCGTGGGGACACGCCCCTCACGCCTTCCGCGATCGATCGAAAGATCACCCCGCGAAAGAGCCACTCTTCGAAGAAGGGCGCGATCAACGTCGTCATGATCGCGATCAGCACGAATCCGGGTCCGTGCGCCGCCTTGAAGAGATGGTTCACGGGATGGTTCAGGCTCTTGAAGTGAAAGGGCGCGTAGGCGGCGTCGATGATGAACTGACACGCGACGCCGACGACGACGTAGGCGAGGTCGCTCCAGCGAGGTCGCCACTGATCGGGCAGGGCGCGCAAGTGGCCCTCGCGATGCGCGTAGTAGATGGCCGCGGCGAAACCCGCCCAGAGGCCCACGAGGCTGAGGGCGTTCGACCACGACGGCGGATTTGGCGCCTTCGCGAGCGCGTTCATGCCACCGGGGTAGTGCGTGACGGCGACGCCCACCGTGTTCAAGAGCAACGCGGCGATCTGTCCGGCTAAGAATCCAATAAAGCTCGCGACCAGAATCGGCACGACGCGAGGTCGATCCGCCTGTATTTCCATGGTCGGAGAAGTCAAAGCTATTCCACTTTCATTTCGAGGTTATGCACAGGGCGAGACCACTTGTCGCTGCTGACCTCTAGATTAGATAAGTGGCTGACGCACCAAACGATCCAAGTAACCCAAACGGTTTAAAGAAATTTCTACCAGGCGGTGAGAAGCCCATGGCGCCGCAGGTCCGTCGGCGTATCGTCACCATCGCGATCATCGCGTTCGTCCTGGGCGTCTTGGTGATTCCCAACCTCTTTTCCAACAAACAGATCAAAACCGTCGCGTACTCTGCGTTGATCCAAGACGCCAAGTCGCACAAGGTGCTCTCGGCCGTTATCTCCACTTCCACGGGCGTCATCACCGGTCAACTGAGTAACGGCACTAACTACAGCTCGAACGGCCCCGTGCCCGCGCTCTCCAATGAGGTGTCCACGCTGAGCGCCAACAACGTGATGGTCACGTTCGCGACGCCCTCGAGCTTGGCCAGCTTGCTCCTGCCGTACCTGATCTGGATTCTGATCTTCGGCGCGTTCATGTTCTACGTGAGTCGTCAAGCGCGCGGACAGATGAACGGCATGATGTCGGTCGGACGTTCAAAGGCGAAACAGTTCAACGAAGACCGCCCGAAGACCACCTTCGCGGACGTGGCCGGCTACCTCGGAGTGAAGCAAGAGATCAGCGAAGTCGTCGAGTTCTTGAAGAACCCCATGCGCTATCAGAGCATTGGGGCACGGATTCCTAAGGGCATCCTGCTCGTCGGCCCCCCGGGCACCGGTAAGACCATGCTCGCGCGTGCCGTCGCCGGTGAGGCGGGCGTGCCCTTCTTTTCGGTTTCGGGATCGGATTTTATGGAGATGTTCGTCGGCGTCGGCGCGAGTCGCGTGCGCGACCTCTTCGCGACCGCGCGTAAACAGTCTCCGGCCATCGTCTTCGTGGACGAGATCGACTCCATTGGCCGCAAGCGCGGCGCGGGACTTGGTGGGGGTCACGACGAGCGCGAACAGACACTGAACCAGATGCTCAGCGAGATGGACGGCTTCGAGCCCACCGAGGGCATCGTCGTCATCGCCGCAACGAACCGTCCCGACGTCTTGGACCCGGCGCTGCTCCGTCCAGGTCGTTTCGACCGTCAGATCGTGGTTCCCCTACCTGACCTGGAAGAGCGCTTGCCCATCCTCGAAGTGCACGCCAAGGGTAAACCGTTGGACCCCTCGGTGGATATGAACATCGTCGCGCGTGGCACGCCCGGCATGAGTGGCGCGGACTTGGCGAACCTCGTCAACGAGGCGGCCCTGCACGCCGTGCGACGAAACTCGACGACCATTGGCATGGAGGACTTCGAGTCCTCGCGCGACCGCGTCTTGATGGGTCAAGAGCGCGACACCATGGTCCTCCTAGACGACGAGCGCGAGCGCATCGCCTTTCACGAGAGTGGTCACGCGCTGCTCGCCTACGTGCTCGACAAGACCGACCCCCTGCACAAGATCACGATCATTCCTCGCGGCATGGCGCTCGGCGTGACGATGACGCTGCCCGAAGAGGACCGCCACATCATGTCGCGCCAGCACCTCGAAGACTCGCTCTGCATGCGCATGGGCGGACGCGTCGCGGAGCTCCTCGTCTACGGCGACCTCTCCACGGGAGCGGCCGACGACCTCCAGCGCAACACCGAGCTCGCTCGGCGCATGGTGCGCGAGTGGGGCATGTCCAAGGAGATCGGTCCCATGGCGTGGGGCTCGAACAACCAAGTGTTCTTGGGCGAGGATCTCATGCACACACGTGATTACTCCGACCACACGTCCAAGGTCATCGACGACGAGATCGAACGCATCCTGCGAGAGCAGGAGTCGCGGGCCATCGAAGTCCTCACCTTGCACCGACGCGGCCTCGAGTCGTTGACGAGGGCGCTCCTCGAGCATGAGACCATCGACGGCGCTGACGCCGCGCGACTGATCGACGAAGCGAACGGCGAGCCCGTTCACCCCGAGGGTACGAAAACGGTCAGCGCACTGAGTGGCATCGGCAAGTCGGCGGCCAAGAAGGAAGCGACGCCCGTCGCTCCGGCCGCGGCGTCGCCAGCGACCCCCCCGGTCCCCGCGACGCCCACGTGGCAGCCGCCGACGCTACCTGCCGTCTAACGGCGTCAGAACGTTCACGCCCTTCGGGCGACTGGGCAGCGTCATCGACACCACCAGCGTTGGCTTCGACGCCGTGATGAGAAAGGCGTCGTGCGTCGTCGCGACGGAGGGGATCAACGACGAAAGCGGCTCGGTGGCACCGGCCGCGAGTTTGGCGCCACCGGAGATCGTGATGACGTCGGGTTTGGCTGCGTTGAACGACGAGGTCGTCAGCGTGATCGTTCGAGACGACGTGTTGGTCAGTGTCGCGGCGTCAAAACCCAGTCCCGTGAAGTCGCGCACCAGAAACGCGTTGCTCGGCACCTGCGGTGAGGACAGGGAGATCGACGCGCCCGATCCGGTCGCCAGCGCGACGACGACGGGCACGTTCGAGTGGACCGTCAAGTTCGCGTAGCCGGCCGCGGGGATCGCCGGGTTCGGCGTGACGACGATGACCCCCGTGCTGAAGGGCGACACACTGAGCGTCTGGGGTGAGACCTTGTACGGACTGAGCACGACGTCGACCGTGACCTCGGCCGGAAGGTCGCCCGGATTGGCCACGCGGATCTGAGCCGTCGCGGCCTGCGCGGTCGTCACGTTCGGGAACCAGGACTCGCCCGCCGTGTGGGTGACACCCTGTTCGAAGGAGACCGTGCCGGCCGAGCTCTCGACGCCGACGATCTCGAGCGAGCCACGGAGCACCCGTACGCCCACGCCGACGTTGCTGGTGTTGACGACCTGTTTGCCCAGGTCGATCTCGGTCTGGGTGTGCGCGGGGACGCTGATCCCTTGAAACGATGCTG
Source organism: Acidimicrobiales bacterium (assembly GCA_035531635.1). Taxonomy (GTDB): domain Bacteria; phylum Actinomycetota; class Acidimicrobiia; order Acidimicrobiales; family RAAP-2; genus RAAP-2. Next base: position 2,922 of record DATKSO010000066.1, on the reverse strand, counting down.
GCGCGTAGAAGCCCGCGGCCGTGTAGATCGACGCGTTCAACACCGCGGCGGTGGCCGTGGGATTGTAGATGCTCAGGTACGCGCTCGAACCCACCACGGTGTTGAAGCCCGTCGCGTACCAGCGCGTGACACCCGACGCGCTGCAAGGTACTTCGGTGCGGTTCGTACCCGCGATCTCCTCGCCCACGACGCCACCGCCGCTTATTTGGACCGCGACGGCGTACGTCGCGCCCTTCGGACCCTTGTCGACGACGCCCGGTTCGATGGACTGCGCGGCGTGCGCGGCCAGTTCAATCGAGCCGTGGTAGGTGGCCCCCCTGTCGGAGACGACGCTCACGCTGAGGCTCCGGCTGGCCGAGGACGTGTTGAAGAACGTAACGCGACCCGGAGCGCCACTCGCGCTCGAGACGCCCGTGCAGTAGAGCGCGGTCGACTCGGCGTCCAAGGAGACCGAGAGTCCGCTCGGCAGCTCTGAGGGATTGACGGGATGGTGGAGTGAGGTCACGACGCCGGTCGCGCCCAGGACCACGAGCACCACCAGGAGCAGCGGGACGCGGCGAAGCTTAAACATCGTGCTCCTTTGGCACGCGCGCCGTCACGACACGACGACGCCCGGTGAAGAGCCACTCCAATCGGTGCACCCATCCGAAGCCCAGCCAGACGATCCCCCACATCCCCAACGTGAACAACGCGATGAGTCCGTTCAACGGGAACTGGTGCAAGACGATCGTGCCCACGGGGCTCGTCGGTGCCGGAGCGACGTTGTAGAAGGGTGTCCAACTTCCCTGCGTCGTTCGTGGGGCGGCGTTGCCGTTGACGTCGAGCGCGAAGGCGCCCGCGGGCGCGAGTCCCGCCACGACCGTAGAACCGGCCGTCAAGGGTCCGGAGAAGGACGACGAGCTGAAGACCGGAGAGAGTGAGGTCGAGCCAGGATTGGCTGCGGCGACGATGCCGTGAAAGAGCGAGTTCGAGAACACCTCGACGGACGACGTCTGCAGGTCCAGTGAGAGGTCACTTTGATTGTTGAGCGCGGTGACGAGTTCGCCCGGAGGGCGGTGCAGCGGCACGTTTTGCACGCCCGAGAGCTCGGGTGCCGCCGAGTTCATGACGACGATGGTGGAGATGCCCGCGGGCGCGAGGAGCTCACCGAGGCGAACGGTGTGTCCGGCGAGGGCGCTCTGGACGGCCTGCATGATGACGTCACTCGTGCCCGAGTCGGGCGGCGTGAACTGCGTGGCGCCACCCGGAAGCCCGTTCATCGAAGTCGCGGCTTCAAGTCCGGGTGCCACCGACCAACCCGAAAGAGGGACGACGGAAGGGTCGCCGAGCCACAACACGCGGAACCCACCGGCCGTTGAGGGCGCGAGGGCGGAGAGCGACTCCGCCACGCTGGTGGTGGGAAGGTCGAAACGACCGCTCCCGAAGTTGGCGAGGAAGGGCAACGTCGCCACGAGCAACGTCGCCACCGACAGGCCCGCCGCGAGCTGGCGCCAACCGAAACCCGCGTCGCGAAGGTCCTGCTCGAGAGCGGCGATGCCGAGTCCGATCAACATGGCGAGCATCACCGCGTAGAGGGCCAATAACACGTCGAGATCGGGCGAGAACGAACCCAACCAGTGACGAGAGACGAGCGCCGCCAGCGCGAGGGTCAGTGCCGCGATCATCACGGCCTTCGAGGCCGCGCGACGTCGGTCACCTTTACAGAGCACCAGCGCGAAGAGCGCCGCCAGGGGTAAGAGCCAACCCCACCACGACGCGCCGAACGTGCCGTCGACGTCGCGAAGGAGGTAGCTGAACGTCGGCACCGACCACGGACCTCGCGCGAGTCCGAAGATCTCGAAGGCGCGCCGTCCCGCGAAGACGACGTCGATCGTCATCGGCAGCAGGAAGATCGCGACGTTGACCAGTAACGAACCGAGGAACCGGAACGACCCGCGAAAGGACCTTCGGGAATCGGGCTCCAAGAGGCGCGCCACGACGACGCCCACGACGACGAGCGCTACGACGACGAGGGTCGCGGGCGCCAGGGCGGTGACGACCGCGATCAACATGATGAGCACCATGCGCTGACCGGACTCGCTCGTACGCCAGCCCCGATGCCCGAAGGGCACGGGCTCGCTGTAGGGAACGGGCCGAAAGCCGGGCACGTCCATGAGCGAGAAGATTCGCCGGACGATATACGGCAGGCCCGCCACCACCACCAGCACGTCGACGCGTCCCTGGCTGATCATGTTCACCCCGAGGGGCATCGCGGCGTAGGCGATGGCGGCGAAGATCCGCGCACGATTCGACGCGCGGTCCCTCAGGATCTGACTGACGCCCACGGCGCCGATGGGTACCGCGAAGATCAGCGCGAGGCGGGGCAAGACACCCATGCGTCCGAAGACGAACGTACCGGCGAAGGCCAGAACGCCGTACCCCGGCAGTCCCGGCGCGCCCGAGCCAACGCCGCTGGACGACCACGACGCGAAGAAGTGGCGCCAGGTCGACCACCACGAGTCGAGAGGCGCCAGGCGTCCCACCAGTGGGAGATGGGTGGTGACGAGATTGCGCGATCCGATAAGCCACAACACGGCGACGATGGCGACGACCGTCGCCTGGGAACGAAATGAGGTCATAAACCTCGACGGACGGCTTCGAAGTTCGAGGAGACCGCTCTCGGCGATCTCGTCGAACTCCTCGTCCTCGGAGAAAGCCGCCGCGAACCCTACGCCGGCCGCTTCGGTTTCCTCGTCGGGTTCGAGCGTCACCTCGGGTGGCAAGATTCCTCGTGCCTTGTCGTACCCCTCACGCAACAGCGTGACGAAGAAGTGCTTCAATCGACTGGCGCCACCAACCTGGAGTCGGTGCAGTTCGGCGTCGGACAGGACGCGCAGTCGGTGCAGTTGTCGACGACGTTGGCGAACGCGGCGTCGGTGTTTG
>DATKSO010000065.1:0-3443 GCA_035531635.1 Acidimicrobiales bacterium | reverse complement strand
CGCCACGCCCTCGTCACCCAGTGCGGCGAGACGGTTGATGTCGGTGCGACGGCCGTCGATCGGCGTGAGGTCGAGTTTGAAGTCACCCGAGTGCACGACGACGCCCACCTTGGTGTGAAAGGCCAAGGCGTGCGCGCTCGGAACCGAGTGCGTGACCGGGATGAACTCCACCTCGAAGGGACCGATGCGACGACGCTCGCCGTCGGCGACCTCGATGAACGTCAGGTCCTTCGCGACCTTGGCCTCACTTAACCGGTGGCGGGCGAACCCGAGCGTCAACGCGGATCCGTAGATGGGGGCGTTGACGTCCTTCACGAGATAGCGCAACGCTCCGGTGTGATCTTCGTGGCCGTGCGTCAGGACGATGGCGTCGACGCGGTCGCGCCGTTCGATAAGCCAACGAAAGTCGGGCAGGATGAGGTCGACCCCGTACATGGTGGGTTCGGGGAACATCAGCCCCGCGTCGACGACGACGATACGACCGTCTTGCTCGAGCGCGAGACAGTTTCGACCGATCTCACCGAGCCCGCCGAGGAAGGTGACGCGAAGGGTGTCAGCCACGAGCGGTCTTTAGCGACGCCACGAGATCAGCCGCGGAGGCGTTGAGCTCGGGGTCGCTGGGTGCGTGGGGCAGGCGGCACTCGCCCACGTTGAAGCCCAGCGCACGCAACACGGCCTTCGCCGGCATCGGATTGGGATAGGTCTCGGTACTCTCGAAGGCGAAACTCGCCGCGGCACGTTCATTGAGCATCTGGGCTTCTTCCCATTCGCCGAGTGCAGCGGCGTGCACGATACCCGCCACCTCTGGTCCGACCCAGTGCGACGCGACCGAGACGATGCCGACGGCGCCGATGGCGAGGAAGGGCAGCAGCACCAAATCGTCGCCGCTGTAGAGCGTCAGCGCGTCACCGAGGACGGCCTTGGTGTGCGCAGCCGACACGAGGTCTCCCGAGGCGTCCTTCAAGGCCGAGATGTTCTTGTGTCCCTTGACGAGTCCGATCGTCGTCGCCGAGGCGATCTTTCGTCCCGTGCGAGAAGGTACGTCGTAGAGCATGACCTCGAGCGGCGTGCTCTCGGCGATGGCCCCCAAGTGGGCGGAGATGCCCGCCTGGCTGGGTCGCGCATACGCCGGGGTCGTGGCGAGGACGCCGGCCACGCCCGTCGCCTTCACCTGCGCGGTCAAGACGACGGACTGTTGCGTGTTGGCGAACGTCGAGCCCGCGAGCACGGGTACCGTCACGGCTTCGGCGACGCAGGCGAAGAGGTCGAGCTTCTCCTCGTCACTGAGTGACGAACCCTCGCCGGTGGATCCGGCGACGACGAGTCCGTCACTGCCCTCGGCGACCAAAAACTTGGCGAGTCTGCTCGCGACGTCGTAGTCCACGGCGCCACTTGACGCGAAGGGGGTCACCATGGCCGTGAGGACGCGTCCAAAGCGAGGGGTGCTCATGGTACGAAGTTACCAGCCAACGCTTCGAGCGAGCCGTGCCGCGGAAAGCGCCATCAAGGAATCAACGAGGCGATGCCGTCGAGGAACTTCGGCGTCGAATCAATCGCGAAGGCCGCGAGCGCGACCCCGTGGACGAAACTTTGACGATCGAACGAGTCGTGGCGAATCGTGAGTCCCTCACCCGCCGAAGCGAAGAGGATCTCTTGGTGCGCGACGAGGCCGGGTAGTCGCACGGAGTGCACCTTCACGCCGTCGACGGCGTCGGCCCCCCTCGCGCCGTCGATGGTGTGTCGCGTCGTGGGATCGCGCAGGGGCGCGAGTCCCGAGCTCTTTCGAGCATTGGCGATGGTCATCGCGGTCGCGATCGAGGTTCCGGACGGGGCGTCGACCTTTCGATCGTGGTGCAGTTCGATGATCTCCGCGCGTTCAAAGTAGGGCGCGGCCATGGCGGCGAAGCGCTCGGACAGTACCGCGCCGATAGAAAAGTTCGCCGCCATGACGACGCCGGTGCGCGTCGCGGCCTCTTCGACGGCGCGGCGCTGTTCCGTCGAGAGTCCGGTCGTGCCGATGACGAGGGCGACAGCGTTCTCGCCACACCACGTGGCGGAAGCGACGACACCCTGCGGAGAGGAGAAGTTGATCACGACGTCCACCTTGGTGGGATCGACGTCATCGAGCGTCGCCGCGTACAGCGCACCAAAGAGTTGAGGGGGTTCGCGCTCGTCGACGAGGGCGAACAGCGAGAACTGTTCGAGCGCGCTGAGCCCTTCGCCGAGCGCTTGTCCCATGCGACCGGCTCCGCCCACGATGACCAGTGACTTCACGACAGAACCTTACTTGTGCGTCGACGTCGCTTCGCGAGTCCGAGACCGGTCACGACACCGATGAGCAGCACGAAGGAGACCGCCGACGCGGCAACACCGACTTCGATGTATGGCGCGTGATAGTGAAAGTGGATCGTCCACGAGCCCTCAGGAACGCGGACCCCTTCAATGAGTCCAACTCGATAGACACTGAGATCTACGACGTGCCCGGTCGTCGTGTTGACGGCGGTCGCGCGCCAACCGGGCAAGTAGGCCTCACTTCTCTCGAGCACGCTCGACGTCGTTACCGACACGTGTACCCACGTATCGCCCCACGACGCACTGTGAATCTGGCTCACCCGGCCGTTCGTGGGTGACGTCAACCAGACCGGTGGCAACAGGGACGTGGCCTTGAAGACGGAGAAACTACTTTCGGTGGACGAGAGTCGCCACGACGACGACGAAAGCGCGAGTTGGAAGTTGCTGTCGAGTCGATAGCTGGACCCGTTCAGCGTCGTCACGACGGCGTCGCCGACGCTCACGCCACCATTCGAGCGCACGACGAAGCCGGCAGCCAGTGGCGCGCCGAGAAGGCCGAAGCCAGCGTTCTGGATCCGCGCCCTGGTGCCTTTGAGACCGATCGTGTATACCCGACCGAAGGGCACGCCGCTGCCATTCAACAGTTGCACCGTGAGGTCACCGGTCGCGAGAGGGTGACCGTGACCATCGAGGCGAATAGAACTGACCCGCAGCAGTTCACCAAAGTAACGACGGGTCGACGTCGAGTCCGTCGCGGGCACGCACGTCGACGGCACGCTCTTCTCGAGTTTCGTGCTCGTGGCGAGCTCGGATCCCGAGATGGCGATGGCACTCAGTCGAAGTTGCGTGAAAGTACCGTCAGCGAGGTGACAGGCGTTGAGCGTGGCCTGGGGATGGGTCCCGGTCGCGTTGTCGTAGACCGTGGAGATGAGTGCACCGTAGCCCTGGACACTCGAGAGACCGGTAGCGACGTTCATGTTGGGTTCACCCAGGACACGAAAGACGCCCGTTCGCGCGACGTCGTTTCCGACCAAGGCGAAGCGACCCTTCGTCCCGAGCAGGGACACGGCGGTCGATCGAGACGACTCGCGCGGCGTGGTGCCACCGATCAGACCAGTGCCCGTGAACACCAAAAGGACCACGAGGTCGAC
>DATKSO010000064.1:0-6965 GCA_035531635.1 Acidimicrobiales bacterium | reverse complement strand
GGCTACACGACGGTGGGACCGCATCGTGACGACGTCGGCCTTTCACTCGACGGGCGTGACGCCCGACGACAAGCTTCCCAGGGTGAACAGCGCTCACTCGCTCTCGCGATTCGTCTCGCGGGACACGAACTCGTGCGCCAGCAGCGTGGCGTCGACCCGCTGCTCCTACTCGATGACGTCTTCAGCGAACTCGATCCCGTGCGGAGCAATCGCCTCCTGGGCCTGCTCCCGGTGGGCCAAACCCTGGTCACGACGGCGTCGCCGCTGCCCGGGGCGCTCTCACCCGCGGCCGTGATCGATCTCACCCGAGTGTTGTCGTGAGAGGGCGTGACGAGCATCCAGCCGCGCTGAGCGAGCTGTTGGACACACTCGCGGGACGCCTTCGACGCGTCGATCTTCGCCTCATCGACGAGGCCCGCGAACTGTGGCCGAGCGTTGTGGACCCGGTGCTCGCCGAGCACTGTCGCGTCGAACTCATCAAGGACGGCGTCCTCATTGTGAGTGTTCCGTCGGGCGCGTTCGCGCAACAAGTGCTGACGCAGAGCCCGTCAATCTTGAAGGGATTTTCCGCGCTCGGAAAGCGCGCGCCCGCGTCGTTGAAAACGGTGCTGAAGTAGGGAAGAAAAGTCGTCGAAACAGGCGTTTTGAGTGCTCGTTTCCGTTTAGAAGTCACAGCGTGTCGGGTAGGATAGAAGAGTCATTTCATTGACGACGCTGGCACCGGAATGTGCCCAAATATTTGAATTGAAAGGATTCCTTCGTGGCCGATAAGACCAAAGGATCTGCTAGTTACGGCGCTAGTGACATCACCGTTCTCGAAGGTTTGGAGCCGGTACGAGTTCGCCCTGGAATGTACATCGGGTCGACCGGTCCGGCGGGGTTACACCACCTCATCGTGGAGGTCGTGGATAACTCCGTCGACGAGGCAATGGCCGGGTTTTGCTCGCGCATCGACGTCACGTTGCTCGCGAACGGGAGCTGTCGTGTGGCCGACGACGGGCGCGGTTTCCCCGTCGAGGAACACCCGCAATACAAGGGGAAGTCGGCGGCAGAAGTTGCCCTGACGATGCTCCACGCGGGAGGAAAGTTCGGCGGCAGTGGCTACAAAGTCTCGGGCGGACTTCACGGCGTCGGCATCTCGGTCGTCAACGCACTCTCGACCGAGCTCGTGCTCGAAGTCGATCGCAATAACAACCACTACGAGATGACGTTCAAAGACGGCGGCAAACCTCAGGGCAAGCTCAAGGTCACGGGTCCGGCACCGCGCGGACGCACGGGCGCGACGGTGACGTTCACGCCCGATCCGACGATCTTCGAAGAAGTGGAGTTTCGCGCGCAGACCATCGTCGAACGTTTGCAGATCATGGCGTTCTTGAATCGCGGTCTCGAGATTCGTTTCGTCGACGAACGCAAGGGTCGCGAAGCAAAAGAGACCTTCAAGTACAACGGCGGCATCGTCGACTACGTGCGTCACCTGAACAACACCAAGGAGTCGTTGTTTCGTAAGGTCGGCTTTTTCGATCAGTCCGAGGAAAACCAAGAGGTCGAAGTCGCGTTTCAGTGGAACACCGGCTACTACGAGAGCATCTACTCGTTCGCCAACGGCATCTCCACCATCGAGGGCGGCATGCACGAGGAGGGCTTTCGCAAGGCCCTCACGAACGTACTAAATCGCTACGCCCGCAAGCGAAATCTCCTGAAGGAGAAAGAGGAGAATCTCAAGGGCGAGGACATTCGCGAAGGTCTGACCGCGATCGTCTCGGTGCGCTTGCGAGATCCCCAGTTTGAGGGTCAGACGAAGAGCAAATTGGGCAACGTGTCCGTGCGCTCGCTCGTCGAGCGGGCTACGAACGAGAAGTTGGCCGACTGGTTAGAAGAAAACCCCCGTGAAGGAAGCCAGATCGTCGCGAAGGCCATCTCGGCGTCGCGGGCCCGGATGGCGGCCCAGGGAGCTCGCGACCTCACTCGACGCAAGAACGCCCTCGACGGCGCAGGTCTGCCGGGCAAGCTCGTGGACTGTTCGTCGAACGAGCCGCGCGAGTGCGAACTATTCATCGTCGAAGGCAACTCGGCCGGTGGATCGGCGAAGGACGCTCGAAACCCTCGTAACCAAGCCATCTTGCCGATTCGCGGAAAGATCCTGAACGTCGAAAAGGCTCGCTCCGACAAAATCTTGCGCAACACCGAGATCCAAGCGCTGGTGTCGGCGATCGGCGCCGGCGTCGAGGGCGAGTTTGACGTCACGAAGATCCGTTACGACAAGATCATCCTGCTGGCCGACGCCGACGTCGACGGCAGTCACATTCGCACGCTGTTGCTCACGTTCTTCTTCCGTCAGATGACCGAACTCGTGAACGCTGGACACGTCTACGTCGCTCAGCCCCCGCTCTACTCCACCTTGGTCGGCAAGGAGAAGGTGTACCTCCGCGATGACGCCGCGAAGACAACCTTCCTGGTCGAGCACCCCGACCACCGCAACGACTTCCAACGGTTGAAGGGTCTCGGGGAGATGGACTTTGACGAGTTGCGCGACACGACCATGGACGCCACCAAGCGTGCGCTGCTCCAGATCACCGTGGAACAAGCGGCGTTGGCGGACGAGGTCTGCTCCATCCTCATGGGTGACGACGTCCCGCAGCGCCGACACTTCATTCAAACCAACGCGAAAGACGTTCGCTTCCTAGACATCTAGGGACGGGGGATCATGGCACGTACACCAAAAGGACCAAGCGGCGGGGACTCCTCGGGCGAGGAAGTGATCGGCTACATCGAACCCATCGAGATCAACCTCGAGATGGAGCGTTCCTTCCTCGAGTACTCGATGTCCGTCATCGTGTCGCGAGCGCTGCCCGACGTGCGCGACGGCCTCAAGCCCGTGCACCGTCGCATCTTGTACTCGATGTTCGACCAAGGACTGCGACCCGATCGACCCTTTGCGAAGTGCGCCAAAGTTGTCGGCGACGTCATGGGTACGTATCACCCTCACGGTGACTCGGCCATCTACGACGCGATGGTGCGTATGGTGGTGGACTTCTCCATGCGTCATCCACTCATCAGCGGCCACGGCAACTTCGGAGGCACGGGAGCCGACGAAGGCGCGGCGGCCATGCGCTACACGGAGTGCCGATTGGCGCCGCTGGCGCTCGAAATGCTCGACTCCATCGACGAGGAGACCGTTGACTTCGAAGCGAACTACGACAACTCCACGCAGCAGCCGGTCGTCCTACCTTCGAGGTTCCCCAACCTGCTCGTCAACGGATCCCAGGGCATCGCCGTGGGCATGGCCACGAAGATTCCTCCCCACAATCTGGGTGAAGTCATCGACGCCACGCTCTACCTCCTGGCTAATCCTGAGGCCACACCCGACGACCTGATGAAGTTCGTGAAGGGTCCCGACTTTCCCACGAGGGCCCAGATCCTCGGCCGACAGGGCATCCTCGACGCCTACCGGACCGGTCGGGGCTCGATCAAGCTGCGCGCCGTCGCGGAGATCGAAGAGACCGGCAAGGACACCCGTATCGTCGTGACCGAGTTCCCCTACGAGGTGTCGCCCGAGTCGATCGAGGAGAAGATCTCCGACCTGGTGAAGTCCGGCGAACTCGAAGGCATCGCCGCAGTGCAGAACGACTCCGCGGGACGCCAGGCGCGCCTCGTGATCCGACTGAAGCGCGACGCCAACGCGAACGTGGTCTTGAACAAGCTCTACAAAAACACCTCGCTGCAGACCTCCTTCGCGGTCAACATGCTCGCCCTGGTGGACGGCGTGCCACGAACATTGAACCTGTCCCAAGCCCTTACGCACTACATCGCCCACCAGGTCGACGTCGTGACGAGGCGTACCCAGTTCCGTCTTCGCAAGGCCGAAGCCCGCGCGCACATCGTGGAAGGCCTCCTGAGGGCCATCGACATGTTGGACCAGGTCATCGCCGCGATCCGAGGATCGGACGACCGTCCCGCCGCTCGCGTGGCCCTCATGGGCGCGCCCTTCTCGTTCAGCGAGGAGCAGGCGAATCACATCTTGGACATGACCTTGGGGCGGCTCACGCGTCTCGGTCGCAGCGAACTCGAAGAGGAGATGGCGAAACTGCGCGAGACCATCGCAGAGCTCCAGTCCATCTTGGCGAGCGACACGAAGCTGCGCGCCGTCATCGCCGACGAGATCACCGCGCTTCGCAACAAGTACGCGGACGAGCGCGTCACCCAGATCGTCAACGATCCCGGTGAACTCGGCGTCGAAGACCTGATCCAGGATGAGGAGATCGTCCTCACGATGACGCGCGCCGGCTACGTCAAGTCCGTCGCCGCCGACGCCTTTCGCACGCAGGGCCGCGGCGGGCGTGGCGTGCAAGGCGCGAAACTTCGCGATGAGGACTTCGTCGATCAGATCATCCACACGACGACCCTCGCGCACCTCTTGTTGTTCTCCAACCGCGGACGGGTCTTTCGTCTTCGGGGTCACGAGATCCCCATGAAGGACCGCACCGCCAAGGGCACGGCTGTCGTGAACCTCTTGAACCTCCAACCCAGCGAGTCGATCCAGGCCATCGTGACGACTGATGACTTTCCGAAGGACAAGTTCCTCATGTTCGCCACGGCGAACGGCACGGTGAAGAAGACGGCCTTCAGCGAGTACGACAAGTCGCGTCGCGAGGGCTGGATCGCGATCAACCTGCGCGAAGGTGACGAAGTGGTTCGTGTCGTACCCACGAGCGGCGACGACGACCTGATGATGGTCACGTACCGCGGCATGGCAATTCGCTTCAACGAGGTGGAAGTGCGCGAGATGGGCCGTGACGCCACAGGCGTGCGCGGCATTAAGTTGAAGCCCGACGACCGTGCCATCTCGCTCGACGTGGTGCGAGACGACGCCGACCTCTTCGTCGTGACCGACACCGGATTCGGCAAGCGGGTGAAGACGGAGCGGTTCAATCGCCAGGGTCGCGGGGGACAGGGCGTTCGCGCCATCAAGCTGACGGCCGCGCGCGGCTTCGTGGTCGCCTCGTTCATGGTCCACTTGGACGATGAAGTGTTGCTCGCGTCGAGCGGTGGGGTGTTGATTCGTACGCCGGTGCGCGAGGTCTCGTCGCAAGGCCGTGACGCCACCGGCGTACGCGTGATGAACCTTGACGAGGGCCACGCGGTGGCCGCCGTCGCGGTGGTGCCCTCCGAACAAGAGGATTAGGCCGCTCGGCGCTCCCACGCGCGGCGCAGGACGTCCGCGATCTTGTCGGTGCCCTGCGCGCCGAGCACCAGAAACTTGTTGTCGATGAGAATCGCGGGGACGCCCGTCACGCCGAGTTCTTGCGCGGCACTTTCGTCGGCGCGTACGTCCAGGGAGTACGCGTCGGTTGCCCACAGCGACGACGCGTCAGTGACGCCGACCTCGCTCGCGAGGTTGCACAAGCACTCGTGGTCGCTGATGAGCAGACTTTCCGAGAAGTAGGCCCTGAAGAGTCGCTCGCTCATCTCGTCGCTGAGACCCTGCGTGGCGGCGAGTGCGATGAGTCGATGGGCGTCGAAGGTGTTCGTGGGTTTCGCCGTCGCCATCGACCACGTCATCCCGAGTTCGCGTGCCTGAGTCTCCAGACGCTGATGAAGCGACTCGGCCTGTTGGACGGGCATGGCGTACTTGTCGGCGACGAGTTGGGCCAGCGACGTCTCGAGATCTCGCGGGGTGTGGGGATCGAGTTCGAAAGCGCGATGAGTGACCACGACCTCGTCGCGATGCTCGAACGTCTCGAGCGCGAGGTCAAGTTGGCGCGAGCCGAGATAACAGAAGGGACAGACGACGTCACTCCAGATGTCGATCGAAAACGTGCTAGCCACTGGTAAATCGTCGCACATTTGCGCGATGAGTCAGAATGGTAGGTATGGGTACCCGTGGAGTGAGAACTGGCGAGGCGCACGCGCGCGACTCGACGCTGTCACGACGTTCGACGGGCACCCGCAGCACCGAGTCACTAGGTCGCTAAATGCTCATCGTTCGAGATTTAGGGATAGAGATTGGCCCTCGCCGTCTGCTTGACCCGGTGTCCTTCGTCGTTGGCAACGGCGAGAAGGTCGGCCTCGTCGGGCGTAACGGCGCGGGTAAGTCCACGCTGCTCTCCGTGCTCCTCGGCTACCACCCGGAGCACCTGCGCGTCACGGGCAACGTCGCGACGCAAGGCTCGCTCGCGCACCTGCCCCAAGAGCCAGTCCCGGGTGGACTCGGCGTCGAGCCCATCGGACTCTCGCACGTCCTGTCGGCGAGGGGCATCGACAGTCTCGACGCCGACATGCAGCACGCGCGTCACGCGCTGGCCGCCGACCCGACCGATGAGACCATCGCGCGCTTCACGTCGCTCGAAGAGGAGTTCCGCGAACGGGGGGGCTACGAAGCCGAATCCGAGGTCGCACGACTCGCCGACGGACTCGGACTGAAGGAGGACCTCTTGCTCGAGGACTTGAGCGCGCTGTCGGGAGGTCAACGTCGTCGGGTCGACTTGATGCGCGTGCTCTACGAACAGCCCGAGACAATGGTGCTCGACGAACCGACGAACCACCTCGACAAGGCGGCCAAGCGCTGGCTCTTCGACGAGCTCGAGCAGTTCCGTGGCACCGTCCTCGTGATCAGTCACGACTTGCCACTCTTGGATCGCTCCATCGACCGCGTCCTCGCACTGCGCGACGGACAACTACGCGAATACCGAGGCAACTACACCAAGTTCTTGCAGCTCGAAGAAGAGCGTCGACTCTCCGAGGAGAAGGTCGCCGCGCATCAAGACGCCAAGATCGATCAGTTCTCACAACTCGCGGACTCCATGCGCGGACAGACGGCGAAGCGCGCGCGACTGGCCAAGGTGCTCGACCGGCGCGTCGAGAAGTTGAAGGACAACCGCATCGAAGTGACGAAGAAAGAGAAGAAGGTCACGTTCCGACTGCCCGCGCCGCCGCGCAGTGGCGACGTGCCCATGACCGTGGAGCAC
>DATKSO010000063.1:0-4802 GCA_035531635.1 Acidimicrobiales bacterium | reverse complement strand
GATGGCGAAGACCGAGTAGGAAAAGTTCGTGGGCACCACGAGCAGTCCGACGAAGCTGAGGGCGAAGATGCTGAGTCCGGTCGTCGAGAGGAGTCGCGCGCCGTGGCGGTCCGAGAGCCACCCCGAGATCGGTCCCGCGAGGAGAAAGCCCACGGTCAGGGGTAAGAGGAAGATGCCCGCCCACAGCGGCGTGTCGGCGTAGTTGTAGCCGTGTAGGGGAAGCCAGATCCCCTGGAGCCAGATGATGAGCATGAACTGCAGTCCGCCGCGCGCGATGGCGGCGAGTAGCCCGGCGACGCTGCCCATGAAGAAAGGGCGAATCTTGAAGAGCCGAAGGTTGAACATCGGTGCCAGGACCTTCAACTCAATGACGAAGAACGCGGCGAGGAACGCAGCCGCGATCAAGAACGAGCTCGTGACGAGGGGCGAGGTCCAACCCATGGCGCTCGATCCGTAGGGTTCGATGCCGTAGACGATGGCCACCAAGAGCGCGGTGAGCCCCACCGCGAAGGTGACGTTGCCCCACCAGTCGATCTTCGCGTGCGTGCGGATGCCGTTGTCACGAAGGCTCCTGTAGCTCCACACCGTGCCAATGATGCCGAACGGCACCGAGACCCAAAAGACGAGCCGCCAATCGACGATGGAGAGGAGCCCACCGGCGATGAGCCCCACGAACGATCCACCGATGGCCGCGACCTGATTGACACCCATGGCGAGACCGCGCTGATCTGACGGGAACGCGTCGACGAGAATGGCGCTCGAGTTCGCGAACAACATGGCCCCACCCACGCCCTGCACGAGTCGCCAGAGCACCAGCCAGAGTGCTCCCGTTCCCCCGCGGAAGGGGTCGGCGGCGAGAAGGACTGACGCGATGGTGAAGACGAGAAAACCCAAGTTGAAGATGCGAACACGGCCAACGATGTCGCCCAGTCGACCGAGGCTGATGACGAGTACCGCGGTCACGAGGAGGTAACCCATCAGGAGCCAGAGGAGGTAACCCACGTTGCCCGGAGAGAGTGGGTTGATGCCGATGCCGCGAAAGATCGCCGGAAGTGAGATCAAGATGATCGATGAGTTGACGACCGCCATGAAGACGCCCAGCGTGGTATTGGTCAAGGCGATCCACTTGTAGCGATCGTGGTGCATTTCCTTCACTGGGGGCATTGAATAGCTCGCTTTTCCGTGGGATTTACTTGCTTGACAACAAGCAAGTATAAAGGTACGCGCAGTCGCCTCGCTCGTTGGTTGTGGCAAATTTGTTCTTCACGGCGTCCGCGTTCTCTGAGGGTGCTCACGCGTCGCTTTTCGATGAACTCGTCACGGGGCACGCACTTCGGTCATCGACTTTGACAGAGAACAGGTCATTAGTTAGCGTGACCTAAATGAAACTTTCGGCACTGCGCAGCCTCGGTTTCTCGCTACCTCGCTTCGGCGTTGGTGGGGCCTAGATGTCAAGTTCGCACACCGCGACGGTTGACAAATACCTTGAAGCGATTCACTACATCGCCGCCGAAGGTGAGGTCGTACGACCAAGTCGCCTGGCGTACTGGCTCTCGGTGAGCGCGCCTACGGTGAGCGACGCGCTCGCTCGACTCAAGCGTGATGGCTGGATCGACATTGGTACCGATCGCAGCGTGACACTGACCGCCAGTGGTGAGAAAACGGCGACGGAGCTGGTGCGCCGCCACCGAATACTCGAGCGATGGCTCACCGACGTACTCGGCTTTGACTGGGCGACGGCCGACGTCGAAGCCGATCGAATCTCCTCCTCCATCTCCGACGCGGTGGTCGATCAAATTGACTTGTCGATGGGTTCGCCAACGACGTGCCCTCACGGCAACGTCATTCCCGGACGCGCCGTTCCCTACGGCGTGCTCATGGCTCTCGCGGACTTGGAGCTCGGGGTACCAGCCACGGTGCGCCGAATCTCCGAAGTGGCCGAGCACGAGGCGCCAGCGTTGCTGTCGATGCTCGCGGACCACGCGATCAAAGAGGGCAGCGAGGTCAAAGCCGTCGCCTCCAAGCTTGATACCAATGACGTCGCCCTCATCGTGGCGGGTGAGCCACTCACGCTGTCACTCGAAGCGGCGCAACTCATCTGGGTGGAAACCGTTTAGATCCTGGGTTCGCCCAACGTTTCGGTGCAGGGTCAACGCATCGGGACATACTTGCTCGAATGGATGAAGAGTTCCCGAGTCCGACCGTCCCGCGCGCCTCGCGTAGCGAAGTGTTTGCCGGCTACCTCGACTACTTTCGCTTGCGCGTTATCGAACGCGTGCAAGAGCTACCGGAGAGCGAACTTCGCTCAAGTCGGGTGCCGTCCGGTTGGACGCCACTCGAGCTCGTGAAGCATTTGACCTTCGTCGAGATGAGGTGGTTGGAGTGGGGATTCGAAGGTCGCAGCGTGGCCGATCCGTGGGGAGACCGCAGTGACGACCGATGGTTCGTCGACGAGAGTGAGACGCGCGAAGAACTTCTTGCGGCGCTGGGCGATCAAGGCGCAAGAACTCGTCGCGTCATCGAGAGTAACGATCTCGGCGCGCTGGGGATGCCCGGACCACGTTGGGACGGCGCCGCGTCGCCGACGCTCGAGCGCGTTCTCTTCCATTTAGTGCAGGAGTACGCGCGTCATCTCGGTCATCTCGACGTCGTCGTGGAACTTGCGGGCGGCTCGGTGGGGGAATGATCATTCGTCTACCGTCGAGCGCTGGCGCTGCCCCGTCCTAGGCTCGAACAGATGGAGAGAACTCTCGCCTCACGATCTCGTCGCGATGAGCCGATTCGATCCGGGGCCGTCACTGTTCATACTCGGACGACGGTGTCGCGGTAGTGGCGAGCGTGTGGGGTACGACGCCGCGAGCAAGCATCGAAGCCGAGTGTCGACAAGTGGGATCAGCGAAGGTAGTGGCGAACTGTGTCCGGATTCTCCGACGTCATAACGTCGACGAAGAGACGTTGCTCGTGCTCGCGGGCCCGAGCGCGGCGGAGGTCCTTCGCGGTAAAGAGGGAGGCGTGTCCGGCTACTGGCCACGTGTCTGGGCGATGCGGGGACTTCTTTACGCGTGGGACGACGCAGCGTCGAGCGTGGTGATCGCGGCGGCCAACGACGAGTCGTGGAGAGTGCGTGAGATGTGCGCCAAGGTCGTTGCAAGGCGAGGAGTCGTCGACGCGTTCGACGCGATGGCAGAGTTAGGGAACGACCCGGTCGTACGAGTTCGAAAGGCGGCCGAGCGCGCCCTCGTTCGACTCGTTGAGTCTGAGACCTGACGAAGTCAACGAGGTTCGCCGCGGCGAGTCGGCAACTAGAGGGACTCGTGTTGTGGTGAGCAGTTGGTCGATACGTTCTCACCTTTGCAGGTGGCGCAGAGCAAGATGAGCTTGCGACATACGAGGTTGGCGCAGTTGTAGAACTTGCTGGTGGGTGAGGTGCAGCGTTCGCACACTCCCAAGGTCTTCGACGCCTCGCTAAATTCATGGTTCATTCGTGCGTCGAAGATGTAGAGCGATCCTTCCCAAAGGCCCTCGTCACCGAACTCCTCGCCGTAACGGAGGATGCCGCCGTCGAGTTGGTAGACCTCGCGGAAACCCCGCTTCTTCATGACCGACGAGAGCACCTCACAACGAACGCCCCCCGTGCAGTACGTGACGACGGGTCGTTCTTTCAAGTGATCGAACTTTCCGCTGTCCAATTCGCCGACGAAGTCGCGCGTGGCCCTCACGCCAGGTATGACCGCGTTCTTGAACCGGCCGATCTTGGCCTCAAAGGCGTTGCGCGCGTCGAAGAACACCACGTCGTCACCTCGTTCGCGCACCAACTCGTTCAGCTCACTCGGCTTGAGACGTACTCCTCCGTCCACGACGCCACGATGATCGACTTCAAGCTCACCCGGCGCGCCAAAGGTGACTATCTCGTCGCGAACGCGTACCCGTAGTCGAGGAAAGTCGTTGCCAGTTCCTTCGGACCATTTGAAGTCAATCCCTTTGAAGCTCGGATACTCCTTGGTGCGCTTGATGTACGTCGCCAGTGCCGACGTGGCGCCGCCGAGCGTCCCGTTGATGCCGTGTGGTGAGAGGAGGATCCGCCCCTTGAGCTCGAGTCGTTCGCAGAGCTCACGTTGCCAGAGCCGCACGGCCTCGAGGTCGTCGAGCGGCGTGAAGCCGTAGTAGAGAATGACCTTTTGGGGTTCCACGACGCAATTTTAATCGCCGCGAAGGCCCGGACGATTGGCCAAACAACCGTCACCTTTCGTGAACGCTGCAGGGCTGCTAAGAAGTCGTTCATGAGCACACGCCTACTGGGACTTCGAACCGTCATCTACCCAGCACCCGATTTGCAAGCCACGAAGAAGTGGTGGACGGAGTTTCTCGGCATGACGCCCTACTTCGATGAGCCGTTCTACGTTGGGTTCAACCCGGGGGGCTACGAACTCGGACTGCTACCCGACGCAGATCCCGGGTCGGGCGTCCTTACCTACTGGGGCGTCGACGACGTGGCCAACGCTGTTGCGGCCGCCCTCGGCGTGGGCGCGTCCGAGCACGGACCCGCGACGGAGGTAGGAGACGGTATTGTCACGGCGACGGTGAAATTACCCGATGGATCGATCGTCGGCTTCATCTACAACCCGCACTTCGTCACGGCGTCGACTGATTCGTAGCAGGGAGAAGCACCGATGACTCGGGTCGCCTCAAGGATGTTCAAACTTCTGTGAACATTCGAGCCGTCCCTTCGGTATTCATTGGTACGACGCTGTTCTTAACAGTGCTGCGAGCGAAGGAGTCATCGAATGACCAAGTCAGGGACG
>DATKSO010000062.1:0-4717 GCA_035531635.1 Acidimicrobiales bacterium | reverse complement strand
GACGCGTTGTAGTTGGCCACCAGAAAGTTCGTGTGGATAACGATCCAAGAAGCGCTCGGCGGGCTCGAGGGAGACCCGAGCGAGCGCGGCGCGCGCGAGCATGTCAACGTCGCTTTTGCTGGCGCCGTGAATCATCAGAGGACGTTCGAGGCTGTGACGGATGCGGTGCACGGGATTGATCGAGGCGTAGGGGTCCTGGAGAACCAGTTGCACCTTGGTGGCGTAGTCGAGCGTTCTCTTCGACCGTACGGGAATGAGGTTTCCCTCGAGGATGAGCTCACCCGACGTCGGCGTGACGATCCGGGCCAGCATGCGCGCGAGCACCGACTTGCCCGAACCGCTTTCGCCAACGACCGCCGTCACGCGGCCCTCGACGAGATCGAGACTGACGTCGTCGACGGCACGCACCACACGTTTGGCGTTGCGAAACCGTCCGGGCACGCGAGTCGTGTAGTGGCGCGTCAGATGCCGGGCGCTCAACTGGGCCGGTGGGCGTGTCAGATCGCTCACGGGCGTCCCTCCAACAGGGCAACGGCGTCTCGGGCGCCCGTCGCCCTTCGAGAGAGTTCCACCGGCACGGGGACTGACGAATCCGGCGCGTGCAGCCAGCACGCGACGGTTCGATCCGAGTTCTCGAACGCCCTCAACCCTGGCGCTTCGTGTTCGCAGCGCGTCATCGCGAACGGACAGCGTGGGTAGAAGTTGCATCCCGTCGGTAGGTCCGAAAGGTCCGGCGGCGAGCCCGGTATGCCCGTCAGTTCGTGGCGCTGGCCGTGGAGGGGAGGAAACGAGTTGAGCAGCCCCAGCGTGTAGGGGTGTCGCGGTGCTTCGTAGAGATCGCGGGCACCGGCGCGCTCGACGATCTCTCCGGCGTACATCACGACGATCTCGTCGGCGAGTTCGACGAGGAGCGAAAGGTCGTGGGTGATGAAGATCATGGCGAAACCAAACCGCGATCGCAGATCGTGGAGCCCGCTGATGATCTCGCGTTGGGTGACGACGTCGAGCGCAGTGGTCGGTTCGTCCATGATCACCAGATCGGGGTCGAGCGCGAGCGCGAGGGCGATCATGATCCTTTGACGTTGACCACCGGAGAGTTCGTGGGGGTAGCGCGACAGGCGGTCTTCGTTGAGACCGACCATGGAGAGAAGTTCAACGGCGCGCGCGCGACGTTGCTCCTTCGAGAGGTCCGATCGGTGCGTCTTCAGGACTTCGTCGAACTCTCGTCCGACGCGAAGGACTGGATTGAGCGCGCTGAGGGCACTCTGTAAGACGATCGAGACGTGCGACCAGCGAATCCTCCTGAGTTCCTTCTCATTCGCGGTCACGAGATTGACCGCCGTGAACTTCTTCTCGTCCTCGGGGTTGGCGAAATTGAGGATGACGTCGCCACCGCTGATCACCCCCGGAGCTCGCAACAGGCGCGTCATCGCGTAGACCAGGGTGGATTTCCCAGATCCACTCTCTCCGGCGATGCCCAGTACGTTCGAACGGCGCACGTGCAGGGTCACGTCGTTGACGGCCCGGACCATGTTCTCGCCCACGCCGTAGTCGACACTGAAGTTCTTCACCTCGAGTACGAACTCGCCGCGTTCTACTTCGGGCACCACGTCACGCTCCTTCTGCCCGTTCATCTGTGTCACCGCTTGAATGTCGAAGGTGTCGGCGCTCATTGACTCACCAACTTTGCCGGGGCCGGATTGACCCGTGGGGCTCTCGTCGTTCGAAGGACGGGCGTAAGGCCGAGACGAACGCGACGGGGAAGGCCCAACTTCCGCCGCTGGCGAGACGTGATGCCCGCGGCGCGAAGTCGGGGGTTGATGAACTCGTCGATGCCAAAGTTCACGAGCGCGAGACCAGTGCCGACGAGGGCGATGCAGATGCCCGGCGGCACGAACCAGTACCACTCGTTAGAGAGCGGTGCGTTGTTCGCTTGGGCCCAGTAGAGCATCGTGCCCCAGTTCCACACGGCAGTACTGGTCAAGCCGATATAGGCGAGTGTCACGTAGGCGCCGATTGAGTAGAGCACGGTGAAGAGGAACGACGAAGCGAGAACCGGCAGGAGGTTCGGCGCGATCTCAGTGAACATGATGCGGTGGCGCTTTTCACCGATGATGCGCGCGGCTTCGACGAAGTCACGATTGCGCAGTGACATCGTCTGGGCCCTAAGAACACGGGCTCCCCAGGCCCAGCCGGTAAGACTGATGATGAGACCGATGACGAAGGAGTTCGAGCGACTGTTCACCGGCAGGTAGCTGTCGATGACGATGAGCAGTGGCAGACCAGGAATGGCGAGAAAGACGTTTGACAGCAGCGAGAGTCCGTCGTCGGGCAAGCCCCCGAGGTAGCCCGCGGCGACGCCGATGGTCACGGAGAGGACCGTCGCCACGAGACCCGCCACCAGTGCTACCACCATGGTGGCGCGCGCACCGACCAGCAGCTGAGAGTAGATGTCTTGACCCAGACTCGTGGTGCCGAGCCAGTGGTGAGCCGAGGGCGTCAGATTCGCCGCGAAGTTCGTGGCGCTCGGACTGTACGGCGCGAGCCAAGGCCCGATGATCGTCAAGAGTATGAAGAAGCCCACGATGCCGAGCCCCAAGAGGACCTTGGGCGACTTTGGTAGTCGCAGGATCTTCATACCGCGGCCTCTGTTCTCGTTCGGGGGTCCAGCGCGAGGTACACCACGTCGGCGATCAAATTGGCGCAGAGCACCGTGAGCGTGATCACCAAGAAGATTCCTTGGATGAGTGGGTAGTCCTCGTTGAGTACTGCCTGCAAGAGAAGATCGCCAACGCCGGGATAGTTGAAGACGAGCTCCACCAAGAGGGCCCCCGACACGACGAGGCCGATGGCGAGCGAGAGGTTCGCGATACTCGGAAGTACCGCGTTGCGCGCGGCGTGCATGATCACCTTTCGACGGGGCAACCCCTTCGCGACGGCCATGAGGACGAAGTCCTCGCCGACCATCGTGATCATCATGTTGCGCATCCCCAACATCCATCCCGCAATGGAGCTGAGCACGATCGATATCACGGGCAGCTCACCGTATCGAATGACGTTGCCCACGAACGCCCAATTCCACCCCGGCGTCACGTTCTGGCTGTAGGCGCCGAGGACCGGGAACCAGTGCAGATTGCTCGCGAAGACGAGCAGCATCACCGTACCTAGGAAGAAGTAGGGGATGGCTTGAAAGAAGGTGGCCGCCGGGATGAGAGAGTCCAGGCGCGATCCGCGAGTCCAGCCAAGGAGGGCGCCCGCGAAGGTTCCCACGGCGAAACTGATAATCGTCGAGAAACCGATGAGGCCAACCGTCCACGGCACCGATTCGCGAAGAATCGCGCCCACCGGTGCTCCCAACGTGATCGACACGCCGAAGTTACCGTGAAGGAGCTGCGTGAGGTAGGTGATGTACTGCGAGAAGAGGCCATGTTTAAAGCTTCCTCCGAACGACAGTTGAATGGCGTTCATCTCAGCGGGGGTAACTTGGCCCGTCAGTTTTCCGATCATCGTTTGCACCGGATTGCCGGGCATGAGCCGGGGCAAGAGAA
This sequence comes from Acidimicrobiales bacterium, assembly GCA_035531635.1. Taxonomy (GTDB): domain Bacteria; phylum Actinomycetota; class Acidimicrobiia; order Acidimicrobiales; family RAAP-2; genus RAAP-2. Next base: position 1,169 of record DATKSO010000062.1, on the reverse strand, counting down.
AGTTCACCGTGATGGCGACCCACGCCGTAAGCGCGTAGAGCGAGAGGCGGCGTCCGATCATGCGCACGGTCAGCTCGCTCCACTTTCCAGCGACGCCACCCCTGCCAACGTGAGTCGTGGTTCGCTCGCGTCGACGCATCCGCAACTTCCGCGCACGACGAGCTCGGTCGGCAGGACGATAGTGCGCTCGATGTCGTGCGACGCGTCGAGCGTGGCTACGAGCGTGTCAACGGCGACTTCGCCGAGAAGGCTGCCCGATTGACGAATGGTGGTCAGTGACGGTTTGAAGTACCGGGTGAGCGTGATGTCGTCAAAACCCGTGACGACAATGTCGTCGGGGACCCTAAGGCCCCTCGCGTTGAGCGCGTAGATCACGCCCACCGCCATCTGGTCGTTGGCGCAGGCGAACGCCTGGGGCAACGGTTCTGGTCGGTCGAGTCGCGCCTGCATGACGGCTTCGCCGCCCGCCGAGGTCCAGTCGCCGTCCAGGAGATCAACGTCGTCCAGCGTGCCTCCGCACTGTTGCATCGCTTCGCGAAAGGCGATGACACGCGCGACGCTGTCGGGGCTCGCCTCAGCGCCGGAGACGAAACCCACGCGAGTGATGTCGTGCACGGTGGTCAGGTGTTCGACCAGACTTCGCATGGCCTGTTCGTTGTCGACTCGTACGGTCACCGCCGAGGGGGAGTCTCCTTTGCCCGCGAGCAAGACGACTGGTATTCGTCGGGCCAAGTACGCCACGTCATCGTCACCCAGCACTCGATCCAAGAGGATCAAGCCGTCGACCGTGCCACTGAGATTAAGGAGGGAGTTCATTCCCGAAGGATGACTGTCGTCGGCACTGCTTAACAGAAGCGAGTACCCGTGTTCGGCGGCACGGGTCTCGGCGCCTCGAATCACTATGTCCGTGTACAGCAGACTTGCTTCTTCGACGACGAGCACGTTGTTGTCCACCGTGGCGCGCGTGAAGACCAGTCCCAAGATCCAATGCTTTCCACTCGAGAGTCCTCGCGCTACCGCGTTCGGCACGAACTCCAACTCGTCCATTGCGGCCATGACCTTGGCGCGGGTGGAAGGGCGAACCGATGAGAGTGAGTTCAGTGCTCGGCTCACCGTGGCTATCGAGACGCCCGCCAGTTTCGCGACGTCGTAGATCGTTGGTGGTGAAT
>DATKSO010000061.1:0-21960 GCA_035531635.1 Acidimicrobiales bacterium | reverse complement strand
GCGCGCCCAATTCGAGCAGTCGCGCGCACAGTTCGGTGGCCGCGAGGATGCCCTCGGCGCGAACCGCGGGTGCCCCTCCGCGGGCGCTCGCGGCCTCCAGACGCTCGACGAGTGACGCGGGCACGCTCGCGCCCATGGTGGCCATTCTCTTCACGCCGCTCAGGGTCGTCACGGGCATAACGCCGGGCAGTACGGGCTTTTCGACACCGAGTTCGGCGAGTTCACCGACGAGTCGGACCCACTCCTCGGGCTCGAAAAAGAACTGCGTGACGGCGAAATCGGCAGCGTCGAGTTTCTCCGCGAGGTGTCTTCGATCCGACGCCAAGTCCTTCGAGCGAGGGTGCCCTTGCGGATGGGCGCCCACGCCGACGCAGAACTCGCCCACCTCACGCACCAGCTCAACGAGTTCGAGCGCGTACGTGAACTCCGACGACGCCAACGTCGGATCCGAAGGAAGATCACCCCCGAGCGCCATCACGTTGTTGACGCCCGCGTCGAGATAGTTCTTCAGTAGATCGCGCATCTCGTCGCGTCGATGACCAACGCAGATGAGGTGTGCCATAGCCGTGACGTGACCCGCCTGCTGTATCTCGGTGACGAGATCGAACGTGCGCTGACGCGACTCGCGACCCCCTCGATACGTCACCGACACGAAGGAGGGCTCGAGTGGATCGAGATCGAGCAGCGACTGCTCGAGGACGGCGCTCTCTTCGTCGGACTTAGGCGGGAAGAACTCGAAGGAACGTGTCAGACCCTCGGCGAGGAGATCGTCGACGCGCACGGAGCTAGTTGGCGCGACCGAAGTCGTCTTCGATGCGCTCGATGTCGTCCTCGCCGAAGTACGTGCCGTGCTGGACCTCAATGAAGACCACTGGCGTCGTCCCGCGGTTCTCGCAGCGATGGCGCTGTCCGAGAGCGATATCGATCGATCCACCCGTCGGGACCTCGTGCTCCACGTCGTCGAGGATGACCGTCGCCGTGCCGTTCACGACGAACCAGTGCTCGGCGCGACGCGAGTGCCGTTGGTAGCTGAGGCGCTTTCCGGGCGCGACGACGATGCGCTTTACCTTGTGGTCGAAGAGTTCATCGTCGAGCACGGTGAAGGATCCCCAGGGACGTTCGTCGAACTCACGACCTCGGCTGTCTTTTATCGTCATCGGACCTTCTCTGCGGCTAGCACGGCGTTGCGTAACAGCATGGCACGAGTCATCGGACCCACGCCACCGAGACGTGGCGTGATCCAGCGCGCCACTTCGTTGACGTCTTCGGCCACGTCGCTCAGAAGCTTCCTCCCCACGAACGTCGTTCCGGCACCGACGACGGCCGCGCCCGGCTTGACCATGTCGCGCGTGACGAGTCCGGCCCTTCCCGCGGCGGCGACGACCACGTCGCCTGTACGGACGATCTCTTTCAAATCCTCGACGCCAGTGTGCACGACGGTGACCGCCGCGTTACAGTGCGGTCGACGCATCGCCATGAGAAGTGCGAGTGGACGGCCAATCGTGACGCCGCGACCGATGATCACGACGTGCCTTCCCTCGACCGGCACGTCGTAGGCGGCGAGCAGCTCCACGATGCCGTAGGGCGTGCACGGCAGCGGCCCGGGCGCGCCCATCACGAGCCGTCCGAGGTTGGTCGGATGAAGACCGTCCACGTCCTTTTCAGGCTTCACGCGTAGCAGCACTTCTTCCTCGCTCACGCCGTCGGGAAGTGGGAGCTGGACGAGAATCGAATGGACGTTGGGGTCGTCGTTGAACCGACCGATGATCGCTTCAATCTCGCCTTGGGTTGCGGTGGACGGAAGATGTTCGTCGAAGGATCGGACGCCGATCTCGGCGCTCTCTTCGACCTTCATCTCGACGTAGCGCGCACTCGAGACGTCGTCGCCCACGAGAATCGTGCCGAGACCCGGCGTCCGGCCCATCGCGATGAGACGCTGCACGCGGTCGGCCAACTCCATCTTGATTCGAGCGGCGACTGGTTCACCGTTCAGTAGTTCTGCGGTCATGGCGCTCCTAGTGTCGAAAGTGGCGTTCGCCGGTGAGCATCATGACGATCCCGGCGGTGTTGGCAGCGTCGATGACTTCGGCGTCACGAACCGAGCCACCTGGCTGGACGACTGACGTGACGCCCGCGTCGGTGAGCGATTCGAGTCCGTCGGCGAAGGGGAAGAACGCGTCCGACGCCGCCGCGGCGCCCTTCGCGAGATCACCCGCTTTCGTCACGGCGATTTCGGCCGACACCACGCGCGACTGCTGACCGGCGCCCACGCCGACCGCGACGCCGTCGTTCGCGATGACGATGGCGTTCGACGTCGTGCGTGCGCAGACTCGCCACGCGACGGCGAGGTCTCGGAGCTGTAGCTCGCTCGGCGTCGCGGTCGTCACGCAGCGCCACTCGGCGACGGGCGTGACGAGCTCGTCCGCGTTCTGCACGAGCGCGGTGTCGCCGAAGGTCCGAATTGAAAGCCCGAGAGGCTCTGGTGCAGGAGCACTCAGTAGGCGCGTCGCCTTGCGCCGAGCGACCAACGTGGTGAGAGCGCCAGGGCTGAAGCCCGACGCGATGATGACGTCGGCCTGAGGTCCGGCGGCGATGAGCGTCGCCAACGTCTCGTCGACCTCCCCGTCGATGGCCACGACTCCGCCGAAGGCACTCTGCGGGTCGGCCGCGAGAGCCTTGGTGAAGGCGTCAGCGAGTGACGAACCAAGGGCGGCGCCCGACGCGTTGGCGTGCTTGATGATCGCCACCGCCGCGAGTCCCGGGGCGTCCGAGCTCAGTTCGTGCACGAGCCGCCACGCGGCGTCGGCGTCAAAGAGATTGAGGTACGACAGGGCGCTGCCCGCGTGTTTGGTGACGCCGTCCCACCAGGGAGTCGTCCCCGCGAACCGGTAGCGGGCGCCGATCTGGTGAGGGTTCTCGCCGTAGCGTGTGACGTCGGCGCGCTCGAGGGAGAGTTGCAGGGTTTCGGGCACAGTGGCGTCGAGGTCACTAGGTGGCTCGCCGAACACTCCGCCGCGGTCGAGCCAACGAGCTACTTGCGAGTCGTAGGCCGAGGTGTGCGCGAAGGCCGCGCGCGCCAGCGCGTGGCGCGTCGCGTTCGAGAGTGATCCCGTCGTCACGATCTCGTCCAACACTGACTCGTACTGCGACGGACTCGTCACCACGCCGACGTGCGCGTGATTCTTCGCCGCCGCGCGCACCATCGCCGGTCCGCCGATGTCGATGAGTTCGATCGAGGGATCGCTCTCGAAGGGGTACAGATTGCTCACCACGAGCTCGATGGCCGTGATGTCGTGCTCGGCCAGCGCGGCGCGGTGTTCTGGCAGGTCGATATCGGCGAGGATGCCGGCGTGGATTCGAGGGTGCAGCGTCTTCACGCGACCGTCGAGCATCTCGGGATAACCGGTGACGTCCGCGACGTCGAGATGGTCGACGCCGGCGTCGCGAAGGGCCTTCGCGGTGCCGCCCGACGCCACGAGTTCGACGCCGTGCGCGTGAAGGCCCTGCGCGAACTCGAGGAGCCCGGTCTTGTCCCACACGCTTAGCAACGCTCGCATCTAACTCTCCTCCATCGTGCCCCCAACGCTTTCGGGTTCGAAGCCCTGCGCGAGTGACGCCATCACCCTAGCGATGACCTCGGGATAGAGTGCTCGCTCCACCGTCTTGATTCGTTCGTGCAGTGACGACTCGTCGTCGTCGGCGTAGACCTCCACGCGACGTTGCGCGAGAATCGGTCCGTCGTCGAGCGCTTCGGTCGCGACGTGCACCGTGCAGCCCGACACCGTGGCACCCGCCGCCAACGTCGCTCGAACGGCGTGCCAACCCTTGAAGTCCGGCAGCAGCGCGGGGTGGGTGTTGAGGACGCGTCCGGGAAAGGCCCGGTGAAAGGTTCCGGTGACGATGGTGCCAAAGCCCGCCATCGCGACGAGATTGACGCGGTCTTCGCTCAGGACTCGCGTGAGTTCCACCGTGTAGGCCTCGCGGTCGAAGGACGCGGTGAAACCCCCGAACTTCTCTCGGTCGACCAAGAGTGCGGTGATGCCAGCCGCGCGCGCGACGTCGAGACCGCGACACGGTCGGTCGGCGGCGACGAGGGTCACCTCCAGTCCCGCGCTCAGCATGGCTTCGAGAATCGTGCCCGAACCCGACACCAGTACACAGAGACGAACCGGGACCAAGCGCTACATCGCCCTGACGATCTCGACCATCTTCGCGCCAGCCTCGGTGGGGTTAAGACAGACGTAGACGCCCGCCGCCGCCAGCGCGTCCATCTTGGCCTGCGCCGTGCCTTTCGAGCCCGAGATGATGGCGCCCGCGTGACCCATCTTCCTTCCGGGCGGCGCGGTCACGCCCGCGACGTACGCGACGACGGGCTTGGTCATGTTGTGTTCGATCCACTCCGCGGCGCGCTCTTCCTCCGAGCCACCGATCTCGCCGATCATCATCACGGCCTTCGTCTCGGGGTCCTTCTCGAACTCGGCGAGACAGTCGATGAAGTTCGTCCCCGGGACGGGGTCGCCGCCGATACCGACGCAGGTGGTCTGACCGATACCCTGCATGCTCAGTTCGTGCAACGCTTGGTAGGTCAACGTGCCTGAACGCGACACGATGCCCACCGGCCCACCGGCCAGCGCGATGTCGCCCGACGTGATGCCGATGTTGCACTTTCCCGGGCTGATGATGCCCGGACAGTTCGGTCCCAACAGTCGCACGCCAGGGAACTCTTCGACGAGGCGGTTGTAGGTCAGCGCTTCGTCGTGCGCGGGAATTCCCTCGGTGATGCACACGATGAACGTGATACCACCCTGCGCCGCCTCGATGATCGCGTCGGAGGCGAACTTCGGCGGCACGACCACGAACGAGGCCGTGGCGCCCGTCGCGTCGACCGCTTCCTTCACGCTGTTGAAGACGGGGACGCCGTCAACGTCGCTCCCGCCCTTGCCGGGGGTGACGCCGCCGACGACCTTGGTGCCGTAGTCGCGGTTACGCAGGCCGTGGAATCGCCCCTGGCCGCCAGTGAGGCCCTGGACAATGACCTTGGTGTTCTCGTCAACAAAGATGCTCATCGTTCTTCCTCAGTTCGCCAGCGCCACCGCGCGTCGCGCGGCGTCCAGCATGGTTGGCTCGGTGATCAAGCGGTCGTTCAGATGCGGCGCCAACAGGCCGCGACCCTCGACGGCGTTCGTGCCGTCGAGTCGAAGCACGATGGGCGAGTTGATCGAAACGCGTTGCAGCGCCTCGAGCACGCCCTTGGCGACTTCGTCGACGCGTGTAATGCCACCGAAGATGTTGACGAAGATCGACTTCACCTTCGGGTCGGCGTTGATGACCTCGAGCGCGGCCGCCATGACGTCGGCGTTCGCGCCGCCTCCGATATCCAAGAAGTTGGCCGCGGTGCCACCGACTTGATTCACGACGTCGAGCGTCGACATCGCGAGTCCCGCGCCGTTGGCGATGATACCCACGGTGCCGTCAAGCCCGATGTAGTTGAGGCCCTTCTCCTTGGCCATCTTCTCCCTCGGGTCTTCGAACTCGTCACCGCGGAACTCCTCCCACTCAGGGTGTCGGTACGAGGCGTTCTCGTCCAAGGTGACCTTCGCGTCGAGCGCGTGCACCTTGTTGTCGGGCGTAAGAATCAGGGGGTTGATCTCCGCGAGGTCACAGTCGCCCTGGGTGTAGCACTCGTAGAGTTTGACGAGCAGTTCGGCCGCCTGCTCGCGCGCGACGTCATCGAGTTGAGCTTCGGCGACCCAACGACGGGCCGTGGCGAGACCTAGTCCTTCGACGGGATCGATCGAAAGAAACGCTATGGCGTCGGGATTCTCCTCGGCGACGACTTCGATCTCGACACCGCCCTGAGCGCTCAACATCCCGAGATGCGTCTTGTTGGGACGGTCCAACGTGAACGAGGCGTAGTACTCCTTGGCGATGTCACTCGAACGCTCGACCCAGAGGCGCTTCACGACGTGTCCCTTGATGTCGAGGCCCAAGATGTTGCCCGCGTGCTCTCGTACTTCGTCGACGGTACTCGCGAGCTTGACGCCGCCAGCCTTACCGCGACCACCGACCTTCACTTGCGCCTTCACGACGACGGGGTAGCCCACACGCTCGGCGACGGCGACGGCCTCATCGACGGTGTCGGCCACGTCACCGGGCGACACGGCGATGCCGTAGCGCGCGAAGTACCGCTTGCCCTGATACTCAAAGAGATCCATGTACTTCTACTTTCGTTTGATTTTCGATGACGAACGACTCGTTAACCGTGCTGCAACTCGCGAGCGTCCAACGTGGACTCGAGCCACGTACCGATCTCGTCGAGCGACGCACCCGGCGTGAACACCCGTGCCACACCGGCCACTTCCAACGCCGGAATGTCGTCGTCGGGGATGATGCCCCCCACGACGAGCAGGACGTCCTCTCGACCTTGGCTCTTCAAGAGGTCGACCACGCGCGGCACGAGCACCAGGTGGGCGCCCGACAAGAGCGAGAGGCCGAGCACGTCGGCGTCCTCTTGAATGACGGCCTGGACGATCTGCTCGGGCGTCTGGTGCAGTCCGGTGTAGACCACCTCGAAGCCAGCGTCGCGCAACGTTCGCGCGATGACCTTCGCGCCGCGATCATGTCCATCGAGACCGGGTTTGGCGACTACGACTCGATACGTGCGCTCCATCAATAGTTCAGCATAGAGGCCGGACCACGCCCCGAAATTTTCACCGTCCGTGACTCTCGGGTCCGTCAAAACTCCCGACTAGCGTTGTTGGTTGTGACAACCGACGTGGCCAAACAGCGCGGCCCGATCCGCGCGCTGTTCTCGGCGATGCGGCCGCGCCAGTGGGTGAAGAACGGTCTGATCGTGATCGCGCCGGCCGCCGCCGGGACGCTCTTTCACCACGACGTCGCTCGTCAGACCGGCATCGCTTTTTTGGCGTTCTGCTTGGTGGCGTCAGGTCTGTACCTGTTGAACGACGTCCGTGACGTCGCCGCCGACCGTGAACACCCGAAGAAGCGCTACCGCGCTATCGCCTCGGGCCAACTGAAGACCAGCGTCGCCGTCGCGGCGGCGGCTGTGCTCTTCGTCGGCGGATTCCTCGTGCCCCTCACGATTTCCCGGCCCCAGGACCTCTTTCTCGTCCTCGGTCTCTACGTGGTGATCTCTCTTTCGTACATCTTCTGGCTGAAGACGATCCCCGTCATCGAGTTGGGCGCCGTCGCGAGCGGCTACTTCCTACGGGCCTACGCCGGGGCGTCGTCGTCGCACATCTTTGTCTCCACCTGGTTCCTCGTCGTCATCTCCTTCGGCGCTCTCTTTCTCGTCGTGGGCAAACGCGACAGTGAGCTGAAAGCCATTGGCGCGGGTACGACGCGCAAGGTGCTCGCTGAGTACACCAGCAACTTCCTCGACTCAGCTCTGACCCTGTGCGCCTCAGTCGTCGTCACCGGCTACTGCCTCTGGGCCTTCGACACCTCGCACGCGGGCCTTTCATCGAACCACGACGCGGTGCTGCCCGTTCGATTGAGCGTGGTACCGGTGGTCTTCGCGGTGCTGTTCATTCTGCGCTCGGTCGAAGCGGGTAACGGCGCCGCTCCCGAGGACCTCGTCATTCACGACCACACGGTCCAAGCACTCATGGTCGTGTGGGCGGCGCTCATGGTCTTTGGTGTCTACAGTTGAGTCCCTCGTCGCTCTCGGGCTGGGGGCGCACCAACGCGTCGGTGGCGACCCTTCGAACACCTCGCAACGAGGCGGACGTCGTAGCGGAGTTCGCGTCCGGGGAGCGACTCATCGCGCGTGGTCTCGGTCGAAGTTACGGAGACGCGGCCCAACTCAGCGGCGGCGTGGTACTCGACAATCGAGCGCTCAACACGATCTCACCGATCAGTGACGACGGCGTGGTGACGCTCGGCGCCGGTGTCTCCTTCGACGAACTGCTCGCGGTCTCAATCCCCCGGGGCTGGTTCGTGCCCGTGACGCCCGGCACGCGCCAAGTCACGATGGGCGGCGCTCTCGCGGCCGACGTGCACGGCAAGAACCACCACGTCGACGGTTCACTGGCCATGCACGTGCTCTCGACGCGACTGGTGACGCCCGTGGGCGTCTTCACGTTGTCGCCGACCGAGGAGCCCGAGCTCTTCTGGGCGACGATGGGCGCGATGGGGCTCACCGGCGTCATCACGTCGGTCACCCTCCAGATGGTGGCGATTGAGACGAACCAGATGCTCGTCGACACCGATCGCTTCGGCGACCTCGAGAGTGTCATGAACGCAATGTCGACGGGCGACGACGACTATCGCTACTCGGTGGCCTGGGTCGACTGCATGACCCGCGGTGCCCACATGGGTCGAGCGATCCTGACCCGAGGCAATCACGCCACGACGTCGGACGTGAAGAAGGTCGCGCTGAAGGGCCCGGGAAAGCCCCGGGTGTCGATCCCCTTCCAAGCACCGAGCGGTTTGCTCAACCGGTGGTCGGTGCGCGCCTTCAACGAACTCTGGTTTCGTTCGGCGCCACGCCACGAGCTCGACGAGGCCCAGTCGCTCACGTCATTCTTCTACCCCCTCGACGGCGTGGCGAACTGGAACCTCCTCTACGGCCGACGGGGCTTCGTGCAGTACCAGTTCTGCGTGCCTGACGCCATGGGCGACACCGTCGTCGACGTGATCAAGCGACTCTCGGAGTCGCGCGTCGCCAGTTTTCTCGCGGTGCTCAAGCGCTTCGGTCCGGGCAACCCCTCGCCGCTGTCCTTTCCGCTCTCGGGTTGGACGTTGGCGCTCGACCTGCCCGTGGGCGGTGACGCGTTGCCGGGTGTCCTCGACGACCTCGACGCGCTGGTCGTCGCCGCGAAGGGGCGCGTCTACCTCGCGAAGGACGCCCGACTGCAGGCCGAAAAGGTTCACGCGATGTACCCCCGACTCGCGGAGTTCCGAGCGGTGAAAGCGCGGATCGATCCGAACGACCAACTGACGAGCGATCTCGCGCGTCGTCTCGACCTAGTAGGAACGTAGGTATGGAAAACGCCTTCGGCCAACCGCAGAACGTCGTCATCTTCGGCGGGAGCTCGGACATCGCGCGCGCGATCACCAAGAAACTCTGCGCGGCCCGCGCGCACACCGTGATCCTCGCCGGCCGGAACCAGGGGCTGCTCGACGCCGCGGCGCTCGAGGCCCAGGAGTACGGCGCCACGAAGACCAACACCGTGCTCTTCGACGCGAACGATCCTTCGAACGCCGAGCGCACAGTGAGCGAAGCCTTCGCCAAGGTCGGCGATCAGATCGACCTCGTGATCATCGCCGTGGGACTACTCGGGAACCAGACGAGCGACCAGGAGAGCGCCGCCGCGTCGGCCGAGATGATCACGGTCAACGTCACCTGGCCGGTGGCGGCGTTGGCGGAGATCCGCAACCGACTCATCGCCCAGGGCAGCGGCCGCATCCTCGTCATGAGCTCGGTCGCGGCGATCCGAGTACGCGAGAGCACCTACCTCTACTCGGGTGCCAAGGCTGGACTGGACCGGATCTGTAGCGGCCTCGCCCAGTCCCTCGAGGGGACCGGCGTCAAATTACAGCTCCTTCGACCAGCCGTCGTACGCACCAAGATGACCGTGGGCGCCGACGAACCACCCTTCACGACCGGAGCGAACGAAGTCGCCGAAAACGTGATGCGCGGACTGGCGAGCAACGACGACGTGATCTGGAGCCCACCGCTCTTGCGCTACGTCTTCTTCGTCCTGCGTCATCTCCCGGCGCCACTTTGGCGCAAGGTGACCAACCGGTAGTTCGTCGTTCAGCCCGACGCGGTCGTCGAGGTCGTCGTCGTTGCCTTCGGGCGCAACGACATCGTGTAGAAGTCGCGCGTCCACCACGTCGCGAAGTATCGCGACGGCGTACCAGCCATCGCGCTCTCCAAGCTGACGCCGTTGCCGCCGTTGATCGGCGTGTTGAGTGGACCCTTGAAGGCGGAGAACTGGACCCAGTCGGTGTTAATGTCGAGCTCCATGCCCCGCACCGCGCCAGCTCGCACCAAGACATTCGCGAGGTCCGAGATCGAAAGGCTCGGTCCGCCCACGTAGACGAGGGCCCCGTCCTTGGTGACACCCAGACCCGATCGCCAGACGTTGAAGCCGCCCCCGAGGGTCTTGCCCCACTTCATGACGTTCGCGTTGGTCAGTCCCGCCACGGGCTTGCTGTTCTGGACGATGAGGTCAAGGTTCTGTCGCACTGACGCCACCTGGCTCGACATTGTCACGTCGGTTCCCCACTTCGCGACGGTCATGGTGCCATCCTTGAAAACGACGACTGACGCCGCTCCTTTACGCAAGGGTACGATTGTCCGGCCATCGGTGTAGTACCCGCCGTTCGCGTCGGACATGCGAAAGCCCGCGTTAAAAGCGGCGACGAGATTCTCGGAACTCTTCGCGGTGATGGGCGCGGTGTACGGGTATGGGCCACCGCCGGGAATCGTCGATCCCGAGTAGAGCTGCGCTTGCAAGAGCGTGGGGTCCATCCACGCGACACCCACCACGTAGCTCGTGTGCACGGCGTCGGGTCGAACGAACGCCTCGTACATCGTCGGTATCCCGGTGGCGGTCTCGCGACCCGCCACGTGCCACACGCCTTCGCCCGGTAGTGGTTTCACGGCGGGCGTCGGGATGGTCCTGGGTGGGGGGAGATGACCACCGACCGCCACTCTCACGGCGGTCGTGCCCGAGCCGAAGGCCGTCAGCGGCGGTGCACCGCCAACCTTGGCCGGGTGCAGTTTGTAGTACTCGGTCTCGATCCAGGTGACCTCGGGTCCGAGTCCGTGTTGGCGACCCCACTCCGCGAAACGCGCCTGCATCGAGACGCCGTAGGAAGGGTTCACGAGGGCGAACCCGAGCGTTATCCCGAGGTAGCCAACGACGACCACCGTCGTGACCAAGAGGGCCACGAGAACCCGACGCCGCCAGTAGACGAACGCCGAGTAGCGGCGATTCTTCGGCGCGACCGGCGGACGATACGCATGTCTCGGTGAGTTCAAGGTCTCGTGCCTCGGGGAGTTCATGGGTCCCCATTCTCGCACTCGCGGCGAGTGATTCATTCCGGCGGCCCAGAAATTCTTACGAACGATTTAGGCGCGATGCAACGGCGTCATGGCGAGTACCAGGTGTTTTATACCGTGTTCGTCGAAGTTCACCGCGGCACGCGCGTGCGAACCCTCGCCTTCGACGCGAACCACCACGCCGGGTCCGAAACGGTCGTGGATGACCCGCTCGCCCACCACCAGACCCAGTTTTTCGGCACCCGTGGAGCGCACCGGGGGCGCGGCACCCGTGCCGAAGGCTCGTCCCTGGGTGAACTCGGTGCTGCGACCCACGAAACCGTCGTCCTCGAGCGAGAAACTCGAACGCCTCGTCGGCAACGTCGAGGAGAGGTCGGTCACGAGTTCCGAGGGGATCTCTTGCAGGAACCGACTGGCGATGGCCTCGAGCCGTTGGCCCCACATCGTGCGACTCCACGCGTGGGTCAAGATCAAGTAACGCATGGCGCGCGTGACCCCGACGTAGAAGAGGCGACGTTCTTCTTCGAGCTCCGCGTCGTCGGAGAGCGCGCGCCGATGGGGAAACACCGTCTCTTCGAGACCGGTGACCACGACGGCCGGAAACTCGAGACCTTTCGCGACGTGCAAGGTCATGAGCGAGATGGCGCCCTCGCCGCTCCCGAGTTGATCGGAGTCCGCGACGAGGGCCATGCGTTCGACGAAGTCGAGCAACGTGTCGTACTGCGCAGCCGCCGACGCGAGCTCGCCAAGGTTCTCCAGCCTCGAGTAGGCCTCGTCGGAGTCTTCGGCGCGCAACGCGTCACCCATACCGGATTCGCGAACGATCGCGTCGATCAGCTCTCTCGGACTCAGATCGTTCGACAACGCTCTCAGCTCGTCGAGCATGAACGAGAACTTCGCCGCGCCCGCGAGCGCTCGCCCGCTCAGTCCCGCGCCGGCCCCGTAGTGCGCCGCTTCAGCGAAGGAGAGTCCGTGTTCGGCGGCGTAGGCGCCGAGTTTGGCTTGCGCCGCGTCGCCGACGCCGCGCTTGGGCTCGTTGATCACTCGTCGAGCGGACGCCTCGTCGCGGGGATTGACGAGAAGTCGCGCGTACGCCAGCGCGTTCTTGATCTCCTTGCGGTCGTAGAAGCGCATGCCCGACACCACGCGATACGGCACGTTCGCGCGCAACATCTCCTCTTCCAAGACGCGGCTCTGCGCGTTGGTGCGGTAGAACACCGCCAGGTCGTTCCAGCCCAGACCGTGTTCGCTGCGCAGCCGGCGAAGTTCGCTCGCGACCCAGCGGCCCTCGTCGTACTCGTCGCCGGCGCGATACAGCAGGATCTTGTCGCCCTCGTCGCCGTCGGTGAACAGGTTCTTCGCGTGACGGCTCGTGTTCTTCGCGATCACCGCGTTCGCGGCGTCGAGAATCGTCTGCGTCGAGCGGAAGTTCTGCTCGAGCAGAATGACCCGCGCGTCGGGAAAGCGAAGTTCGAACTGCAAGATGTTGCGCACGTCGGCCGCACGAAATCGGTAGATCGACTGATCCGAGTCGCCGACCACGCAGAGGTTGCGGTGCTCGGCGGCGAGCATCAGGACCAGTTCGTTCTGCACGCAGTTGGTGTCCTGGAACTCGTCCACCAAGAGGTACTTGAACCGCTCCTGATACGAGCGAAGGACGTGCTGGTCGGTCTTCATCATCAGCACGGCGTTCACCAACAGATCGTCAAAGTCCATGGCGTTGGCCACGCGAAGACGCTTCGCGTAGAGCTGGTAGATCTCTGCGATACGACGACGCTGCGGGTCGTCGCCGTAGTTGTCGAAGTACGCGTCGGGCGAGAGCATCTCGTTCTTGGCGGCCGAGATCGCGGCCGAGACGCTGCGCGGGGCCAGACGCTTGGTGTCGAGATTGAGCTCTTTCATGATGCGCTCGACGGCGGTCTCGGCGTCGCCGGCGTCGTAGATGGTGAAACCGCGCTCGTACCCGAGGACGTCGGCGTGCGCCCGCAGCATCCGTAGACACGCGGAGTGAAACGTCGAGACCCACATTCGATCGGCTTCGCCGCCGACGAGGTCCACGACGCGACGACGCATCTCGTCGGCGGCCTTGTTGGTGAACGTGATCGCCATGATCTCGAAGGGCCGCGCGTCACCGGTGGCGAGCAGGTGCGCGATGCGTCGCGTCAAGACACGCGTCTTGCCCGAACCGGCGCCGGCGATGACGAGCAGTGGACCACCTCGCTGGGTCACTGCTTCGCGTTGGGGGATCGTGAGACCCTCGAGCAGCGACGCCGGGTCGAGTCGAGTCAGCGAATCACGAGCAGCGTTGTCCCACAGCGATTCGTCGGAGAAGGAGCCGCTAGTCACTCCCACTCAATGGTGCCCGGTGGCTTGCTCGTGACGTCGAGGGCCACGCGATTGACGCCCTCGACCTCACGGATCAAGCGGTTCGCGATCGACTCGATCACCTCGTAGGGCAGCCGGGCCCAGTCAGCGGTCATGGCGTCATCACTCGTGACCGCACGGATGATGATGGGGTACGCGTACGTTCGTCCATCTCCCATAACGCCCACAGTACGCACGGCCGGTAACACCGCGAAGCTCTGCCAGAGTTCGCGATACAGTCCCGCCTTCTTGATCTCGTCGACGACCACGTGGTCAGCGTTCCTCAAAATCTCCGCGCGTTCACGCGTCACTTCACCGATGATCCGTACGCCGAGTCCGGGGCCGGGGAACGGCTGGCGCCAGACGATCTCGCTCGGCAGTCCCAACTCTTCACCCACGCGACGTACCTCGTCTTTGAAGAGGGTGCGCAGCGGCTCGACGAGTTCGAAGGAAAGGTCCTCCGGGAGTCCACCGACGTTGTGGTGGCTCTTGATGTTCGCGGCGTGTCCGGAGCCGGATTCAATGACGTCGGGGTAGAGCGTTCCCTGAACGAGAAAACGTGGACCGTCGCCGTCTTTGGCGAGGTCGCGCGCGACCTCTTCGAACTCTCGAATGAAGAGCTCGCCGATGATCTTGCGCTTCTTCTCGGGGTCGGTGACACCCTCGAGGGCACTGAAGAACCGGTCCTGGGCTTTCACGTGGATGAGATCAACGCCGAACTGACGCGTGAACGTCTCTTCGATCTGGTCGCCCTCGTTCTTTCGCATCAGTCCCGTGTCCACGAACACGCAGGTGAGCTGCGCGCCCACGGCCTTGGTGACGAGCGCCGCGGCGACGGCCGAGTCGACACCTCCGGAAAGTGCGCATAGGACCTTCTCGGTGCCGACCTGCTGGCGAATCGCCGCGACCTGGTCCTCGATGATCGACGAGTTCGTCCACGTCGGCGCGATCACGGCCACGTGGTGCAAGAAGTTGACCAGCAGATCCTGGCCGTGCTCGGTGTGGGCGACTTCCGGGTGGAACTGGACGGCGTGCAGTCGACGCACCACGTCCTCCATCACGGCCACGGGTGCCTCGGGCGTTGAACCCGTGACCACGAAACCTTGAGGTGCCTTTGCGATGGCGTCACCGTGGCTCATCCACGCCGTCGTCGTCGCGGGCCAGTTCGTCATCAAGACGGTGGGGCCGTGTCGGGTGAGGGTCGTGCGTCCGTACTCGCCAACGCCCGTGTTGGCGACGTCGCCGCCGAGCTGCTGGGCCATGAGCTGCGCGCCGTAACAGATGCCCAGGATCGGGATCCCGAGCTCGTAGATCTCAGGGTCGAGCGTCGGCGCCGGTACGGCGTAGACCGACTTCGGACCACCCGAGAGGATGAGGGCGCCCGGCGCCTTCTTTCGAACCTCGGCGGCGGTGATGGTGCTCGGCACGATCTCAGAGAAGACGTGCGCCTCGCGGACTCGCCGAGCAATCAGTTGCGCGTACTGTGCGCCAAAGTCAACGACGAGAACGGTCTCGTTCAATGGCCCATGCCAACGCCCTGCGAGCGCTGCATCTGCTTACCTTCGGTCTGGAGTGACGGCGCCAGCATGATCTCGGCCTTCTGGAACTCTTTCAACGTCTCGTAGCCACAGGTCGCCATCGACGTACGAAGGGCTCCGAAGAGATTCAGTCGTCCGTCGTTCTCGTGGGCGGGACCGGTGAGGATCTCCTTCAACGTGCCACGTACTTGGGTGCGCACGCGCGTGCCACGCGGCAACGTGGGGTGAAAGGTCGCCATACCCCAGTGGAAACCACGCGCCGGCGCTTCGACGGCACTCGTGAGCGGCGAACCGATCATCACCGCGTCGGCGCCACAGGCGACGGCCTTGGCGATGTCGCCGCCTTTACTCATGCCGCCGTCGGCGATGACGTGAACGTAGACGCCGGTCTCGTCGAGGTGTCGCATCCGCGCGCCGGCGACGTCCGCAATGGCCGTCGCCTGGGGTACGCCGATGCCGAGCACCGCTCGCGACGTGCAGGCGTTGCCGGGACCGACCCCGACGAGCACGCCCGCGGCGCCGGTACGCATGAGGTGCAGCGCGGCCTGATAGCTCGCGCAGCCGCCGACGATCACCGGTACCTCGAAGTCACGGATGAACTTCTTCAAGTTGAGCGGCTCCGCGGTCTTAGAGACGTGCTCGGCCGAGACGACGGTGCCCTGGATAACGAGGATGTCGAGGCCGGAGTCGATGATCGTCTTGGACATCCACGACGTGCGCGCGGGCGTCACCGACGCCGAGGTCGTGACGCCGGCGTCCTTCATCTGCTTGATTCGTTCCGCCACCAGTTCGAGCTTGATGGGCTCTAAGTACATCTGTTGCATGCGGGCCGTGGCCTTGTCGTCGTCGAGCTCTCGAATCTCTTCGAAGAGGGGCATCGGGTCCTCGTAGCGGGTCCAGAGGCCCTCGAGATTCAAGACACCCAGTCCGCCAAGGCGTCCGAGTTCGATGGCGGTGAGCGGCGAGATGGCCCCGTCCATAGCCGAGCCGAGTACGGGCAGTTCGAACTTGTAGGCGTCGATCTGCCACGTGATGTCGACGTCTTCGGGGTCACGAGTGCGCCGTGACGGCACGATCGCGATGTCGTCAAAGCCGTACGCCTGACGAGCCGATTTGAAGATGCCAATCTCAACTTCCGCCATGAAGTCCTCCGATAGAAAACACCCCAAAGTGAGTAAGTGTTTCTACCAATCTACTAGGACGATGGTCACCTCAGTCCCTGTTCCGGCGCCCAGGTGACTCCGGTGACGAGCGAGAGAAGTTCGCTCAGGACGCGAGCCGTCGCTCCCCACACGACGTCACCGGGCACCTTGTAAAAGTGGATCGGGAAGTAGCCGTCGGCGTCGGCACCGGGTCGAAGCAGCGCTCGGCGCCAGCGCTCTTCCACGAAGGCGTCGTCCGCGACCAACTCCGCCAACGTCACCGTGAAGGCGCGATCGACTTCAGCCGGGTCGATCGTGAACTCGGGCCGTCCCGTCAAGAAACCCACCACGGGCCAGATCGAAGAGCCGGCGGCGAAGCTGACGATCGGGCTCAACCAGGCGAGGGGCGTGACGGCCGAAGGATCGAGTCCGATCTCTTCTCTCGCCTCTCGCAGCGCCGTCTCTACCGGGTTCTCCCCTTCCTCGCTTCGACCTCCCGGAAGAGCGATCTCTCCACCGTGATGACGCATCGACAAGGCGCGTCGCGTGAGGACGACCGAGGTCTCGCCTCCTTCTTCGAAGAGTGCCACTAACACCGCTGAACGACTCGTGGCCGGCGCCGGCAACGCGTCAGCGACGAAGGCGAGTTCTTCGGGGTCGTCGGGAAACGGGTCGGTCGCGAGGAGGCGATGTTCACGCGCGAGACTCGAGTGAACGGCGCTGAGCGTGAAGCCCGATCGAACTGACGCGGGCATCGCGGACCAAGGAGCGAGCGCGCCCGGCTGCACGTCGTCGGGGTCGGGGATCGTTTGAGGATAGTGATGGCCGATGAAGCGCTCGGGTCGCTCGCCATTGGGCGTCATCGTTCTTCCTCTACACTTATGGTGCGTTTGACGTACTTAAAGTAACAAACGGTCCTCGACTCCCCCAGGAGAAACTCCCCTTGAAATCCCTCGCCCGCTTCTGTGTTCGCCATCGCTGGTACGTCCTGTTCGCGTGGCTCGCGCTCTTCATCCTCATCAACGTCATCTCACAGTCCGTCGGCTCGGCCTACTCGAACGCCTTCAGTTTGCCGGGCACGAACTCCACCCACGCCGAGTCACTCCTCACCAAAGGCTTCCCCCACCAGTCGGGTGACATCGACGAGATCGTCTTTCAGTCGACGGGTGGACCGGTGTCCTCGCACCAAGCGACCATCCAAGCGATGTTGCTGAAGGTCGAAAAACTTCCCGAGGTTGGTGCCGTCATCTCGCCGTTCTGTACCGGCTCGTTCGCGGGTAGCACGTCCCAGGCCGGAGGCACGTGTCAGGCGGCGCTGGTGTCGTCCGACGGCCACATCGCGTACGCGGTGGTGAAGTTCGCCAAGACCGCGAACCACTTGACGAACCCGCAGATCAAGGCCGTGATCACCGAAGCGTCGACGATTCGCTCAAACTCGCTCAACGTTCAATTCGGCGGCAACGCGTTCGGCCAACTGAACTCCACCAAGGGAAGTCCCTTCGAGGCCTTCGGTCTCATCGCGACGGCCATCGTGCTGGTCTTAGCCTTCGGTTCGTTCTTCGCGATGCTCCTGCCCCTCGGCGTTGCCCTCTTCGCGCTGGGTATCGCGCTGGCCGGCGGCGTCCTGCTCAGCCACGTCCTGGCCATCGCGCAGTTCGCCCCGATCCTGGGCTCGCTCATTGGCCTCGGCGTCGGCATCGACTACGCGCTCTTCATCGTCACGCGATCTCGCCAAGAACTCAAACGCGGCGCCAGCGTCGAAGACGCGGTGACGACTGCGCTCAACACCTCGGGCCGCGCCGTCCTCTTCGCGGGATCGACGGTCTGTATCGCGCTGCTCGGAATGCTGATCCTCGGGCTGTCGTTCCTGAACGGTGTCGCCGTCTCGGCGTCGCTGACGGTCTTGATCACGATGCTCGCCTCAGTGTCACTCTTGCCCTCGCTCTTGGCCTTCCAGAAGAAGCGCGTCCTCAGTCGAAAGGAACGACGCGTCCTCGACAAGGACGGTCCCGGCCCCGTCGTCGTCTCAGGCCCGTGGCAACGTTGGTCGCAGTACGTCTCACGCCACCCACGCGTGCTCACCGTGGCTGCGCTGGCCATCATCGTCACGTTCATCATCCCCTTCTTTTCCCTGCATCTCGGCAGTTCCGACCAGGGGTCCGACCCGGCGAGCTCCACGACCCGCCAGGCGTACGACCTCCTCGCAAAAGGCTTCGGGCCGGGATTCAATGGTCCCCTGACGATCGTGGGCGCCCTCAACAACGCCGGTGACACCGCCGCGATGCAGAAACTCGACGCGTCGCTGAGCGGCAAGCCCGGCATCGCCTTCGTGCAACCGCTGACCTTTAATAAGTCGAAGAGTGTCGGCATCATCAACGTCATCCCTACGACCAGCCCTCAAGACGCGAAGACCGCCGCTCTCATCTCGACCATACGGACGAAGTACATACCTTCGGCGACGGCGACGTCGCACACGGCCATCTACGTCGGCGGCATTACGGCGATATTCGTGGACTTCGCGGCAGTGTTGACGAGCAAGCTCCCGCTCTTCGTTGGCGTCATCGTGCTCTTGGGCTGCCTACTGCTCATGGTCGCCTTCCGTAGCGTCCTCGTACCGGTCGTGGCCGCGGTGATGAATCTGCTCGCGGTGGGCGCGTCGTTCGGTCTCGTCGTCGCGGTCTTCCAGTGGGGTTGGGGAAGTGCCCTGCTCGGTGCTGGTACCGGACCCGTCGAGTCCTTCTTACCGATCATCATGATCGCCATCCTCTTCGGGCTTTCGATGGACTACCAGGTCTTTTTGGTCTCGCGCATGCACGAAGAGTGGCTGAACACGAACGACAACGAAGAGGCCATCATCCGCGGTCAGGCCAATACTGGTCGAGTCATCTCCGCGGCGGCGCTCGTCATGATCTGCGTCTTCCTCTCCTTCGCTATCGGTGGCGAGCGCGTCATCGCCGAGTTCGGTATTGGTCTCGGCGGTGCGGTCTTGATCGACGCGTTCGTGATCCGCACCGTCCTCGTGCCGTCACTGATGCACTTCATCGGCAAGGCCAACTGGTGGATGCCCCGCTGGCTCAATCGCGTCGTCCCCCACGTTGCGGTGGAAGCAACGGAGTAGTATCTCTACTCTCCCCGGGCGCCACGGAACAGGTCGAGGAGTTCCTCCTGGGAGTGCACGCCAAGTTTCTTGAAGATGTCCGCGAGGTGGTTGCGGACCGTGCTCTGACTTAGAAACCGCCCCTCGGCAATGCGCGGCACCCGCTCTCCGTTCAACAGTTGCGTGAGGACTTCCCACGGTCGCGGCGTCAATTCGGCGACACCGGGCCGCGCGTAGCGGTCGGGCGCGTTCGTGATCGGACCACGCTCGGGCCACGCTCGCAACTCGATTTGACCGCGCTGCGCGTCGAGCGCCATGGCGCCGACGTTGGCGATATTGAAGAGAAAGTCTTCGTAGAGGGAGTACGACGCGGCGTCGGCGACGTCCACCAAAACCAGGACAAAGAGACGAGCGGTCGTACGCAACAAGAGGACGCACGTTCCCGTCTCCTTCTCGATCGCTGAGACGTCGAGAGAGTTCGGATCCGACTGCGCCCGCGAGCAGCGTTCACATATCGGCGCCCACTGCTCTCCAGGTGGAATGAAGCAACCCGTCATGCACATATGCACATCGCCGGCACCCGGCACTTTCAGCATGGCGCCGCGAGGCAACGGTGGAGAGGAATGGCCGTGACCACGAACGGCTGGGAAAGTTGTCGGCGACACTGCCACCAAATCCCAATGAATCGGAGAGAGATCTCCGGACTTTCTGCACGACGACGGATACCCCTCACTTCTAATAACGAGCTGACATGAGGGAGATCGGGCCACGAGTACTCGACGCACCCGAAGGACAACGCGGTACACGTGATCACCCATGTACTTCCTTCCGTCTGCTCCGGTGCGTTGGGTGAGCGCGGCTCCGTCCCGTGGAACGACATGAAGACCAACCGTCGAAGGATCATCACTCGGGAAGGGTGACCGGGATTGAGACCCACGCGTCAATAAAGTGACGAGGTGTCTTCCCCATCGTCAAGGCGTTCGTTCCTCACCGGAGTCGGTGTCCTTGCGGGAGGTCTACTCGTAGGTTCGAAGGTCGGTGCGGCGACGAAGTGGGCCTCGCAACCGCAGCTGGTCACGGCACCTTGGGTGAAGCTCGAAAATGACCGGAGTGGCGATGCTACATGGCTCGACGGGCAACCCGCAGTGCCCGGAACTCTCGAGGGATACGCCAGCGCCACCAGCGTGAACCACGGAAGTGACATTTCTTTCTTCGTCAATACCACGTCTCCCACGTTTACTGCGAAGGTGTACCGCCTTGGCTACTATCAGGGTCTCGGAGCTCGGCTCGTTGAAACTAAGTCCAAACTCAAAGGAAGCGTGCAATCGCTTCCTGTCCCTGATCAGTACGGTACGGTCGACTGCAACTGGCCCGTGACGTTTGTCTTGCACCTCAACAACCGCTACGTCGCCGGACAGTATTTGGTCCGCCTCGAAAACTCAGATGGCCACTTCAGTTTTGTGCCCTTCATGGTTCGTGACGATTCGTCAAACGCGACTTTCGTGTACATGAGTGCGGTGACTACATGGCAGGCCTACAACAAGTGGGGCGGCTACAGCCTCTATCTCGAAGCGAACAAAATTGGTACTGCGGTCGTGAGCAATGTCCAGCGTGCCGTGCGCGTCTCGTTCAACCGACCGTACGATCGAGACTTCGCCAACGGGGCGGCGGACCTCATTGGCAATGAGTTCCCGCTGCTGTTCGAGGCCGAGCGGCTGTCCCTCGACGTCACCTACTGGACTGACGTTGACCTGCACCAGCGTGGCCACCAACTCAGCGACCACCAAGCGCTGCTCTCGCTCGGCCACGACGAGTACTACTCTCCGGCGATGCGCGACGCGGTCACCATCGCGGTGACCCAGGGTGTCAACGTGGCATTCTTCGGCGCGAATTTCTGCTATCGCAAAATTCGCTTCGAACCGAGTTTCAACGGTGACGATCGACTGATCGTCAACTACCGCTCCACCGCCGATCCCATCAACGCAACGGACCCCTCGATGACCACGGTGAACTGGTCGCAGCCTCCGTCCAATACGCCCGAGAGCACCTTCAGCGGCTCGCTTTACAGCGGCGTCGACGGCACCGGATCACTCGTGGTCGGCGACGCGTCGACGTGGCTCTGGCGAGGAACCGGGCTCGCCAACGGCGCACTCTTGCCCAACGCCCTCGGCGCCGAATTCAACAACTTCAGTCCTTTGAGCGTAAACCCGCCCAACGTGCAGATCCTTGCGCGTTCTCCCGTCGGCGGCGGCGTCAGTGACGTCACCTACGTGGCTGAGCGGGGTCAGGGAGGGGTCTTTTGTAGTGGGACCGGGCACTGGATCTACGACCTCTCGAACGCTCCGCGCTTGGGCAACAACTGGATTCCTGCGCCGCTGCCCGGGGTCACCGCACCGATCGAAATCGCTACCGAGAATCTCCTGAGGTTGTTTGGCTCCGGACCAGCGGGAAACGTACTTCCTTCGGTTAGCAATACAACGCGGTTTTAGATGCTTCGGGGCACGCGTCACTGCACGATTCGTCAGCCTTGTACCTCGAGTGATCGCAGCGAACGTCGCACGGGCCCAACGTCGGTGTCGGCCCTCTCCGTTATTCACGTCACGTGAGTCGAACACGCACCACGATCGGCAAATCACGTGACGACGCACCAATGCCGATCGCGTAGTCTCCCGGCACGGTGACCAATTTGCCGTGCTGGTAAACCCTCAGTCTGGCGATCGGTACGTAGAGCGTGAGTCCACGAGAAGATTGTGCGGCCAGTTCCACTCTCGTGAAGGCACGTAG
>DATKSO010000060.1:0-6543 GCA_035531635.1 Acidimicrobiales bacterium | reverse complement strand
TGCGTCTCGCCATGGGCAGCGCCGTGCGCGCGCTGGACACCATCACGCGCGAAGGTAGCCTCACCTCGATGCTCGACGAGATGCAGCATCGAGCGGACCTCTACGAACTCCTCGACTACGAGTCGTACAGCGCCTACGACTCGTCCATCTTCAACTTCGACGTTCCGCGTTAGCCTCGGATTCGCGCGGCGCTAGTCGTGTGTTTTCGTTTCTTGGGAAACGAGGTCCGCCGCGGTCTTGACCGGAGCACCAAATCGAAGGCGGTATCCGCCGTAGGTAGTGGAGCAGAGCGCGAACCACGCCCAGCCCAGTGCCAATCCGGCGAGCACGTCGGTCAGCCAGTGCACGCCGAGCATGACCCGAGTCCAGGCGATGCCGGTGGAGAGACCGACCGCGAAGCCAATGAGAGTGACCCGCACGCGCAGGGACCGTCGCCGGCCGATCACCAGAGCGAACGCCGCGAAGCACGCGGACGTCGCCACGGCGTGGCCGGACGGGAACGATGCCCCGGAGAAACCCGTCAGTTGATCGAAGTGGGGCCGAGCCCGTCCGACGATTGTCTTGATGACGTTGGCGACGAGGAACTGCCCTCCCACGACGAGGGCGAGGAACGTCACGACGGCGACCGAGCGCTGGCGAATCGATTCGACGGTCGCGACGACGACGCCGAGAGGGACGATCACCAGAGCTCCGCCGATCTGTGTGTACCAGCGAAGGACGCCCGTCGAGAGGGCCGTGGCGTGGTGCGCACCGAACAAGCTGGCGCTGCCGTCCAGGCGAGCGAATCCCGTATTGGTGTGAATCATGACGAGCACGACGCCGAACGCGGCGGATCCGACAACGAAGACAACGATCGCGGCACTCAAGAGCAGTCCAGTGGCCGAGCTCGGATCGAGGCGCGTTCGCACGAACGCCGCCCAGCGGGGGTGTCGGCGAACCTCATTGCGGATCGACTCGACGTCGATCGCCGGCGCCGTCGGGGCGCCCTGGGGCCAGTGGTACGCGACCACCGCGGCGATGAGGCCCGGGATGACAATCGTGAGCAGGACGATCGAAAGAATGAGCATGGACGTGGTCTCCTAGGAAACGTGGCGCAAGGGCGCGACGAGCTGCTCTTTGGCGTGCTGGAGGAGTGAGCGCTTCTTCCAACGCTGTGCGTCGATCCTGACGCTACGACCGAGATCGTTCTCGAAGTGCTCGTCCAACGTGCGAGTGACGGCGGGATCGAAGATCACCATGTTGATCTCCTCGTCGCAGTTGAGTGATCGGGTATTGAAATTCGCTGAGCCCACGTTGGCGACGAGACCGTCCACCGTCATGACCTTGGCGTGCATCATCGAGGGCTGGAAATTCCAGAGTTCGACGCCCGACTCGATGAGGCCCGTGTAGTCAGCCTCCGCCGCGAGTTGCACGAAGCGCTTGTCGGCAAACGGTCCCGGAAGGAGGATCTGCACCTGCACTCCGCGCCCCGCGGCGTCGCAGAGACGCTTCGTGAGATCGTCGTCCGGCACGAAGTAGGCAGTCGTCACGCGTAGCTGACGCGTCGCCAACTGCAACAGGGTCTGAAAGACACTTCGCAGATCGCTGCCGCCCGTCGCCGAAGCGCCGCGCACGCACTGCACGGTGCTGTTTCCCGAGAGGCGCTGGCTCGGAAAGCGATCGAACTCGGTCTCGAAGATCGTCGGGTCGGCTTCGGCCCAGTTGTCTAGAAAAGCGGCACGGAGTCCGTCGACGGCGGGCCCTTCGACCTTGAAGTGGGTGTCACGCCATTCGTTCTCGTTGCGCGCGTCGCCACGCCAAAGATCGGAGATGCCCACCCCGCCAGTGAAGCCCAGCGACTCGTCGACCACGAGCACCTTGCGGTGCGTGCGGTGGTTGACGTCACCGAGGTGCAGTCGACCGAGGGGACGGAACCACTGCAAGCGGACCCCGGCGCTGACCATCTCGTCGATGAGGTGGTCTTCGATGGGGTGCGATCCCCAGGCGTCCAAGAGCACGCGAACCCGGACCCCCGCTCTCGCCCGTCGAGAGAGCGCGTCGGCGAGCTCGGTGCCGATCTCCCCCTTCCAATAGACAAAGGTCAGAAAGTCGATAGTGTTCTCGGCGTCATCGATGGCGCCGAGCATCGCCGGAAAGATCTCGTCACCGTTTCGCAGCACCGTGATTCGATTGCCCTCCGTCGCCGGGATTCCCACCACGCCTTCGAGTGTGCGTCGTCCTTGGGCGACCGCCTGGACGGGGTCCGGGATGGGTCTCTGCGTGTTCTCGTTGGTCACGATGTCACCGGCGCCCGGTGATCACTCGCCGGATCCGACTCGGCAACTTTTTGCTCGTCTTGGGGCGCTGGCGCACCGGTGCGGACTGCTTCGAGTTGCGCCGCGATGGCCGCGCCGTAAAACAGCGCGACGCTCGATAGCAGACTCCACACGAGCAGAGCCACCACACCGGCCAACGGGCCGTACGTGGAGCCGAACGACGAGCTCGACGAGAAGAAGACGCCCAGGAGAACCGTCGCCAAACCCCACAAGAGCACCGACACTCCAGCGCCGAAGGCCAGCCAGGAAAAATGTGGCTGGCGGCGTCGCGGCGACCAGCGAAAGAGCAGGGTCACCGCGACGGCCGTTAACCCCAATCCGAGCGGCCAGCGAGCGATCGACCACGCGGTCGTAAGCGCGGCGTTGTTCGTCGAAAGGAACAGGTTTCGGCCGAACGCGAGGCATACGAACGCCGCCGCACAGAGCGTGCCCGCGCTCAACGCGAAGAAAAAGGCGAGTCCGTACTTCTTGAAGGTGGGGCGGTCCTGCTCGATCCCGTAGATGCGATTGAGTCCGCGTTCGAGTTGCCCCATCGCCGTCGTTGCGACGACCAGGCCGCCGATGACGCCAAAGATGATCGCGCCGAAGTGATGTACGGCGGCAGCGTGGTGCGCCTGGGAAACGGCGGTCGTGAGCACGTGTCCGGCCGGACCGGGAACCGCGCGACGCAGCGCGGCGTCGATCGTCGCGGCGATGCCGCCCTTGTGAAGGGCGCTGGCCAGCCCGACGAGGCCAATCAATCCCTCGATCGCGACGAGCGAAATCATGAAGGCCAGTGAGCGGGCGTGACTGAAGCCGTCGGCGACGCGCAGTCGCCGAAAGGCATCCTTGGCCACGCGCCCCCAACCAGTGCGCTTGAGGACCTTCCAGGCGTCATCGCCAGTGAGATCGCGGGTCTCGGGAACGAGCGAGGCACTGCTCATGGTTGCTCTCCTTCTTGCTCGAGTTCCAACTCCACTTCATGCTTTGGCTCCGACGCCTGCTCGGGCACACGGACGGTGATCACGCCGGGCTCGATCGTCGCTCGAAACCTCTTTTTCGCGGTCCGGGCGCCACCGTCGAGTTCGTAGGTCGTGGGTCGATCGAGTTTGATGTCTACCTTGCTTCCCCGGCCCATCTGCGCCAGCGGGGAGTGCTTCGCGTCGTCGACCACTAATCGACTGAGCACCCGCGCCCACTGCAGCGCGTTCTCCGCCGTCACGACGCCGATCTCGAGAAGCCCGTCATCGGGACGCGCGTCGGGAAAGGCGACGATGCCGCTCGCCAGGTTGCCCATCTGGCCGAGTAGTACGCAACTCGCTTTACCCTTGAACCACGGCTCGCCGTCGAGCTCGATACGGACCTTGCGCGACGTCATGTGGGTGGCGCGAACGCCGGTCCAGACGTAGGCCAGTCGACCGAGGTGGCCCTTCAACTCACCGTCGGCGTCACGCATCATGATGGCGTCGAAACCGACGCCGGCCATGACGGCGAATCGCTCGCCGTTCAACACTCCGACGTCCAACCTGCGCCGTTCGCCGTTCAGACCGACGTCGACGGCGCCACGGAGATCGATGGGGATGCGCAAATTATTCGCCAACAAGTTGGCGGTGCCCGCGGGCACGATCGCCAGGTCCACGTTCTTTCCGGCGACGGCGTCGACGCATCGTTGGACCGTTCCGTCGCCACCCCAGATGAAGAGCAGGTCGGCACCGTCGGCCACGGCCTGAAGTGCCAACTTGGGGGCTCGGCGACTCTTGGCCACTTCGTACCAGATCGGATCGGGGAAGCCCTCTTCCGCGAGTACGGTACGCAGTTCCGCGAGACCGCCGCCGAGGGTCTTGTTCCGGTGGGCAATGACGGCCACCGTCGTCATGACGATGCCTCGCCCAGGGGCGCGCCACGCTGGCCCGCGACAGATTTCTTGGCGGCGTGAGGACTGTCAGCGCGGTTGACGCCCATAACACGGATGATGAAGACGGCGGCCACTAAAGAGCCAAGACCCAAGAGCGCACCGGCGATCACGTCCGTCGGGTAGTGCTCGCCGCGATAAACCCGCGAGAGGCCGACGGCTAACGTCATCGCGACGGCGACCACCCACGCCGAGATTCTGGGAACCCATCGGTTCGTCGCGACCGAGACGAGCACGACGATGCCGCCAAAGAGGACGACGGTGGCCGCCGTGTGGCCCGACGGATAACCATAGGTCGAGGGCGTACCTCCCAGGTGATGCACGGTCGGTCGCGGTCGCTTCACGACGTCGTTCGTCGCGAGGAAGACGGATAGTTCGACGGCCAGACCAGCGACCAGCAAGAAGGCGTGTCGTCCCCACCGTCGAACGAGGACCACGGCAGTGACGATCGCCGCGCCCCCGGCGACTTCGAACGTGTCGGCGAGGTCGGTCGCGTCCCCGCTCAGTCGGTTCATGGTCCTCCAGCGTTGCTTGTCGAGCCAGCGACTCACGTGGTGATCCCAGGCGCCAACGGGTCCGTGGGCGAGCACGTGGGTGATCAAGAGACCCAGGGCGGACATGACGACCGCCAGGAGGACGAACGAAACTATCGCGGCGATGATGACGGCAACGACGCTGTGGCCCCGAGCTAAACGTTGGGCCAAGGAACGCGCCGGGCCGTCGGCGGACGGATCGAGAAAGGTGCTTTGCTTCTTAGCGGCGTTGGTTCCTCGAGCGATTGTCGGGTGGGAACCGCCCTTGGCCAGGTCAGTCATGGGTACCGTCCTGGTACGACGTGAGTGTTTCGCTGGCTCGAAAATCTTTTCCTGGGACCGAGTTTGTTCGCTGGAGCGCCTCTTGTTGGGAGGACGGTCAGCGCGTCGTGGGTGATGGGGCTCGATCGTTGGTAACGCCGGGCACTGACTCGCTGTCGCACGTCGGGGCCCTTGAGGGCAACGCGTTCGCAAACCGGCTTGATGGATCCAGTGAGCGACAGGGCGACGGTGTCACGTCTGACATTGAAGATCGTTGTCGTCGAAACCACTTCGATGCTTCCTCGCGCTTCCTACCTGACCAGCGGCCAAGGGAGAAGGAAGCGGGGTCTCGACGCCTTCAAGATGACTATAGGACCCGGGTCACTTCTACGACGCGAAGCCTTGCAATCCTCGCCTTTCGACGCTGTCGCTCGGGTGCTCGCCTCGACGACGCGCGAACGGCCCTTTACGTCGTGGACGAGATCGAACTCAGCACCGTAGGGCCGGCGACCTCACGAGCACTAAGACGACCGGTACCGGAGGGCGCACGGTCCCTAACGTCGCCGACAGCGTGAGACGTGAATGTTTAGAAGCGACGCCTCAGGCGGTACGACAGTGGCCGACCGTCAGGGTCAAATATCAATCGGTACGCGACCTCGGCCCAGCGCTGGCTGCCGGAAGAGACGGGCTCGATCTCGTGCGGTTGAATCCGGCCCCGTGACCGGTGCTTCACCCGTTGCGCGGCGGTGTCTCGCCAGAGCGTCGATGCCTGGTCCAGGTTCAAGAGAGCTTGGTCGTCGACCGATCGTCCGAGGTGCTCGGCCCACAGTGTTAGTCGCAGCTCGCGCGCGAACGTGCGACTTCCGTCACCGAGCCCACCGGGATCGAGTGGGAGCCGGCTATCGAGTTGGCTGTCGATGACGGCGCAAGAAAGCTCGGAGTCGTGCGTCCACGAACGGCGGTTCAGGTTGTCCGATCCGACGGTCGCCCAGACGTCGTCGATGACGCAGACCTTGGCGTGGACGTAGATGGGAGTCGCGTCCTCGTTCTGGACGCTGTAGAAACTGACGCGATCGCCCCCGGCCGCTTTGACGATGGCGATGGCTCGCGTCTGAGCGAGTCTGCTCGGGGGGCCCGACAACCTACCGTCCTTGTCGGGAAAGCGAGGGACGACGGCGATGACCTGCAACGTCGGACGTCGTCGCAACGCGTCGGCGATGAGTCTCGCAATCTCAGCGGACCAGAAGTACTGATCCTCGATGTAGATCAACGTGCGCGCTCGTTCCAGGGCTTTGGCGAACGCTCGTGCGACGCTTCGCTCGCCGTCGGGCGCGAAGGGATACTTGGGGCGTCGTGACGGGTACGTTCGAAGTACCTGCACCGCGTGTCCGCCGTGAATCGGTGGGTCGCCGAGGCGGGGGCGAAGAGGGCGAGCACGGCGATCGCGAGACATCAAGCGCGAGAGGGACGCTCTCAGTCGGCCCGCGTGATTGAGGGGCGTGGGATCCTCCCACCGTTCGCGGAACGTGTGATCGAGTTCGGT
>DATKSO010000059.1:0-9199 GCA_035531635.1 Acidimicrobiales bacterium | reverse complement strand
CGAGCAGCTTCGACGCCCCGTACTTCCTTCGAGATGGAGTTGTCTCGGCATGGTGAAGCACCTGGCTCTTGGCGTGGAGCACTACTGGTTGCGCTGCATAGTGGCGGGCGAGTCACTCGACTTCTACACGATGAATTCATTGGACAACAATCGCGATTGGGACGTGGGGCCGAAGGAGACTGGCGAAGAGGTCTTCAATCTCTACCGTGATGAGATACAGCGTGGCAACGCGATCATCACGGAGACGCCACTCGACACGCCACCAGCGCAACGCGACGATTGGTGGGGGAACTGGCAGATTCCTGATCTGGAGTACATCGTGCTCCACATGATCACCGAGACCGCCTGTCACGCGGGGCACCTGGACGCGGCACGCGAGCTCCTTGACGGTCGCCAGTGGTCGACTGAGTAGGTCCCCGAGGCTGGTGAATGATGGGGAAGACGGCGTAGGTGCGCTAAATAGCCCCAGGCCGCCATGATTGGCGAGCCGATGCCGTTGGGGACGGATTCTCGCTCACGGAGTCCAGAATCTCCCCACTTGCTTAGTGGGGCTGAAATTTCGTAAGATGGGGAGCCCCCTCGGACCCCGTCGGGGCCGATCCGAAGATTTCGCTGAAGGAAGAACCTTGAAGACGTATTCACCAAAGACGAGTGAGTTGACGCGCGAGTGGCTGGTCATCGACGCCGAGGGACTCATCCTCGGTCGCGTCGCCACCGTTGCGGCGTCGCTGCTTCGCGGCAAGCACCGCACCTTTTACGCCCCCCACGTCGACACCGGCGACTACGTGATCATCGTGAACGCCGACAAGGTGGTCGTCACCGCCAACAAGGCGGCGCAGAACTTCCACTATCACCATTCGGGTTACCCGGGCGGTCTGCGCGCGACGTCGTGGCAGACCTTGATGGACACGAACCCCACGAAGCTCGTCGCCGACGCGATTCGTGGCATGGTGCCGAAGAATCGACTCGGCCGCGCGCAGATGGACAAACTGTTCGTCTACGCCGGCGCCGAACACCCCCACGTGGCGCAAGCGCCTAAGAAGTTTGACACCTCGGCGATTCGCCGCGGTTAAGGAGTAGTCGTGACCATCCCCCTCACCCAAACCACCGGACGCCGTAAAGAGGCCGTCGCGCGCGTTCGTCTTCGTCCCGGCACCGGCACGATCACGATCAACTCTCGCGCCTTCGACAACTACTTCACGTCCGCGACGCACCGCCAGATGGTAATGGAGCCCCTTCGCCTCATCGACGCCCAGCAGACCTACGACATCGACGCCACCATTGAAGGGGGCGGCGTGGCCGGTCAGGCCGGCGCGCTGCGCCTGGGAATCTCGCGATCACTTCTGAAGCTCGACGAGGGAGTTCGTCCGTCGCTGAAGAAGGCCGGGCTGCTCACGCGTGACTCGCGTAAGAAGGAGACCAAGAAGTACGGTCTCAAGAAGGCGCGCAAGGCTCCTCAGTACTCCAAGCGTTAATGGTCGTGCCCGTGCGTTTCGGCACGGACGGTATTCGAGGGCGCGCGAGCGACGAGATTACCGTCGACCTCGCGTATCGACTCGGACGTGCCGTGGCCACTGTCTTTTCAGTCCCGGTTTTCGTTGGCTACGACACGCGCGAGAGCTCGCCACTCCTCGCCGCCGCGGTGCTCGCAGGACTTCGCGACGGTGGGGCACTTGGTGTCAACCTCGGCTACTTCACGACGCCGGGCGTCGCGGTCATCGCCCAACAGCGCGGCGGCGCCGGTGTGGTGGTGTCGGCCTCGCACAACCCCTACTACGACAACGGTCTAAAAGTACTGGGTGTCGGTGGCGCGAAGCTCGATCACTTCACGGAAGCGGCCGTCGAGAGTGCGCTCAACGTCGCCGAGGGTCCGGGCGACGCCACCTTCGACGACGTGGCGATCGACGAGGCCGCCGAGCACGACTACGTGACGCACTTGCGCAAACTCGCCCCCGCGGACCTCTCCACACTCTCTCTGGTCGTCGACTGCGCGAACGGCGCGGCGTCGCACGTGGCCCACGAGCTCTTCGCCGCGACGGGAGTGAAACTCGTCACTATCCACGACCGACCCGATGGTCGAAATATCAACCAAGACGCCGGATCCACCCACGTCGAGAGCCTCGTCGACGCCGTTCGCGTCGCCGGCGCGGACTTGGGGCTCGCCCTCGACGGTGACGCTGACCGCTTGATCGCCGTGGACTCCGAGGGAACCGTTCGAGACGGCGACGATCTCATGGTGCTCTTCGCGCTCGATCGCAAAGAGCGCGACGTGTTGGGTGGTGGCGTCGTCGTCACGTCCATGAGCAATTTGGGTCTGCGTCGCGCGCTCGACGCGGCGAACGTGGAGATCGAGGAGACCGACGTCGGCGACCGCAACGTCTTGATGGCGCTCGAGGAGAAGTCGTGGCTCTTGGGCGGAGAGCAGTCGGGCCACGTCATCTTCCGTGACCTCGCCCCCACGGGCGACGGACTCTTGACGGGAATGCTGTTGGCGGAGTTGCTCGTTCGAAAGGGTTCGTTGGCTGAGCTCGCCGGCGGCGCGTGGCGGCGCGTCCCCCAAGAGCTCTTCAGTGTCTCGATCGATCATTTCAGTGACGACGAAGTCCAAGCCCTGTTCAACGAACTCCTCGCGGTGTACAACGTCGACCGCAACGACGTGCGCCTCCTCGTACGACCGTCCGGCACCGAGCCAGTGGTTCGGATCATGATCGAGGCACTGAACGCTGAGTTCGTCGAAGTCTTCTCCGAACGACTGAAGTCGCTCTACGGCGCGTAGGCGTTCGCTCGAGAGGTCGCAAAAGTGACCCGGGTAGGCTGGCGTCATGTGCGGCATCATCGGGGTCGTTGGATCCTCTGACACTCTGGAGACGCTCCTCGAGGGCCTCGCCCGCCTGGAGTACCGCGGCTACGACTCAGCGGGCGTCGCGCTCGTGCGCCCCGGCGAGACGTGGCGGGCGCGTACCGCGGAGGGCACCGAGTCCGTGAGGGCCCTGCGCGAAGAGTGCGAACGGGCGCCCCTCGGCTTCTCGTCGGGCATCGGACACACTCGATGGGCCACCCACGGCGGTCCCGAGACCATGAACGCCCACCCGCACCTCGACTGCTCCGGCAACGTCGCCATCATCCACAACGGCATCATCGAGAACCACACCGATCTCCAAGAACAACTCGAGTCGCGCGGTCACGTCTTTAGCTCGCGCACCGACTCCGAAGTGCTCGCGCACCTCATCGAGGAGTCGCGCGCCAATGGCTTCGAACTGATCGAGGCCGTGCGTCGAAGCTTGCTCGTCGTGCGCGGCGCCTTCGCTGTCGCGGCGATGGACGCGACCGAGCCCGACGTCATCGTCGCCGCGCGACGAATCTCACCGCTCATCGTCGGAACCGCACCGGGCGTGACCTACCTCGCGAGCGACATACCCGCCATCCTCGACCGCGCGACCGCGTTCTACGCCGTGAGCGACGACGAGATCGTTCGCCTCGCGCCGGAGGGTTTTCGCGCCGTCGATCTCGAAGGTGTGCCCGTGCACCTGCACCCACTTTCCGTCGACTGGGACTTGGAGACGGCCGAGAAGGGTGGCCACGACGACTTCATGACCAAGGAGATCAACGAACAACCCGACGCCATCCGCTCGACGTTGCTCGACCGCCGCCGACGCGACGGGACGATCACCTTCGACGAACTGCGCGTCTCCGACGAGGAACTGCGCGACGTGCGACGGGTCGTCATCGTCGCCGCCGGCACCTCGCACCACGCCGGTCTGGTCGCCAAATACGCCATCGAGCGCTGGGCGAGAGTGAGTGTCGAGGTCGATATCTCGAGCGAGTATCGCTACCGGGACCCGATCGTGGAGATCGGCACCCTGGTGATCGGCATCTCGCAAAGTGGTGAGACCATCGACACGATTCAGGCGATCCGTGAGGCGAAACGTCGAGGGGCCCGTGTCGTCGCCGTGACGAACATCGTCGACTCCTCACTCGCGAGAGAGTCCGACGCCGTGATCTACACGCGCGCCGGACTCGAGGTCTCCGTCGCGTCCACCAAGGTCTTCCTGGCCCAAGTGGCCGCGCTCGAACTTCTCGCCCTTCGCCTGGCCCAGCTTCGAGACACGGTTCCCGCTAGTGACGTCGACGCGCACTTTCTCGGCCTCAACGCCGTCGCGGCGCAGGTCGCCAACGTGCTCACACGGCGCGCCAGTGTCGAGGACGTCGCCAAACAGCTCCTCGGCGCTCGGGACTTCTTCTTCCTTGGACGGCACGTGGGTTTCCCCACGGCCCTCGAGGGGGCGTTGAAACTGAAGGAGCTCTCGTACCTCCACGCGGAGGGTTACCCGGCCGGCGAACTGAAGCACGGGCCGCTCGCTCTCATCGAGCCCGGCGTCGTGGTCGTTGCCGTCGTGACGGACCCGGCGATGCACGAAAAGATGTTGTCGAACTTGGCTGAAGTGAAGGCACGTGGCGCCACGGTGGTGGCGGTGGCCACGGACGACGACGAGTCCATCGCGGCGATCGCCGACTACGTGTTGCGCGTACCCGCGACCGAGCCGATGTTCTCACCCATGGTGGACGTCGTGCCCTTGCAACTCTTCGCCTACGCGATGGCGCGAGGACTTGGTCGCAACATCGACCGGCCGCGCAACCTGGCGAAAACCGTGACGGTGGAGTAGTGACGACACGCAACGTCGGTGTTGATCTCGTGGACGTCGCGCGGTTCACCTTGGCTCTCGAGCGCCACCCGCGTCTTGCGGAGCGTCTCTTCACCGAGGGCGAGCGCCGCGACGCGAAAGCCCGGCCCGAACGACTCGCGGCGCGTTTCGCCGCCAAGGAGGCGGTACTGAAGACGTTTCGCGTCGGTATCGGCGCCGCGCCGTGGCGCTCCATCGAAGTGACGACCGATGACGCCGGCGCGCCGAGCGTGGTGCTGCACGCGCCAGCACTCGAGCTCGCTCGTGCGGCGGGCGTCGAGACCCTGCACCTCTCGTTGACGCACACGCAACTGACCGCCGCCGCCTTCGTCGTCGGATCATCGATGGGAGACGAGACCGGTGCCCGTTGAGGGAGTTCGCCGTCCGGCGTGGGCGGAGATATCGGCCTCGGCCATCGCTCACAACGTCCGCGCGTTGAGGTCGGTCATGGGTTCCGTGTCGTTCTGTGCCGTCGTGAAAGCGAACGGCTACGGACACGGCGCGCCCTTGGCCGCGAAAGCCGCGCTCGACGGAGGAGCCGACTCGCTGGCGGTGGCGATCGTCGACGAGGGGATCGAACTGCGCGGCGCCGGCGTGTCCGCGCCGATTCTGTTGCTCGCGGAGATCCCCCCAGCGACCATCCCCGACGCGTTGGCCCACGAACTGACGCTCACCGTCGGCTCACTCGACGGCGCGAAGGCCGCCGTCGCGGCGGCCGAGCAAAGCGGCGGGCGACACCGTGTGCACGTCAAGGTGGACACGGGGATGCACCGCATGGGTGTCTCGCCCGATCACGTCGACGAGGTCGTCGACACGCTGCTCGCCACACCGGCCATCGACCTCGAAGGTCTGTACACGCACTTCAGCGTGGCGGACGGCTCGAGCGCCGAGGATCGCGCGTTCACCCGCGCGCAGATCAAGACGTTCGACGAGGTCGTCGCGGCGCTCGGCGCGCGCGGCGTGTCGCCACGAATCCTGCACAGCGCGAACTCCGCCGGGGCGCTCGGCTATCCCGAAGCACGTCATTCGATGGTGCGCGTGGGCCTCGCCCTCTACGGCTACCTCCCGCAAGGCTGGCTCTCGGGAGCGCTCGAGGAGCAGCGGCGAACACTCGTGTCCGCGTTATCGCTGCGCGCCCAGGTCGTCGCGGTCCGACGGGTCGCTGCGGGAGAGCGTCCGAGTTACGGGCGCAGTCGCGCGCTCGAACAC
Source organism: Acidimicrobiales bacterium (assembly GCA_035531635.1). Classification (GTDB taxonomy): domain Bacteria; phylum Actinomycetota; class Acidimicrobiia; order Acidimicrobiales; family RAAP-2; genus RAAP-2. The sequence continues at coordinate 3,308 of DATKSO010000059.1, read as the reverse complement.
GACGCCACGATCGTGACGGTGCCCTTCGGGTACGCCGACGGCTACCCCCGTCGACTCTTCGACGCCGGCGCCGTTGTCTTGATCAACAACACGCGGTACCCGCTGGCGGGCAACGTCACGATGGATCAGCTCCTCATCGACGTGGGCGACGACGAGGTCGCGGCGGGTGACGACGTGGTCCTGCTCGGACGTCAAGGTGATGAGGTCATCACCGCTGAGGACTGGGCCAACTGGGCCAACACCATCACGTGGGAGATCCTCTGCGGTATCGGGGCCCGTGTGCCGCGCGTGCTCGTGGAGTGAGTGGTGACCGACTTCGAAGGGTTATCGACGTGCGTGCGCTGTGGTCTGTCGGCCACGCGTCAACGGGTCGTCATTGGCTCGGGGCCGCTGACCTCGCGACTCATGATCGTGGGTGAAGCGCCCGGTCGTACGGAGGATGAGGGCGGGGCGCCCTTCATCGGGCGCAGTGGCAAGCTGCTGTTCACTCTCCTCGAAGAAGAGGTCGGACTTACTCGCGAGGAGTGTTACGTCACGAACGTCGTGAAGTGTCGTCCCCCGGGAAATCGAACGCCCACGCCGAAGGAGATCGAGACGTGCCGCCCGTGGCTCATCGAACAGCTCGACCGAGTGTCGCCGCGGTTCATCTTGACGCTCGGCAACACCGCGGGTCGCGCCATCTTCTCGTATCAGTCGGGCATCGGACAGGTGCACGGACACGTGTATCGCTCGGGCCGAATCCAAGGGGTGCCGACCTATCACCCGGCGGCGGCGCTGCGCGGTGGGCCGAGCGTCGTCGACGTCATGCGCGGCGACCTCGGGGTCGTGCGCCGTTTGCTGGAGAACGCGTGAGCTGGCAACGGTACTGCGCGACGTCCGACGACACCACGGGAGCCGGCGAGGAGTTCGCCCGGGTCTTGCGGCCGGGCGACGTCGTCTTGCTCTCGGGTCAGCTCGGCGCGGGTAAGACCACCTTCGCGCAAGGTGTCGCGCGCGGTCTCGGCGTCGTTGAACGCGTGACGAGTCCGACGTTCACGATGGTCCGTCAACACGAGTGCGTGAACGGCCGGGGGATCACGACCCTGCACCACGCGGACGTCTATCGCGTCGGCACCCTCGACGAAGTGGTGGACCTAGCCTTAGGCGAGTTGGTCGAAGAGTCCGCGGTCGTCCTCGTCGAGTGGGGCGAGATCGCCTCGTCAGTCTTCGGTCTTGACGTGATGAGCGTGGACTTCTCGATTGACGCGAAGGAGGGACGCGCTCTCGTCGTCACGGGCGCGCTGAGCGAAGGCCGAGCGGACGAACTCGACGCCTGGGCGAATCAGTGAACATCCTCGCCATTGAGACCGCGACGCCCGCGTGCGCGATAGCGCTTCGAACGAGTGACGGCGCGGAACTCTCCATTGTCGTGGACGACGATCGCCATCACACCGAAGCGTTGACACCCGGTGTCCGCAGCCTTCTCGTCGAGGCGGGCCTCACGCCCAAGGCCGTCGATCGCGTGGTCGTCGACCGCGGGCCCGGTCTCTTCACCGGTCTCCGCGTAGGTATCGCGACCGCCATCGGCTTCGCGCTCGGGGCGAGCGCCGACCTCGTCGGCGTGACCTCGCTGGAACTCTTGGCGCACGGAGCGCGGCGCGCGGGCGTACGAGGGACCCTCGTCAGCGCCGTCGACGGCCGACGTGGCGAAGTATTCGTCCAGACCTTCGACCTGGACGACGACGCCGTGCCCGTCAGCGAGCCGACGGTGTCGAAACCTCAGGACGTGCTCGACGAGTGGACGAAGCGCGCCGCCGCCGTGACGTTCACGGGCGACGGGCTCGCTCGCTACGAGGCGCTCTTTCGTTCGCTCGCCGCCGGCTCCCTCTTCGACCAGCGAATACCCCCCGCGCTCGAGGCGCTGTCCCTTGGCGCCCAGCGTCGTGTCGACGCGCAGATCGTGCCGCTGTACTTACGTGAAGCGGACGCCGTGGCGAACTTCACGACACGAGAACGTTCGCCGTGAGCACCCGGACCATACGGCTGGCTGAGCGGCGCGACGTTCCCGATCTCCTCTCCATCGAAGTAGTGCAGTTTCCCGAACCGTGGACGCGCTCGATGCTGGTCGACGAGATCACGAATCTAGCGACGCGCCGATACACCGTTGCCGTCGAGGATAGGAAGATCGTTGGGTACTTGGGCGTCATGTACGTCATGGACGAACTTCACGTGAACACGCTCGGCACGCTGCCCGGTCACGAGGGTCAGGGCGTAGCGACGTCGCTGTTGACCGAGGCCTGGGGCGTGGCGAAGGAGCGGGGGATCCAACGCGCGACCCTCGAGGTCGCCGTCTCCAATACCCGTGCTCAAGAGCTCTACTTCCGATTCGGGTTCTCGCCGGTGGGGGTGCGCAAGAACTACTACGAGCGAACCAATGAGGACGCCCTCATCCTCTGGGCCGAACTGGGCTGAGAGCAAAAGTCCGCGCCCTACGCTGGTTGCGTGACGTTGGTCCTCGGCATTGAAACGAGTTGTGATGAGACGGCGGCGGCCGTCGTCGACGAGAACTTTCGGGTCGTGTCGTCGGTCGTCGAGTCCTCAATCGATCAACACCGCGCCTTCGGTGGGGTGGTGCCCGAACTCGCTGGTCGCGCGCACGTGGCGACGATCGGTCCCGTCGTTCGCCGCGCCCTCGATGACGCCGGACTTGACGCCAAGGACCCGGCGATCGACGGCCTGGCCGTCACCAGTGGACCAGGACTCATTGGATCGCTGTTGGTGGGACTCTCGACGACGAAGGCGCTCTCGCTGGCCTGGGGCGTGCCGTTCGTCGGCGTCAATCACCTCGAAGGTCATCTCTTCGCGCCACTCCTCGAAGCAAGGGACCTCGAGTGGCCCCTGATGACGTTGTTGGTGTCGGGTGGCCACAGCCTCATCGTGCGTCAAAGCGGACCGGGCCAGCACGAAGTCCTCGGCGAGACCATCGATGACGCGGCCGGTGAGGCGTACGACAAGGTCGCGCGCTGGTTGGGTCTCGGCTACCCCGGAGGGCCGGAGATCGACCGGCTCGCCACGGCGGGTCGCTCGAGCGCGTTGAAACTTCCCGTGTCGATGATCGGTGACAGCTTCGACCTCTCCTTCTCCGGCCTCAAGACCGCGGTGGTTCGCGCCACCGAAGCGCACCGGGAGATCTCACTCGAAGACGTCGCGGCCTCCTTTCAAGCCGCGCTCTGTGAGCAACTACTGCGAAAGCTCCGTCAATCCTTGGAACGGTATGAAGTTCGTGGTGTGGCGCTCGCGGGCGGCGTCGCCGCGAACTCGGCACTCCG
>DATKSO010000058.1:0-3302 GCA_035531635.1 Acidimicrobiales bacterium | reverse complement strand
CCAAGTACGTGCGCGCCTTGTACGCGGCGTTAAGCGTCGGTACATTGAGCGTTCTTTCGTTCATCTGCTTGGCCCTCGGCAACGACCTCTTTCAGACCAGTCCAGCGAACGTTTTGAGTGTCGGGTGGTCGTTCGCTCGTTGGCCGCTCGGTATTTTTCTTATTGCCGCAGCGGTCACCGTGTCGTTTCGATGGACGCCGCGGCGCCGCCAGCCGCATCTGTCGTGGCTGAGCGTCGGGTCGGCAACGTCGGTGTTTCTATGGGTGCTTTCAACGGTGGCGCTCGGAGTCTTCTTTCGCCTGAGCTCGCTGTTTGGCTCCGCGTACGGTCCGCTTGCCGGCGTCGTCGCCCTCCTGCTTTGGAGTCTGCTCTCGAGCGTGTCCTTGTTCTACGGCGCGTCGGTCGCCGCGCAGCTCGAAGCCCAGCGCCAAGCTGCTTCGTAGCGAGGCGTCACCCACGTGGCGTCAAGCCCTTGAGAACCTAGGGGTGCGGGTGGGGCAGAACTCCCTAGTGCGATCCGGGCTCGTGTCCGAGGTGGCTGCTCGGCTCCATTTGAAACGTGCTGTGCTCGATGTCGAAGTGACCGCCGAGACAACTCTGTAACTCATCGAGGATCCGCGGCACGCAGCCCTCGCGAAAGCAGTCGTCGTCGACGACCACGTGGGCCATCAGCGCCGGCAGGTTCGACGTCACGGTCCACGCGTGCAGGTCGTGCACGCTTCGCACGTGCTCAACCTCGAGCAGATGGGCCCGGACGTCCTCGAGGTTGACGTTCGCCGGCGTCGCCTCCAAGAGGATCGTGCCCGAAGCGTGAAGGAGTTCGTAGGCGGCTCGTAACATCAGCGCGACGACGAGCAACGACGCGAGGGCGTCGGCACGCTCGAAGTGCGTCGTGACGACGACGACGCCCGCGGCGAGCGTCGCGAGGAAGGCGTAAAGGTCAGTTAGGACGTGGCGATAGGAGCCTTCGACGTTCAGGCTGGAACGCGATGACCTCGCGAGCACGCGCGCCGCGAGCAGGTTCGCGCCCACGCCCAGGGTCGCGACGGCGATGACGACTCCGCCGACGACTACGTGGGGGTGCAACAGGCGCCCGATCGCCTCGTAGGTCACCACGACCGAGATCACGAGCAACGTGACGCCATTTAACGCGGCCGCCAGTATCTCGGCTCGCTTCAGTCCAAAGGTCAGGTCCGTCGTCGCGGGGCGCGCGGCCAAGCGCAGCGCCCAAAGTGAGACGCCGAGCGCTCCCACGTCCACCAAGAGATGTCCCGCGTCCGCGAAGAGAGCCAGCGAGTGCGCGAGCAACGCGGCGCCGACCTCGACGACGACAAAACACCCCAGCACCACGAGCGCAACGCTGAGGGCCCGCGCGTCCTTTGGGTTCGCGGCCCCGTGGTCGTGACCGTGTCTAGCCACGAAGCGCCAAGGCGCGTACGTGCGCCGGGATCTGAGAGTGGCTCATGTGTTCCTCACGTCGTGGTCTCGATGTTACGCACGCACTTCGCTCGTCGCGTCGCGCTTGGCCGCCGAGCGAGGTCACCGCCTCACTACAGTGGATTCGTGAAATTCCTCGTAACAACGCTAATCGTGGCGCCGCGCCCGCGCGCCCATTTGGGCCACGGCGGAGCCGGAGCCGTCTCGTGAGTGCGCCCTTCGAAGAGGCGAGCGCTCTTGACGTCGCGCGTCGAGCGCTCTTGGGTCTGCCAAGTGAGGCCGTGCTTGAAGTGGTCGATCAACTCGACCTGCGTGCGCACACCAAGATCACTGCCGTCATCGGCGTGCCCTTGAAGCGACTCCAGCAGAGTCGAGACGTGAGCGTCTTTGCCTTGAGCGCACCGGCCGCGGCCATCAAAGCGCTCTTGGAGTTCGTGTCGAACGCCGCGCTCGAGCGCGTCGTGACGCAGTTGGGCGAGAACGCCGACAATCCCTCGTACGACGAACTCGTGGCGGCCCTCGACGCGCTGGTGGCGCAGGGTATGAGCGACGACGAGGTGGTGTCGGTCTTGGCGGTGGCGATCTGCGAGGAGTTCCCAGCGAGCGGACACTGTCGACGTCTCTTGGCCGAGCGCGAGCGTTGGACTCTTCCGGCATTGCCGGAGCGAGAGGTTTTCGCACCGGCCTCGCCACGCACGCCACGACCCGAGATCAAAGAACAGCGCAAGGCCCGCCGTGAGGCGCAAAAGCAGCGAAAGAAGCCCCAGTCGCCACCTCGACCGGTGAAGGTCAAGCGTCCCTCGCCCGCGTCGCTCGCCAATGCGCCAGCGACGAGCGCGGTCGCCGCCACGGCGCCGGCGCCTCGGCGTCGCTATCGCCTGACGCCGCGTGAACTCGAACGCTTCAACGCCGAGCACCCCCTCGTGGGCTCCCTGGTCTTCGTCGAAGTCCCCTTTGACGCCGTCGATCCCGAGATGCCCGAGGTGCACTCTAAGGAGCGCCCCGCGCTCGTCGTGGCCGCGTCGAGCGAAGAGCTCTTGGTGCGCGCGATCTATTCGAATCCATCGGCGACGCGCTCGCTCTTTGGCCCGTGGCGCCGACTCGGACTCAGCCACCACTCCTACCTCGACGACGCGCGCGTCGAACTTCGAGTCGACGCGGGTTCGCTCGGTGCGTCAATTGGGGTGTTGAGCGACGATGAGTGGAACGAACTGATTTAGCGTTCGAGAACTGCTTCAGGTGGCGAGGTCTGCGCGCGACGCCCCGCGCGACGCAAGATCGCGACCCCACCGAGCGCCATCGCGAGGCCGGCGAGTTGCACGCCGAGTGATCCGCTCTTGGAGTCTTGGCCCAGGAGAAAGTGCTCATCCAGAGTGCGTACGACACCCCAGATCACCAACGCAGTACCCGTGATTAGGCCCGTGAAACGTCGTGGGAATCGATGTTCGGTGCCCACGAGCAGTGCCCAGAGTGCGCCGTCCTCGGCCCCTTGGATGAGCGGCACCGGTACGCGCTTGCCGACTTGTCCGGCGTAGTGCAGGCCGAACCACTGGTGCGTGAGGTGTCCGCCCCCTTGGTACATGAACTGGGGACCGAGCACGCGCCCGAGCGCCCAACCCGCGACGAGGGCGGGCACCAGCGCGTCGGTGAAGGCCAACAAGGTGACCTCGGGCCACCACCGGCGCACCAGAAGAGTCCCAACCGCGAGCCCGAGGGCGATGCCCCCAAAGCTCGCGAGTCCCCCCTGCCAGAGCTCGAAGACGCGCGTGAGGTCGTGCTCGTAGAGCGACCAGTTCGTGGCGACGTGCGCCGCGCGCGCGCCCACGAGTCCCGCGACGAGTATGAGGCCGGTGAAGGCGGCGAAG
>DATKSO010000057.1:0-2551 GCA_035531635.1 Acidimicrobiales bacterium | reverse complement strand
TTTTGGCCCGTTCGAGGATGTTGCGACCACTTCGTGACTCCAACAGCGCGACGACGTCAAAGAGGTCGTCCTGGGCTTCGAGTCGAAGGTCTGGGTGTCGTTCGTCGAGGCGCCGCGTAGCGTCGCGCGAGCTCGCGCGTCGCCCTACGCGGCGCCATTCGAGTCGTAAATTTCCTAAGAGGTCAGTATTGGTTGTCATGGGGCCCAGTAGAGGGGCGAGCACGCACCGCGCCACTGTCCACTCGACACCACAAGTCAGTCCACTTTTCACGACCTCATCGTGAACGTGTCGGCGCACCTGGCAGCGCACATAGTGCTCGCGTAGGCTGAGCGAATGGACATCGAAGCCTTCTACGAACAGAACGAGGCCCGACGCGAGAGCTCGGAGATCGAGTTCGGTAATGAATGGACCGACAAAGAGCTCAACGAGTACGAGTTGTCGTGGGTCGAGGCAACGGGCGAGCTCTACCTGATGGTTGAACCCCAGGCGCTCGTGACCGAGGACATGTTCGGCGACTTTCGAGTATCGGGCGAACCAGTGAGTGAACTCACCGTCGTCGTGGTCGGTACGGTGTCGTCACGCGCCGCCCTCGAGGACCTCCTTATCGGATGGGAGAACGCCATGCTCGAGGACAACTCCCTCACGTGGCTCTACCACCGCCTGTCCGCCAAGGACTAGAGGTACGGCGACTTCGAGTCGGCCACCTTGCATAGTCGGGTCAACGACGCGACGAGGTTGACCAAGGGAACGCGCTCCGCCTCGTTTATGGTGGTCATGAGGGGATTCCACGTTCCGTCGATGGACGTCGCGGCGGCGGCCGATGGCGTGGCCTTCAGTAGACGACTCAGCGCCTTGGACTGAAGAGCGTTCTGTTGTGTCGCACTCAGGCCGGGCTGTTCGCTTCGTTGTTGCAGGGCTAACGCGAGCTTCACGTCAACGCAACTGCGGCGAGCATCCGCGATCGCGCCACCGGCGCCACACGAGGCGAGCACCACACTCGCCAACGTGAGGGTAGCTAGAACGCCGAGAGGTCGAACTAGCCGAGCCACGAGTCGGCGGATTGGAGTAAGAAATCACTCACGCTCCGTCCGCGCTCAAAGATGTCGCACAACGGGTCTTCGCCCTTCGCGACTTGGCTGAGCGAAATGGCACGTCGCGCCACAATCGAGATGCGACGCTCGCTGCTCTCGGTCGGCGAGGCGAAGACGTCAGTCGCCGTCACCTCGAGTGGCATCTCGAGGCCGCCGATCGGCGCCAGGTCGATCGCGAGGCGCAACAGATCGGGACCGTGTGGCATCGGCGGCAAGCTCCAGGTGAGGACCAGGGGGAAGTGGAATTCGTCCGGCGGGTCAACCTCGTCGGGAAGGCCGAGCACGGCGTCCTCGAAGGCCAGGAGCGTCCTGGGATCGACGTCGAGTTCGATATGGAGATCGACCGGTCCGCCGCAGCCGTCTTCGGGGTGCAGGTCAACCTCCCACGCCTGGCGTAGTGAGTAGGTCTCGACGAAGTGTCGCTCGTCGTGCACGTGGAATCCGTGCGTCACCGCGTGGTCCTTAAGGTCGGCGACGAACCCTGCGACATCAATGGCGGCCATTACTACTCAGGTTAGCCGTGAACCCCACTACCGTTACTACGTGACGGAGGCACTTGTAACCACACTGCGCACATGCGCGCGCGAGATCGGCGACGTCGTGCAGGCCGGCCGACACGACGGATTCTCGGGACTTCGCGCGTCGCAGTACCGCCTCGACGTCGTTGCCGACGAGGTCGCGCTTCAAGTGCTGCTCGGTGCCGGATTCCAAGTAGTGAGTGAAGAGTCGGGAGTCTCGGGTAGCGGGGAGTTCACCGTCGTCGTCGATCCGATTGACGGATCGACGAACTGTGATCACGGCGTTCCGTTTTTTGCGACAAGCCTTGCGGTACTGAAAGGGAGCGAACTGGTCGCCGCGCTCGTGATGAACCACGCGACGGGCACGATCTATGAGGCGGAGAAGGGTAGTGGCGCCTACCGCGACGGTGCAGCGATCGTGTCGAGCGGACAGACGGACTTCTCGAAGTCCATTGCAAGTTTTTCTGGACTGCCCTCTCGTCACCTTGGTTGGGCGCAGTATCGATCGCTCGGCGCGGCCAGTCTCGAAATATGCCTCGTGGCCGATGGTTCGATCGACGTCTTCAGCGTGGCCAACAAGTCGACGCTGAATCCGTGGGACTACCTGGGTGGACTCTTGCTCGCCCAAGAGGCCGGTGCGGTGGCTGCGGAATACGACGGCGAAGCGCTCGTTACTGTTGAACGCGTTCGGCGTCGACCGGTCTTCGCCGCGACGAATGAACTACTCATGTTTATGCAGGAGTCTCGAACCCTCTAGGCTTGTTCTCTCCGGGCGCTTAGCTCAGTTGGCTAGAGCAGCTGATTTACACTCAGCAGGTCGGGGGTTCGAGTCCCTCAGCGCCCACCAAGTTTTAGTTGGCTCCCCGAAGGTACTCTCTTGCATCACTACTCGAACTATTACTTCTCTCTGACAGCGCCTCGCGTTATTCCGGAGACTGCAT
>DATKSO010000056.1:0-12487 GCA_035531635.1 Acidimicrobiales bacterium | reverse complement strand
ACTCGAACCCGCGACAACACGATTATGAGCCGTGTGCTCTGACCACCTGAGCTACGCCGCCTGGCGAGCCCTCTGTCGGGATTGAACCGACGACCCCTTCCTTACCATGGAAGTGCTCTACCACTGAGCTAAGAGGGCGTTTGCGATAAAAAGTCGCGAGGGAAAATTGTACTCCCTCAAAGCCCCTTTGTTCCAACCGATGGGCGGGTACCCTGGACGCCTATGAGAACGCGCCTGGTCGAGGTGGACGACGCGCGCGCCCTGATGAACATTCTCAACCCCGAAGTCATCGAGACCAGCGTATCGTTCGATCTCGTCCCGAAGTCCCTCGACGAACAGCGCGACTGGATCCTCGATCACCAGTCCACGCACCTCTGTCTCGTGGCGGTCAACACCGACGCGGGCGTGGGCGAACCCGGTGCCCGGAGCGAGCCAATCGCCGGCTTTGCGTCCTTCTCCCCCTTTCGAGAACGCCCCGCGTACGCCACGACTGTCGAGAACTCGGTCTACGTGCACCGCGGCGCCCGGGGGCTCGGAGTCGGCGAACTTCTCTTGAATGACCTGATCACGTCCGCGAAAGAGTCGGGCTTTCACTCGATCATCGCACGCATCGTGGGCGAGAACACTGGCTCGATCCGCCTCCACGAGAAGGTCGGCTTCACGCTCGTGGGCACGGAGATCGAAGTCGGACGTAAACACGGACGCTGGCTCGACGTCGTGGAATATCAGTACGTGATGCCCGACCTTCGCCGCTAGGCCGAGACGTCACTCACGGAGAGTTCTTTCTCGGGCCACGACCACTGGGTCCAGCGCCCCATTGGCAACAGCAAGACCCCCCCAAGGATGGCCAACGCCAGAGCGATGAGCAACGGGTTGGAGTGGACGAGTCCGGCGAGGAGTTGACGACCACCGGGTAGCCCCACGAAGGGACCCGTGATCGACAACAGCAAGAGCCAGAAGTGCTCGCGGCCCTGATAACTCGCGGCGAGGACCACGAGGCCCCACGCGAGGTACCACGGCTGCACCACCGCCCCGAGTTCGACGAAGAGTACGAGCGACAGCCCGAGCGAGCGAACCCAACCGCGCTTCTCGGAGTGCCACAGTAGCCAGAACGAGAAGCCTGCGGCTGCCACGAACCCCAAAAACCTGGTGACCGAGAGCACCGTGGCAATCGGGACCGAATGAAGTCCAACGGCGTGGATGAGATTGCCGAGCGCCATGCCGACGGCCGTCGCCGGCGCCGCCCAGGAGCGAACCGTTCCGTTCGTCAAGAGATTGTTGACCCACCCGAATCCGAATCCGGCCATGAACGAGGTCACGAGCAAGGTGGCGGCCACCACCGCCCCGCCGACGGCGAAGGGGCGGATCTTCTGCTTCAAGGTCGCCTGGGGCCCCAGCCACGTCCAGGCGACGAACGCCAAGCCGATCGCCGCCGGCGCCTTGATGGCCGTCGCCACCGAACAGAAGAACAGCGCCCAGACCGGATGTCGTTGCACGGCGAGAGCCAGGCCGACGACGAGAAAGCCCGTCATGATCGCGTCGTTGTGCGCACCGCCGACCAAGGTGAGGAGCACGAGCGGATTCATCGCGCTCAGGACGAAGGCCTCGCCCGGGTCCCGGCCGAGTCCCTTGGCGAGGATGGTGACGCCGTAGCCGATCATGGCCACGGCGAACACTTCGAGGAGCCGCAGTCCTACCACGATGCCGAGTTCGTGGTGATTCGCGACGCGATCAATGGTGCCGTCGAGGAAGAGAAAGAATGGCCCGTACGGCGCGGGCGTGTTGCCCCAGAGGGGGTCGACCGGTGGGATCCACGGTCCCGACCCGAGTGTGTACGGCCCGTAGAGGTACGGGCTGATGTGGTGCGCCGTCATCTCACCCTGCGCCGCGTAGCTGAAGACGTCACGCGAGAACAAGGGTGGCGCGACGATCATGGGCACCGACCACAACGCCAGCATCCACCACAGCTTCTTGAGACCGGCACCGGCGTGGAGCTTCATCACTTCCGCGAGGCGAAGCCAGACCCGCATCAGCAACAAGAGCCCCCCGTACACGAGCACGACCGAGAGAATGTACTTCGTCAGACTCGGCGTCCCGACTTGATCGGGCGAAGGCTCACCGAAGAACCAGGTGTTCGCCATATTGAGCTTGAACGGCGAGTTCGTGAACGAGACACCCGCGAGTATCGAGGTCATGGCGACGAAGCCGAGCAGCGCCGGTTGCCACAGGAATCCCCAGCCCTCAAAGGGCCCGGGCGTGAATCGACCCAGGGGCGTGTAGCGATGTTCGAGGAGCTCGACGCCCGACTCGAACCGAGTGGCTACGCGTTCGTACGAGTGTCGTACGGCTCTCGCCCACGAGTTCACTCGACCCACGAAACTCCCTTCGCCACGATCAGTGACACCGTACTTCTCTACTGCGTCAAAGCAAAGTTGAACGTGGCCAATCCCCTTGAAGCGGGATTGACCGTGGTGGGCCAGGAGGGATTTGAACCCCCGTAGGCTAAGCCGTCTGGTTTACAGCCAGATCCCATTGGCCACTCGGGCACTGACCCGTCGAAAATTCTACTTCCCGAGACGACCCCACTGCCAAACACCGCGGACGCTCTACCATTTGGCTATGCCTAGTTTTGACGTCGTCTCTGAGGTCGACCTCCAAGAAGTGCGCAACGCCGTCGATCAAGCCAATCGCGAAGCCACGACGCGCTTCGACTTCAAGGGCACGAACGCCCTTATCGAGTTCTCCGAGAAGGAGCTCTCGCTCAGCGCCACGACCGAGGACCGACTGCGCGCGCTGTACCAGCTCCTCGAAGAGAAGATGGTGAAGCGTTCGGTGTCGCTGAAGACCCTCGACGCGGGAAAGATCGAAGAAGCGAGTCACAACAGCGCCCGCCAGAAGGTGACGCTGAAGGCCGGCATCAGCCAAGACGTCGGCAAACAGATCAACAAACTCGTGAAGGACATGGGTCTAAAGAGCCTCAGTTCGTCGATCCAAGGTGACCACGTCCGCGTGACCGGTAAGCAGCGCGACGACCTCCAACGGGCCATGACCGTCTTCAAAGAGGCCGATCTCGCGGTGCCGTTGCAGTTCACCAACTTTCGCGACTAGATCGCGGTCGTCTCTTCGATGACGAGGTGTTCGTCCATCTGTTCGAGTGGGTGGACGTGGAAGATTCGGTTGAAGACGATGAGCTTCAATACCCAGAACACCGCGAAGGCCACCAGATTGATGCCAGCGACGAGACCCGTATTCGCCAGGTGACTCCAGTGGTGAGAACCCACCTCGTCTTTGGCGAACCACGCACCGAGTTGAGCGAAGGCGATGCCGAGTAACGACATGATCAAGAACGGAAGGACCTCGAGTCGAAAGAGGCTGCGACCTTTCTTACCCCACGTCCAACGTCGATTCAGCTGATAGGCGGGCAACATTCCAATGACGTTTCCGGTGAGCGTCGCCCAGATCACGCTTGGGATGATCCGAAGGCCGTAGAGCCCGGCGACCGCACTGAACGACACCGCGGTCGTGATGGCAGAGGTCAACGTGTAGCGGACCATTTTCTTGCCTTGGTGCGTGCGCGACCACTCCATCACCGAGCGGGGTGAATACTTCATCGCTGCTAACTTACTTGGCTTGACAGGGCACGGAGGAAGCACTCTCGACGCCAAGCCGGTGCACGAAGTGACGCACTGGCCCGTCGGCCACGACGTCACGCCGGCGTTTGGCTCACGATGGCTAGAGCGCGGACTTCTCTTCGAGCGTGAGGTGTTCGTCGATGAGGTCGAGCTTGCTGACGTGAAAGATCTTGTTGAAGACCATCAACTTCAACATGAAGAAAACACCGAAACATACAAGATTCGTGCCGGTGACGAGCGCGGTGTTCGCCAGGTGGCTCCACGTGTGCGAGTGCACCTCGGCCCGGGACCAGAACGCGCCGAACTGTGAGAAGGCGATGCCGAGAAACGACATGCTCCAGAAAGGAACGATCTCATTGCGAAAGTGACTCCGGCCGCGCTTGCCCCAGGTCCACGTGCGATTGAGGTGATACGCGGGCAGAGTCGCGATCAAGTTGCCGGCCAACGTCGCCCAGATGACACCGGGGATGATCCGAAAGCCGTAGAGGATCGCGATCGAGGTGAAGGAGACACCAGTGGCGACCACCGAACCAAGAACGTAGCGAACCATCTTCTTACCCTGATGGGTGTGAGACCACGTCAGCAACGCGCGAAGCCGTTCGATCATTGAATCGAGTCTACCGGCCGCGCTCGGCGTGACCGAGTGACGTCAGGTGTAACAATGGTTTTATGTCTGAGGCACTCGAGTTTCTCGTCCATCTGCTCGACCTCGAGACCATTGAGGTGAACGTCTATCGAGGGATTAACCCGAAAGAAGTGCGCCAGCGCACCTTCGGCGGCCAAGTGGCGGCCCAGGCACTGATGGCCGCCGGCCGCACGGTGCAACGGGGACGAGTGCACTCGTTGCACTCGTACTTTCTACGTCCCGGCGACCCCACCACACCCATTCTCTACGAAGTCGACCGCATACGCGACGGCAAGAGTTTCTCGACGAGACGCGTCGTGGCCGTTCAACACGGCCGCGCCATTTACAACATGCAGTCAAGTTTCCACACCGACGAGGTGAGCATCGAACACCAGATCGCGATGCCCGACGTTCCCGGTCCGGAGACCGTCGACTCACTCTTCGATCGGGTCCAAAGCGAGTTCGGTGACGTCGACGAGTGGTTCAATCGACAGCACCCCATCGATCAGCGCTTCCTCGGTGAACTTCCCTGGAACCCCAATCGATCGAAGGATCCCCGCCAACAGATCTGGATCAAAGCCGACGGCACGTTACCTGACGACCCTTTACTGCACGCCTGCGTCGTCACGTACGCGAGCGACATGAGTCTCTTCGACGCCATGCTGAAGCCGCACGCCATCAAGTGGGACGACGGATCCTTCATGGGCGCGAGCCTCGACCACTGCATGTGGTTCCACCACGATCTGCGCGCCGACGAGTGGCTACTCTTCGACACCGAGTCGCCCATCGCCTTCGGCGGACGCGGTCTCGCGAGAGGATTCCTGTTCTCGAGAGACGGCGAGTTGAAAGTGTCGATGGTCCAAGAAGGACTGACGCGCCTGACGAGGCCGACCGCCGAGCAGGTCGCAGCCTCCTAGGCGCTAGCCCCGTTGGTGCATGGGCACGAAGTCGCGAACGTCGGATCCAACGTAGAGCTGGCGGGGTCGCGCGATCTTGGTGTCCTGAGCGAGGAGCTCTTTGAAGTGCGCGAGCCACCCCGACGTGCGCGGTATGGCGAAGAGCACCGTGAACATCTCCATCGGAAAACCCATCGCCTGGTAGATGAGCCCTGAGTAGAAGTCCACGTTGGGGTACAGACGACGAGAGATGAAGTACTCGTCGGCGAGCGCGACCTCTTCGAGTTTGAGTGCGATGTCCAAAAGGGGGTTCTTTCCGGTGACGCTGAAGACGTCGTCGGCGATCTTCTTGATGATCTGGGCCCGAGGATCGAAGTTCTTGTAGACCCGGTGACCGAATCCCTCAAGGAGGGTCTTGCCTTGCTTCACGGTCTCGACGAAGGCCGGCACGTTCTCGATGCTGCCAATCTTGATCAACATCTTCAGCACTGCTTCGTTGGCGCCACCGTGACGAGGGCCGTAGAGCGCCGCCGTCGCGGCGGCCGTCGCCGAGTAGGGGTCGGCGTGCGAGGAGCCCGCGACGCGCATCGCCGTCGTGCCACAGTTCTGCTCGTGGTCGGCGTGCAGGATGAAGAGCACGTCAAGGGCGTGGGCCAAGATCGGATCGGGTTCGTAGCGGGGCTCCGCGACCTTCCACATCATCGAAAGAAAGTTCTGCGAGTACGACATCGAGTTGTCCGGGTACACGAAGGGCATGCCCACGCTGAAGCGATGCGCGGCTGCGGCCAACGTCGGCATCTTCGCGATCAACCGAACGATCTGCTTGTGCAGGATCTCCGGGTCGTCAAGTACCTTGGCGTCCTTGTAGTACGTAGAAAGCGCCGCGATCGCCGAGACCAACATGCCCATCGGGTGCGCGTCGTAGTTGAAACCTTCGAGGAAACGCTTGCGGACGTTCTCGTGGATGTACGTGTGGTACGTGATCTCTTTCTCCCATTCGGCGGCCTGTTCGGCGTTGGGTAGTTCACCGTGTAAGAGCAAGTAGGCCACTTCGACGTACGTCGACTTCTCGGCGAGTTGTTCGATGGGGTAACCGCGATAGCGCAGGATGCCCGCGTCGCCGTCGATGTACGTGATGGACGATTCGGCCATCGCCGTCGTCATGAAGCCCGGGTCGTAGAACCAGACGCCGGGGAGAAGTTTCGAGAACTCGTTCGCGGCGATGCCACCGTTTTGAATGGGGATCTCTCGCGACTCACCGGTGCGGTTATCGGTCACGGTAATGGACTGCGGCACAGTTCCTCGATTCAAATTTAGGGGCGCGTCCATCGTACGCGAACTGGCCAGTAACTCAATCTCCCTATGAGGTTCCCGACGGCGACATCTTCAACTGGTAGGTCTCCGTGGTGACCTTTCCCGACGAGGCCGGCGCCCCCGACAGCGTCAACACGACCCGGGCGCGCTCGCTCGCGACGGTGTGAATCGCGCCGGGGACGAAGGCGAAGGCCCCCAACGGCCCCAGCGTCGCCTTCATGGTCTGCGCGAGTGCCGTACCACGGTTGTTGAGCGGCGTCACTCGAATCGTCAACGTGACCGGTTGGTCGTCGTAGCTCGCGTTCACCACCGACACGCCGATCGTCACCACTCCAATCGGTGGAAGGAGCAGGACACCAGCGGACGCCGGAAGGGGAGCCGGCGAGACGTGGACGGCGCCAATGCTGATCGCGCGTACGAGCGTCAGGGAAGGTGCGTTCACGAGTGCCGTGAGTCCGTGAGCGGCGTAGTATTTCGCGCTTGACGAGTTCGTCATGTCGAGGTGCACGAGCCCGGGCGCTTTCACGAGTGCAAAACGTTGCACGCTCCACTGCTGATCCGTCACCTCGAGCGTCGCCACCGGATTGATGACGACGCTCACGGGCACCGTGTTCCACGGCAGCCCCAACGCCTGCGCGACGTCGCCCAACAATGTCTGAAAGGCCGCCACGCGCGTCAACGTGATCCGGTAGAGGGTCTCGTTGACGCGATGGTCGAGTCCGGGGCGTCGCAGTTGATCAGCGGCCGTGATCCAGTTCAAGAGATCTTGATTGAGCTGGTTGAGCCGGGCCGCAAAGACCGGGCGGCTGAGCGTCGTCCCGCTCGAGAACAGCTGCTCGAGACGTCCGTTGAAGCTGTTCTCCTCAGTGAGCAGCGAGTTGGCGAGCGCCGCAAAACTTCGATTTTCGCTTCGCTGAGGATTGGCCGCGCCGTGCGCCGCGCGCGACACGTCACGGGCAAACAACAGCACGATGAGCGTGACGGCGAGGGCGAGGGTGATAAACAACGTGTGTCGACGACGTTGCGCGCGAGTACGGGCCACGCTGAAAGAACTTACTCGTCAGCGATTTTTAGCTCTGGTCCTCGTACCCTTCGAGGTCGAGGATCTCGGACGATCCTTCGGGCAGCGGACGCGCGGCGTCGACGCCCCACTTGACTTCGTCGAGACGGGCCGTGAGACGATCCACCGGCCCCAACTCCGGCAACTCTTTGGCGTGCGCTGCCCCACCGAGGTTTTGGAGACTCTTCGCACTGACGATCAGGCGCGTCTCGAACGACGTGATCATCGCGTTGTACTCCTTCACCTGGGTGTCGAGCGCCTTGCCCATTTTCGACACTGGCTCGGCTACGAGGCGAATTCGATCGAAGATCGTCTCGGCGACTTTGTAGATCTCCTCCGCGTTGATGGCGAGCTTCTGTTGACGTACCACCATCGCCACGGACCACAGGAGCGACAAGAGGTTCGTCGGTCCGACGATGAGGACGCGCTCTTTCGCGGCGTAGGTCAGAAGATCGGGGTCCGCTTCGAAGGCGACGCTCACCGCGACGTCGCTTGGCACGAAGCAGGCGACGAACTCGGGCGCCGGCGCGATGGACTCCCAGTACGCCTTCTCTCGCAGCGTCTTCACGTGGGCGCGCAGGTCCTTCGCGTGTTTGATCTCGAGGCTCTTTCGTTCGTCGGCGTTCTCCGCCGACAACGCTGCTTCGTACGCGTCGAAGGGAAACTTCGCGTCGACCGCAACTCGCGAACCGTTCGGCATGACCACGACACAGTCCGGGCGGACTGAGCGACCCGAGTCGCTCGTCGAAGACACTTGGAGTTTGTAGTCGATGTCTTGCTTCAGTCCCGAAGCTTCGAGCACGTTCGCGAGTTGAATCTCGCCCCAACGGCCTCGGTGGTCGCTGCGTCCGAGAAGAAGATTGAGTCGTCGCGTCTCCACTTGGCTCTTGCGCTGCTCAGCGAGGAGCTCGTCGGCTCGATTCTTCACCTCGCCCAAGGCGCCCACGTGTTGCTTGTCGAACTCCGCAAGATTGCGTTTGTACTCGTCGAGAAGGTCCGCGAGCGGTTTAAGTGTGCGATCGAGGGTCGTCTCGCGCTCCTTCATCACTCGCTCTTGGGACTCGTTGAACTGGTGCACCGTCTGTTGCAAGACGCGGTTCGAGAGATTCTCGAAGACACCGCCCATGTTCTCGAGGGCCACTCTTTGCTCGTCTCGCGTCCTCTCGAGGTTCTCTTTGGCCGCGGCGAGCTCAGACTCTCTAACGGCCAAGTCGGAGCGCGTTTGCGCCAACGAGTCTCGATGGCCCTGGGCGCGACGAAGTGCGAGCGACCACGCGAGGACCACGCCTACCACGAGCCCTATGACACCGGTGAGTGCCGCGATCATTTCACTCCCTTCGATCGACTCTCACCACCCTAGGGAAGAGATGTCACGTACCACTAAACTTCGCTCGTGAATCGAATTTTTCGTCTTTCGAAGCCTGATGAGACGAGTAACACGCCGATAGTACGGCTGAACGAAGACCTTCGCCCCCAGACGGTTCGCATCTTCGCCCTCGTGGGTGAGGCGATCGCTGGCGCGACGCACGCCCTGCTCGCCAACGACCGTGAACTCGCCAAGCGCGTCGTAGAAGCGGACATCGTGATCGACGAACTCGTCAACGACCTCGTGTCGGTGGCCGAGACGAGGTTGCTCGAGAGCGCCGCGCTCGACGTCGAAGGTCGGCGCGAACTATTGATCTTGCTCCGTATCTTGCCCGAGATCGAACGAAACGGCGACCTCGCCGCGCACGTCGCGCGCCGGGCGGCGCGTGGACTGGGAAGCGAGATGTCACCACGATCGCGCGGCCTCATCGAACGCATGGGTGAAGTCGCGTCCACCATCTGGCGCGAAGCGACCGACGTCATCATCGACGGCAAGAACGAAGCGGTCGGCGCGATGGAGGACATCGATGACGAACTCGACGACCTGCACGTGTCGTTAACTGCCGAACTGACGTCCGGCTCGATGACGGTACCCGTCGCCGTGGAAGTCGCCCTGATGGCCCGCTTCTACGAACGATTTGGTGACCACTGCGTCAACCTGTCGCGACGCCAAGTCGGAAGAGACGGCGCCGACTAGCGCAGTTCGAGCAGGGCTTCGGCTATCTGCACTGCGTTGAGGGCCGCGCCCTTTCGCAAGTTGTCACCACTCACGAAGAGCGACAGACCATTGGTCAACGTGTCGGCTCGACGGATGCGCCCGACGAAGCTCGGGTCCTGACCCGTGGCCCGCCTGGGCGTGGGCATGTCGTGCAGCACTACCCCGCGAGCCTTGGCGAGTATCTCCGTGGCGTGCTCGGGCGTCAGCGGTCGATCGAATCCCAGCGTCAACGAGAGCGAGTGACCCGTGAAGACGGGTACGCGTACGCAGGTCGCGCTCACGTGGAGATTGGCGATCTCGAGGATCTTTCGACTCTCGTCGCGCAACTTCTGCTCTTCGCCCGTCTCGAACGATCCGTCGTCCACGATCGAACCGGCGAGGGGGATCACGTTATGCGCGATGGTCGCGGGAAACTTTACCCCGTCGTCGAAGGGGAACGCCGCCCCGTCAAAGGCCAACACGCGGACGTCACTGTCGCGGGTCTTTTCGAGTTGGTCGGCCAGTTCGTCGACGCCCTCGCGTCCAGCACCACTCACGGCCTGGTACGTCGACACGATCATCGTCGTGAGGCCCGCCGCTAAGTGCAAGGGCTTCAGCACGGGCATGGCGGCCATGGTGGTGCAGTTGGGATTCGCAACGATGCCCTTCGCGATCGTTATCAGTGCGTGCGCGTTCACTTCGGGGACCACGAGGGGAACGTCGGGGTCCATTCGCCAGGCCGACGAGTTGTCGATGACGATCGCGCCCGCGGCGGCGAGTCGCGGCGCGAGGATCCTCGACGACGTCGCGCCCGACGACGCGAGCGCGACGTCGATGCCCGAGAAGTCCGCCGTCGCGGCGTCCTCGACTTCAATGGCTCGC
The DNA here is from genome assembly GCA_035531635.1 of Acidimicrobiales bacterium. Taxonomy (GTDB): domain Bacteria; phylum Actinomycetota; class Acidimicrobiia; order Acidimicrobiales; family RAAP-2; genus RAAP-2. Next base: position 2,016 of record DATKSO010000056.1, on the reverse strand, counting down.
CCGTCCCATTCGATTGTCGATCCCGCGGAACGAGCCGACGCGAAAAATCTCATCTCATCGACCGGGAATTGACGCTCCAGGAGTATGGCGCGCATGACCGTACCCACTTGACCGGTGGCTCCGACGATGGCTACGCGCATGACGAAAGTTTAGGTCACTCGGCGTCGAGGCCGAACGCGCTGTGTAAGTGACGAACGGCGTCGGCCACTCGATCGGCACGCAACACGCACGAGATGCGAATCGAACTCGTCGAGATCATCTCGATGTTGATGTCGTTGTCGTACAGCGTCTCGAACATGAGAGCCGTCACGCCGGGGCTCGACTTCATGCCGGCACCCACGATGGTCACGCGTCCGATGTCGTCGTCGCTCGTCACCGTCGCGGCGTTGATCGTGGCTCGCACCTTTTCACACGCGATCGTGGCCGCGTTGAGGTCGGTTTTGGCGACGGTGAACGAAATATCGGTGACGTTGTGGGCACTCGTGTTCTGCACGATCATGTCGACGTTGATGCCGTTGTTGGCGAGTTCACGAAAGAGCGTCGCCGCCACGCCCGGTCGGTCCGGCACGCCCGCCACGGTGATCTTTGCCTCCGACGTGTCATCCGTGATAGCCGAAACGATGGCTTCTTCCATTGTGGGGTCCTCCTCCACGATCCAGGTTCCTGGCTCCCAGGTAAAACTCGAGCGAACGTGCAGGGGCACGTGGTGGCGGCGCGCGAACTCCACGGAGCGAAGCATCAAGACCCGACCACCGGTCGCGGCGATCTCCATCATCTCGTCGAACGAGACCTTGTCGAGTCGACGAGCCTTCGGCACGACCCGTGGATCCGCACTGAAGACGCCGGCCACGTCCGTGTAAATCTCGCAGACGTCGGCCTTCAGCGCGGCGGCGAGCGCGACGGCCGTGACGTCGGAGCCACCGCGTCCGAGCGTCGTGATGTCGCGATCAGTGGAGACGCCTTGGAATCCGGCAACGACGGGTACGAGTCCGTCGTCGAGCGCTTCACGAATCCGGTCGGGGCGCATCTCCAGGATCTTCGCGCGCATGTGGCTCGTGTCCGTGATGATGCCGGCTTGGCTCCCGGTGAAGGAGGCCGACTCGACACCCACGGCCCCGAGGGCCATGCTCACGAGTGCCATCGAAATTCGCTCGCCTGCCGTCAACAACATGTCCATCTCGCGCGCCGTACGCAGGGGCGAGACGTCTTCGGCGAGCTGGACGAGGACGTCGGTGAACTTACCCATGGCCGAAACCACGACGACGACCTCGTCACCGGCCGCTCGCGTGCGCGCGACGTGATTGGCGACGGCCCGAATCCGCTCGGCGTCGCCCACGGACGTGCCACCAAACTTTTGCACGATGAGCGCCATGCGGACCGATGATAGTTGAGTGAATCAAGGGTCTTTTGGGGGCCTAGTAAAGTCGCACCATGGCAACTTCCAAGCGTGAACGGCAGAAAGCGGCCCGCCGCGAAAAGTTAGAGCGAGAACAGCGCTACGAAAAGCGTCGCAAGAACATTCGACGCGGTGTCATCGTTGGCGTCATCGCGGTCGTCGTCGTCGGTTCCGGCGCACTGCTGTTCACGGGTGGAAAGCCCAAGCCCAAAGCCAACGCGACGACCACAACCTCGACGACGGCTCCGACAACGACCACGACGACGGCCAAGCCGGCCGCGTTCAACGTGACGCAGGCCCAGGCCAACGCCAGAGCCGTCGCGGCGGGTTGCCCCGCCTCGACGAGCACGCGCGTGAACACGAAGACGTGGACGAAGGCCCCCGCCATGACCATCAACACGGCGAAGACCTACTACGCGCACTTCACGACCACGGCGGGGAACTTCGTCGTCAGGCTCGACGCCAAGACCGCGCCGGTTACGACCAACAACTTCGTCTTCCTCGCGGATCAGGGCTACTACAAGTGCGTCATCTTCCACCGGGTCATTAGCGGCTTCATGATCCAAGGCGGCGACCCCACGGGTACCGGCACCGGCGGTCCGGGCTACACGATCGCCGAC
>DATKSO010000055.1:0-12188 GCA_035531635.1 Acidimicrobiales bacterium | reverse complement strand
TCGTGCTCGCCGCGACCATCCGCGTCACTGGCGACATCGGCGTGGCCGAGGAGTGTGTTCAAGACGCCTTCGCTCGGGCGCTAGTGGCGTGGCCGAAGAGCGGCGTCCCGACGAAGGCCGGAGCGTGGCTGACCACGATCGCGCGACGACGTGCCATCGACACGCTCCGTCGTCAGACGTCGCAGAGGCGGGTAATGAGGAACTTCATCGATGCACCGGAGTCGGAGTTGCCAGTTGACGGGGATCTACCGAGCGTCGCCGACGACCGACTTCGCCTCATCTTCACCTGCTGTCACCCGGCGCTCTCGCCCGAGACCCAAGTGGCACTGTCCTTGCGACTACTCTGCGGACTCTCCACTTCCGAGGTCGCCCGGGCGTTCTTAGTGACCGAGTCGACGATGGCCGCTCGCATCACCCGTGGCAAGAAGAAGATTTCGACCTCGAACATTCCCTATCGAGTGCCCGGCACCAACGAACTGCCCGCGCGCGTCGACGCCGTCCTCAGCGCAATTCATCTCGTGTTCACGACGGGACACACCGCTCCGTCGGGCTCAGACCTCATGCGCCGCGACCTCGTGGAACGTGCTCTCGACCTCGCCCGTCTTCTTCGGAAACTTCTTCCCGACGACGCCGAAGTCGCTGGTCTTCTAGCCCTCATCATCCTCACTGACGCTCGTCGCCGAACGCGCACGAACAGCGAGGGTGCGCTCTTGCTGCTATCGGAACAGGACCGCTCGCTGTGGGATCGAGACGCCATCGCGGAAGGCGACGCGCTCGTTCGCGGGGCGCTCCGAGTTCGACCCCCTCGCCGCTTCGCGCTGATGGCGGCGATCGCGGCGCTTCACGCCGAAGCTCGCTCGTGGGAGGAGACCAAGTGGCGCGAGATCGTCGCCGTCTACGACGCTCTACTCATCGAGTGGCCGTCACCCGTCGTTGCCTTGAATCGATCCGTGGCGGTCGGCGTCGTGGACGGACCCGAAGCGGGGCTCGCGGCGCTGTCGGAACTCACGAACGACGATCAACTGCTCGGCTACAACTATCTCGCGAGCACGAGAGCTGACTTCCTTCGACGCCTCGGACGAAGCGACGAGGCGCGCGCAGCGTACGAAGAGGCGCTGGAACTTTCCGAGAACTACGTAGAGCGCGCCTTTCTGATGAGTCGGCTCAACGAGCTCGGCGGCTGAAGACGTCAGTGGCGTAGCGCCAGGTTTCCCAGTCGATGACTTCGTGTCACAATGGGCACGTGTACGTACCCCAAAGGCACTCGGTTGATGATGACGAAGCGTGGACCATCGTGCGCGACGCCGGTTCGGGCGCGCTCATCGTCGCCGCGCCTGATGGTCTCGCGAGCGTCTTCGTCCCAGTAGTCGTGAGCGACGACCGCCGAACGATGACGTCGCACCTCGCCAGGGCTAACCCATGGTGGAGGTCCGTGAACGCGAACGATGAGGTGCTGGCACTGTTCCTCGTCGCGAGCGCCTACGTGACGCCGTCGTACTACCCGAGTCGATACGAAGACCCCGGCGTCGTGCCGACGTGGAACTACGTCGCGGCCGAAGTCCGTGGCCGCGTCCGTCTCCATGAAGAGCAAGAGTGGAAGCTCACGCAAGTGCGTGCCGTTACGCACCAGTTTGAACAGGATCGCGATCCCGCGTGGCGGGTGGATGATTTGGATGAGTCGTTCCGCCAAAGGCAGCTTGCGGCAGTCGTTGGAGTCGAGATCGAGGTCATCTCTATCGAAGGTAAAGCGAAGCTGTCACAGAATCGCCCGGAAGAGGATCGACTCAGTGTTCAGCGACACTTCGAAGGTGGAACACCCGCTGAACGTATCGTCGCTGCGCGAATGAGGTCTACTGACTGACTCTCAGAACGTCCGGTCGCGTCTGAGAGTTCGTCGCGCGATAAAGGTACTGGAGTCCTTCGTCACTCGCAGGACCCGGTGACCCTTTCGACGTCGACGCTCGATCTCTTCACGGGGTTGTTGCAACTCGTCCGTCGTGGCGCTTTCTCCAGGAGGCGTGGACGTCAAGTACGCCACGACGTCATCAGTGTTCGTGCAGAGCAACTCATCGTCGAACGCGCGCCATTCGACGTGTCCGAATCTCTCGGCTGGTAACGCACGACTACTGATCGAACCAAAGGCTTCCGCGTGGCTCCGCGCCGGGGTCCTCCCAAGAGCCATCGCTTCAATCTCAAACAGCTCGAGAAGGTGCCGAGGATCAGTGGTGGAAGCGTTCTCGAGTGGCAGAGTCTGAACGTTCGCCACGTGACCTGTCACGTTCGACAACCGTGGGCGAATTTGTTTGATTGAGCTTTCAACCTTCGAGGGGGAGAGATCGGCTAAGACGAGTCGAAGACGCTCGTGCGCAGAGGAAGGGAGTGTTGACCAGAGAATCCCAGTCCCGCAGCCCACTTCTAAGACGCTTTCGAACGCGCTCCATTCGATTTGCGATCGAAGCCAGGTGAACCAGTCAATTTTGGACACTGAATACTTGGAGTGAAGAAGTATTCGCGCACTCAACTTATCGATCGTCGCGTATTGGATTTCACGAAGGTAGGTGACGTCGCGGGCGGCGAAGAGATTGTCGTCATGAAGAAGGGGTGGATCTGCTGCCATGTCCAGTCAATTGAATCACGAAGATCGTGGTGAGCGAGTGGTCGACCTCCGTCTCTTGGATCCAACACGCGGATCAGTAGAGCACAGATCAGGAGCCATGAACTCAGGTTTCATGACGTCGTGATCGCGCACCTGGTCTGGTAGAAGAGTGCGCATCGATCGATTGGCTACAGAATGTCTAGTCACCGTCGCAGCGTTAGCTCAGCCAATCGTCTGCCTGATGGCCGTCAGCGTGACGTGGCTGCTAACTTCGTTCCGTGCCACCACCAGAACGTCGCGAAGTTAAGACGAATGACGCTCCGAGTCCAGCGTTTTCTTACTCGCAGGGAATCGTCGTGGGGGACTTTCTCTTCATCGCGGGCCAAGTTCCAAAGAACCCACGTACGGGTGACGTTCCGGCAACGTTCATCGAGCAGGCGCGTCAGGCCCTGGAGAACCTTTCGGCCGTCGCGCTCGCCGGTGGTACTTCGCTCTCGAACGCAGTGAAGGTCAACGTGTATCTCGATGACGTCGATTCAATTTACGAACTCGAGACGGTCTACCGCGACTTCTTCGCTGAACCATTTCCGGTTCGAACGACCGTTCGTGTGGGTCTTCGGGGATTTCTCGTAGAGATCGACGCCATCGTGGCAATCTGAAGAGGAAAGGGCGGTCGTGACCGTCAACATCGTGATTGGCTCGTACCTCGAGCCGGAGTACGTGAAGAGGATCGAATCGTTCTCCGGCCAGGTTCGCGTCCACTATCGCCCGGATCTTCTCCCGGTACCCCGCTACGTCTGCGATCACTCAGCGCCGCCTCGGGAGCTCTCGCGAGAACAGTTGGAGGAGTGGCGAGCCACCGTCGCGCTCGCCGACGTGTTCTTTGACTTTGACTGGAACGATCCGGCGGCTATGCCTGAGGCGTGTCCGAACTTGAGGTGGGTGCAGGCGACGAGTGCGGGTATTGGCTCTTTCATGCGGCGCACGAAACTCGATCAAAGCTCGCTGTTGGTGACGACGGCGGGAGGGATCCACGCGGCGCCGCTCGCCGAGTTCGCCGTCATGGGCGCCCTCTACTTCGTCAAGGGCATTCCGTACCTGATGGAGCGACAACGTGATCATCATTGGCAGAGTTACACGACGCGCCAGCTCAAAGGGACGCGCGCACTCGTCGTGGGCCTCGGCGGCGTGGGTCGGGAAGTGGTTCGTGAGTTCACGGCACTCGGCGTTCACGTGACTGGTCTCGGGCGAACGGGACGAACGTACGATATTGAGGGCCTCACGAGGGTCGTAGATCGAACGCAATTGGACAGTGTCTTGCCCGACGTTGACTTCTTGGTGCTGTGCTGCGCGCTGACGAACGAGACCAAAGGAATGATCGGCGCCCGCCAACTGGAGCTGATGCACTCAGAGTCGGTGATCATCAATGTCTCGAGAGGTCAGGTCATCGACCAAGGCGCGTTCTATGAGGCACTCTCAAACGGCTCTATCGGAGGCGCCTGTCTCGACGTTGTCGAGGTTGAACCTCTGCCCAAAGATGATCCGATGTGGAACCTCGACAACGTGATCATCTCTCCGCATTCGGCGTCCACCGTTCAAACCGAGAACGCGTCGATCGTCGATCTCTTTCAGGAGAACTTCCAGAACTTGCGCGACGGATTACCTCTTCGAAACCTCTACAACTCAGTAGCGGGCTATTAGCTTTCGAGGAAGAGCAAGATTTTCAAACTGTCGCCACGCTGTGATTGAATAGACGTCGACCCTTCGATCACGCGGTAGTCAAGAACTACGGTTAACGTGTCGGGGCACCTTCTCTCTTCCCAGTGCGTGCTGTGGGTGATCATCTACAGTTCGATGAGTGGCGACGTGGGACGCCGTTCCCCTAGCTGGCAACGCGTCCGAAGGGTTAGCGAACTTCGATTGAGTTACCTCGTGGTAACGACGGAGCGGGTTACTCGGGCGAACACTGACTTTCGAGAAACGTGACTGAACCTTGGCGTCGCGACTCCGACACCCTTGCGCCACCCGATCACGGTCCGCGCGTGGCGATAGTCTTAAACGATCCAGTGAAGCAGTTCTTGTTCGCTCGGAGGGCGTTACCCGTCAGGGACTGCGCGAAGAAACTTTGCTGTCGAGGGCCAACGGGTGAGGATCGAGGGAGAATGCGCGACGTTACGTACGGAGTAGCCACCAGTCTCACGAACGGTGTCGACTCGGGCCGCATCAAGTACACCTCACTGCCCGACGCCGTCTACACCGAACTTCGTCGCCGCATCCTCAATAATGACTTCGTCGCCGGAGAACACCTGGTCGAATCGAGAATTGCTGAGGAGTTTGGGGTGAGTCGCACCACGCTCCGGTCGGCTCTTCGCGATCTCGCGAACGAGAATCTCATCACCATGACCGACCGTCGAGGAAGTTTTGTCGCGCGCATGAGTGCCAAAGAAATCGTCGACACGTGTTTCGCACGCTACGTCCTAGAGGCTGGCGCGGCGTGTGGCGACCTCCACTGGGTAACGCCCGGGCTCTTCGAGGAGCTCGAGCACCAGATTGAGAGGATGAAGGTCTCCGCGATGACCCAGGACATGGCAACCATCGTCGACGTCGATACGGATTTCCATGGCGTCATCCTTGCGGCCAGTGACCGTCCTCGAGTGACGGAACTCTGGCACATGCTGGACGGCCAAATGGGATCACTGATGCGCTCGACGCTCGAACATCAGGGCATTGACATGGACGACATCGTCGTACGGCACCGTGAAGTGATAGACGCAATCAGAACACGTGAGGCCTCCGTCATTGAAGAGGCGATACGAAACCACTATTTGACGCACTTGGTGGTCGATGTCCCGGACAACTATTGAGAGGTGCGTCTACTCCTCGTTCCCTAACCGAGCACGGTCACCTTGACCCGAATGTTTCCGAAGTACACGAGCGCGCTGTGGACAGTCTCAGTGCGCTTCGAACTCAATTCTCCAAGGAGTGTGAATGACACCGTACACGCGCCCGCCAGCCCTCATCGGGGCGGAACTCCGTGCCTACGCCTCGCAGTACGGGGCGTCGGTGCGAGAGATGGACCGAACCGTGGCCGAGTCACCCGGTCCCGACGATCTCATCGATCTCACGCACGGCGACACGAGGGCCTTTCTTCCTCCGTCGTCGGCGCGAAGTGACTTTGAAGCCGCGGTGGAGGACAACACCGAGGCGTATTCGCCGTATCGAGGGAGCGCCGTGGTACGCGGCGCGCTGGCGCCGCGCGTTGGATCACTGCTCGGTAGAGAGGTGGATCCAACACTCGAGCTGATCTTGACGCCCGGCACTCAAGGTGGGCTTTTTACGTCACTGTCTGCGCTGGTCGCACCCGGTGACGTCGTGGCCCTCCCGTCGAAGGAATACTTCATGGACGAGCGTATCTGCGCGTACCTTGGCGCTGGCACTCACCGGATTGCGTTGCGCCAGAGCGCCGAAGGCATCATGACCATCGATCAGGCCGATCTCGTCGAGGCGACCCGAAGCGGAGCACGAGGAATCGTTCTCTCGCATCCCAATAATCCGACGGGTGGCGTCTACGCCCGCGAGACGGCCGAGCGACTAGCCGCGTGGGTCGTCGCGAACGACATGTGGGCGGTGGTCGATCAGCTCTACTGTCGCTTGATCTTCGACGACCACGAGTTCGTGCACCTCGGTTCGTTGCCGGGTATGGCGGAACGTACCGTAACGTTGGTCGGTCCCTCCAAGACTGAATCCATGAGCGGCTACCGACTCGGCGCGGCCGTCGGACCACGTGACGTCGTCGAGGCCATGGAACAGGTGATCTCGCTCGCGTCACTTCGCACCGCGGGCTACTCGCAGCACTCCCTTCGACACTGGATGGACAGTGACGGACCTTGGCTCAGCGAACGTACGGCGGCCCACCAGGAGATTCGAGATTCTCTGGTGAAGTCGCTGTTGAGCGTCCCCGGTATGAAGGTGTCGGCACCGGCGGGAAGTTCCTACGTCTTTCCCGACGCCAGCGAGAGCCCGTGGGCGCTGCGTCACGGGACGAACGACGACTACGCGTTGGCGATAGCGCTGAAGAAGATTGGCGTCTTGATCAGTCCGGGCTACCAGTTCGGATTGGATGGGCGCGGCCACTTCCGCATCAACTTCTCACAGGACTTCGACCGTCTCTCTCTAGCGAGCGGTCGAATTCAAGAGTTTCTCTCTAGCACGTAAAGTTCGCGGCCATCTGGGACGACGCGGTACGAGTCATCGAGTGGGATCGATCAGGCGGCGAAGACCGCCCGCTGCCAATAAAGTGCGCACCATGGACATCTTTTCCGTCGTCGCGACCGCCTATGGAGGGCCCGAAGTCCTGTCTGTCGTCGAGGGGACGCTCGGCGACCCGCAGGGCGACCAAGTCCTCATTGAGGTGCGAGCCGCTGGAACGAATCCGGTCGACTTCAAGATGTACAGCGGAACGTATAGTCGCGACCCGTCTCAACTTCCGATCTCCCTCGGATTTGAGGCAGCGGGGGTCGTCGTCGCCGTAGGGAGCGACGTCGAAGGCCCGAGCGGGCCAATCCGCCCGGGCGACGAGGTCATCGTCTTTCGCGCGTCGGGGGCGTACGCGAGTGGCCTTCTCGCACCGGCAAGTAGCGTTCTCGCAAAACCGTCGGCGCTCTCGTTCGAAGAGGCGAGCGGCTTGATGCTGGCGGGCGTGACAGCGATACACGCTTTGCGCGCGACTCACACGTCCGCTGGGGACACGCTGCTTATACACGGCGCAGCGGGCGGCGTTGGTCTAATGGCCGTACAGGTCGCCGTGGCAGACGGCGTACGAGTGATCGGCACCGCGGGAAGAGCCCAGCACGATCTGTTGCTCAGTCTCGGTGCTGAACCAGTGCTCTACGGTGATGGATTACTCGAACGAATCCACGCCGTCGCGCCATCGGGCGTCTCTGCGGCGATCGATCTCGTCGGCACCGATGAAGCCGTTGATGTCTCGATCGCCCTCGTCCCGGATCTCGAACGCGTAGCGACAATTGTCTCCTCGGAGAGTTCGAGAGTGCTCGGCATCCAGTCACTCGGCGGCGGCCCCGGATCTGACCCCGGGGTTGAGGTGCGTGCTACCGCTCGACTCGAATTGATAGAGCGAGTGGCGAAGGGTTCCCTTCGGGTGTTGGTTGCAGCGACGTACCCACTCGCCGAGGCCGCCGCCGCCCACAGGCAACTCTCCGCGGGTCACGCACACGGCAAGATCGTCCTGGTCCCCTAGCCCCCGCCTTCTGCACGCCCCGTCTCGGCATCGAAATTCCTAAAAAACGTCAGGAGTCTTTCTCTTGTTGCGTAGCTTGTCAAGCGCGAGATTGAGTTGGCGACGAAGTTGCTTGGGCAGGATTTGGTAGATGCGGTACGGAATGACGAGAAGATCGTAGATAACGGGATTGGGAGTCTCCTCAAGGTCACTTGACTCGGCGTCATCGGATTCAACTCGCACCGATTGAGGATCGTTCGCCAAACTCCGTCCACGCTCACGTGAGGATTCGACGAGCCTCTGGCCCGTACGCACGACCTCTTCTTGCGCGGTGATGAGATTTGCTTGGAGTCGCTTCACGTCGGGCATGAGCGCTGCTAGTCGCTCCTCGTCACGCGCCAGGTCGAGGGCCAGGCGAAACTGGTGTTCTGCAACGTCGAGGTCGGGTTCGGCCCACCACGCCGTACGGTCGTAGGGACCTGACGCGTGGGAGCTCTCACCGACCTGGACGGGTGTGTACGTGACGGGAAAGAAACCGCCGTCCAGGAAGTCGCTGACACCACCGTAGTTGGTGTAAACGACGGGCAGTCCGCAGAGCGCCGCTTCGATCGGTGTCAGTCCCATCCCTTCCGAGCGATGCAACGAGAGAAAGACCTCGCAGCCCTGCAGGAGCGCGAGGTAGCGGTCGTCGTCGAGATAGTCGTCGATCAGTTCAGTTCGAGGCGAGGCGTCTATCGTGTCGAGGAGATCGGCGGGAGCAAACTCTCTTAGGTCACTGCATTTGATCGTGAGACGACAGTCGGGGTAATCGTTCTGCACGCGCCGCCACAACTCGAGCACTGCTTCGGGATTCTTGCGACCTATGTAGCTCTTGGCGTCGAAGCTGGTGAGAACGTATCGGCTCTTCGACGAGCCGTTCACGGCCCCGGCGAGCCGAGGCGAGAGCACGTCGAACATGGTTACGTCAAAGGGGGACAGACGCTGAACGGGAACCGGCAGAACCGCCGCCATGGCTCGCACGCTCCAGGTCGACAGTGCGTGCACTCGCTCGATTTCGCCCTCTACTACGGCCTCACCCATCTGATCTGGGATGAACTCAAGCTCCCACGCCCAGACGGCCTCGAGGTGCGCGATGGACGTATTGACGCGGCCGGGATCAATGACGTGCCGCTGCCACTGATCGGCGTTGATGAAACACAAGACCGACGCGTGGGACGCGCTCATCGGATTTCTTCGACGCAACAGTGCCGACAAGTACTCGTTAGAGTCCCTGCCCACGGAGACACAGTCGATCGCTGCGTGGATACCGGCTTCGTCGAGGATCTCAAGCGTCCAACGAGCGATTCGTCCGATACCCGCCTGGTAGGCGAAGTAGCCCACGAGACGCAGATCGACGGTATTCCTGATCGCGTACTCGGCGGCGTCGAAGACCGCCTCCACGAGTTCTTCGTGACCGGGGGCCGTATTTTCGGCGAAGTGTCTTCCGGCCCAACCCAACTGTTCGAACGCGGCTTCGCGGTGCTGGAAGTTCACGTCGCGAAAGAACGATCCGATCGCGTTGGGGGTTCCAAGCAAGGAAGGATGGCACGCCCACGCCGCGAGGAACGAACGAACTCGCGAACCGAAATTCTCGTGTTCGTCGCCACAGGTAGGACACTTCGTCCACGAGCCACTCGGAGAACGGTAGATCTCCTCACGAACCTCCCGCAGCGTGAATCCGGCCCGAACGTGCGTGCGCGCGTCCTCGCGAAGTGACCTGTTCCACGCCGCAGGTATAAATCGTGCGGCGGTCGCACCGGCGAGGCTGTAGACGATGGACCCGCCCTTCTCCGCGTCCGAACGTTGCTGCGCGTACTGGGCGGCGAAGGGCCTCGGAACGGCGTCGCCCAACACTCGGCGCGTGGCGTGTACGGAGAGTGACGGCGTGCCGGACGAAACGTACCCACTGAAGTGAAAAAAGTAGAGAGTGCTCAGTTTTGCGCTGCGGGCAACCCGCCACACCCCGTCTTCGATGACGACGCTTCGCTCGTGGAGATTCCAGTAAGCCACGTTGCAACCAGGTTCGACGATGATCTGCACGTCGGTCTTCAGCGGAGCCAGGTCGACGATCTTTTGATCGGTGAAGTAGCCAGCGCTGTGATCGGCGAGACAGTCGAACTGGAGCCGAGTGCTCCACCAGTCGAGGAATGACGCCGCACTCGGTCGCACAGAGCAGAAGCCCATGTTGAAGAAACCCGCTTGTAAAATGTCGCCCGTCGAAGGTTTGAGGCCGTCGTCGGGTATATCGGACAGGAGGTGCGGGGTCAAGGACAGGGCCTTGTCGTCATCGAGCAACGTGGTGAAGTCTTCAAAAACTTGGATGTCGGGGTCTAAGTAAGTGACGCGATCCCATCCATCGCCAAGTAGTGACCGCAGGAGCGCCGGCTTGACCGAAGTCGCGAACTCGAGAACGCTGTAAAACAGTGCGGCGGATTCGACGTCGAAGTCACCCCAGTCGCACTGATCAATCCCGAGAGCCTGATGGCTGGCGTCGCTGTTCTCTTCCGTGAGGTAGCCATCGATGCGTTGTTGTATCGGTCCGACGTCGGCACAGTCCTGAAGCACGAGCACACGGAACTCTGTCGTCGGCATGGTGACGGCTAACGACCGTCCAAGGACCAGCACCTGACCAAGATAATTTGGTGTGGCAATGGTGCAAATGAGATGTCGGAACTTTGACTGCTCAGAGGGCGCGACGTCTCGATTGATGTCGAATCCTCGACGTACCTCCATGTAACAAGTTATCTAAGTGGACACCTGACATCGCGTCAGGTCGAAACGCGCTCGAAGAGGATGAATACCCCGCATTCAAAGATGTACAATTTGTGGCCGGAACATTCTTCACCGACGACGTCGAAACTTTGCGACGCGTCGCTGGACGAGGGGGATGCATTCGCCGACGAGGCGTCCTCGTGAGCGTGGCGCGTCCGCGACGACTGAGCGCACATCGTCGGACAATCTCCGTCGAACGTCGAGCTGAGCTGCGACGAAGGAACGGTGCTCCGGCCGTCGGAGGGCCGACGCGCGCGTCGTCCGATCAGAGAATGAACCCTTGAGGGCCTTGATCGACCCGACGCACGTCACGTCTGCGACTCACTCGCGTCTCCGATCTGGTGGAGGAAGCCTTGGAGCCATTGGACCGTCTCTTCGTGTTGGTCGTCGTCAACGTGTGAAACCGTCTTGATTGCTTCGCGATGACCGGGGTGACGAGGGTCGACAAGTGCGTCCCCGTCCACTTGTGTGGCGTTCTCGTCGTTATGCCGCGCGGCATGGTGACCGCGAAAGAAGGGGAAGAAGCCAAAACCACCGAATCCAGAGACGAAGGGGGCGCCCAGAGCGCCGAACGACGCTCCTCCCATTACACCGCACGTTGTCGCGCAGGGGGCGCAACATCCTCCGCAGGGAGCGCAGCCAGCCATATGGGTCAGCCTCTCGTTGGGCTCTGATGGTCAGAACGTATCAAGCCCAGGCGCACGTGTCTACTCGTCTCGCCACCATAGGTCTTGAGGAACGGAATGCCGCAACTTATTCCGTGGAGACGATTGAGCCCGACGTGAACAAGAACGTCTCGAGGGACCGCCCACTAGGAATGGGGTCGAAATTTCGCGCGATCGCGTCATAGGGGGGGAATCCAACTCACGTCCCAAGAACTACGCGTCCTCGTCGAGTGCGGCGCTGCTGACCTGTTTGAGCACGAGTCGAAGTAGACGGGCGAGTTCGTGTTGTTCGGAGACGGTCAATCCACTCACCGCGTGCGTCTCGTGCGTGTTGAACTCTGGAAAGACTTGCTCTATCAATCGCACGCCGGCTTTCGTGAGCGCAATCGAAACGCGTCGTCGATCGTCACGGTGCGGGATCCGTTTGATAAGTTTTCGCGCCTGCAGCGTTTTCATGACGCCGGTCAACGTTCCCTTAGTGATGCCCGCCTCCGCGGCCACGTGTCCGGTCTCTTGTTCGCCCCAAATCCACAGAACCCACAGCACCGTGAACGCGACCCAGCTGAGGTCGTAGTCGGCCAGAAGAGAGCGTTCCATGTGATTGCGTACAGCCGAGCCGGCGCGATAGATGTTAGAGATTGCGCTCATCGCCGTGAAATCGAGTTCATGACCGTTGAGACGAGCGCGAATGTCGCGTTCGGCCTGCGAGACGATGGTGGCCTTGGAGCTGGCGATACGCCGTGACACGACTAATCCTCGAGCGTGGTGCCACCGTTGAAGGTGGTCCCGACCGATCGAAAGTAGCCGCCGAGAATCTCTCGCGGCGCGAGGGCGCGTAGCTCCTCCGTGGGTGAGTCGAAGAGTTCGAGCGTGGCCGAAC
>DATKSO010000054.1:0-2219 GCA_035531635.1 Acidimicrobiales bacterium | reverse complement strand
GTTCGACGATCGTGCTGTCGAGGTTGCCGTCGGTGCTCGCCTCGCCCTGGGGACCGACACCGTTCTGGAAGGCCACGAAAAGGTTGTCGCCGAGCTGGGTGATGTCGTCGGGCTTACTCAACGCCTCAATCTTCGACGTCGAGGAGCCCGCGGGTGTGTACGAGTGTTGCAGGGACGAACCCTTCAGAATCTGTGACGCCTGGAACGTCGGCGTCGATGACGAGTCGGCAACCGAAACGCTCGCGATTGGCACCACACCCATCACGCCGATTCCAGTGACCATCAGTACCTTTAATGAACGCATTGTCGTTGTACGCATGGAACATCCCTCCTAATTGAACTCTGTGAGGTGAACCATAAAGACCGTGTCTTGCGCAACGGTGACTCCCGCGCTACGCGCCAGTGATGGCGACGTAACTTCCAATCGCTCCATCAATTTCCGTTGCTACGGAGTGTCGACCGTCCGTGCGAAAGACGCCCTTGCTACTGCCTAATGTCTTTCGTCGGTGGAGCAAGCGCTCTCACTCGCTCCCCTTACTTCGTGGCCCCGTGAGACGAACGACGTCACTCCTCGACGCGGGAGTTCTCCATGAACGTCGCAATCTCCAACATCTCTCGTCGATCCTGTTGATCGACCGGATCCTCAAAGGTTCGTTGGTACGTCTCTTCGGAAACCGAAATGTCGTACCACGAATAGAACTCGTCTCGACCTCGGCGCTGCGCCGCCAGGTGCTCGGGCAGTTCCGCCCACGCGCGCTGCGTCTCGCTGTCACGAAAACGAACTATGGTGACCCGTTCGCCGTCCGACGACATATAGAACGATTCGTCGACGAAACCGTCCATCAATCGCACGAGACGCCTCATTTCGTCGGCCACGTCAGAGTACGCAGCGTCCACCCCTGGTCGCAGTCGACTTCGAAACACCGTCACGATGGTCATGGCTCCCCCTACTTCGTGACGAGCATCAACGCGAAGCCGTCGTAACCCTTACTCCCCACGGTCTGCACGGCCGTGGCTTCGACCCGTTCGTCCAAAGCAACGAGTTCGAGAAATGAGCGAACGGCTCTGACGCGTTCGTCCTCGGTGCGCGGATTGATGATCTCGCCCGCGCGCACGACGTTGTCGGCAACGATCACGGTCCCGACGTGAGAGAGTTCCAGCGAGAGGTCGAAGTACTCCGGGTAGCCCTCCTTGTCGGCGTCGATGAAGATGAAGTCAAAGGGCTCGACGTTCTCGCCAATCATGTCGCGGAGCGATGAAGCGGCCGGGCCAACACGAATCTCGACGAGCGATCCGAGACCCGCCCGGTCGATGTTCGAACGCGCGACGTCCGCGTGCTTCGACTCCAACTCCAGCGAAATCAGTCGTCCGCCCTCTGGCAGCGAGCGGGCGAGCCAGATGGTGCTGTAGCCACCGAGCGTTCCGATCTCCAAGATTCGCCGCGCGCCGTGACTCGTCGCAAGGAGCTTCAACAGCTTTCCTTGATTGGGCGCGACGTTGATCTGGGGAAGTCCCGCGGCGTCGCTGTCACTGAGTGCTCGGTCGAGCACGTCATCGGAAGGCGCGAGGAGTGCGACCAGGTAACCATCAACGTTCGTCCAAAGTTCCTTGCTCACGGTTCACGCCCTTTCTCTTTGGCGACCACGATACCGACCTCACCTCGGGCAACCCCACCTCTCAAACAGCGGTCCCGATCACTCTTCGTTTCGCCCACTACCCCTCGAGGTCGATGTCGGCGAGCAGCGTTCGAAGCTGACGCCCCATCTCACGTGGATTCCCCGAGATCTCACCGATCACTTCACCCTCGACTTCGACGTCGTCGCCCGGGTGAAACTTCGAGACCCTCATCCCGCGACCGGCTTTCGCCACGAGCACCACCCACGGTGAGCCAATCTCACCAGAGTCCTTGGTCGCCATGATCTGCCCGTGTCGGTCGAATCCGAAACTCCACTCAGGCGTGCGCGCCGCGTCCATGACGCGTTGCAGTTCACTGCTACCGGAGAGACCTGATTTCGCTATGGGGCCACCCTAGGGCAACCCTGTCCCCGCGGTCGTCGACCACGGCGCGCCCTGCGCGCGATGGTCGACACGAGTCAATCGCCGCCGCGTTGCTTTCGACGGGTTCACGAGGTAAAAGAGTCAGGTTCGAGCGCGTGGGTGAGACGTAGATACGTAGTAAACGAACTACAGTAAAACACGGAGTTCCTGAGCATCGGTTC
>DATKSO010000053.1:0-2829 GCA_035531635.1 Acidimicrobiales bacterium | reverse complement strand
CCCTTATGTTCGCGAAGGTCTCACCTCGCGACGTCGGTCGATTACTTCCGAAGTGGTGCGACGAGCACCTTCGAATGGTGACGACTCGCCGTCTGTCGCCACGTTCCCAGGACCCTCATCGCGCCACCCTTACCTTTGACCTTGGCGACGCCCGTTCGCTGCAGCGTCGACACGAGGCCCAGCGAGTCGATCCGCGCCACCACGTTCGAACCCTCGAGGCGAGCTACGAGATAGAGACTCACGTCGCGTCGATGACGCGTGGAGTAGACCTCCGAGCGGTAGACGTAGTGAGCGGTGACGAGTCCCTCGGCGTTGTCCATCCCCGAACGATAGAGACGACCTGTGACGTCATCTCGTGCAACAATGCAGAACGACCATGGCCAACGACGATCTTCCCCACACCGTGCCCGCCTTCGCGCCCCAGCCCCCAGGCGTCGCGTGGCCACGCAACGAGTGGCCCCGTGGAGAGCACCCACGCCAACACGAACTCGACGCCGTGGTCGACGAAGCGTTCGCCAGTGAGGAGCTCGCTCTCACGAACGCCGTCGTCGTCATCCAAGGTGGGCGCGTGCTCGTCGAGCGCTACGCCGGCGTGCAGGAGTTCTTTGATCGTCCCGCGGAGCCGATCAACGCGACGAGCCAACTGCTCTCCTGGTCGATGGCCAAGTCGATGTTGCACATGGTGATCGGCACACTGGTCGACGAGGGGCGACTCGACCCCGACCAACTCGCGTCCGTGCCCGAATGGCGCGACGAAGGCGATCCCCGCCACCAGATTCGACTTCGAGATCTTCTGGCGATGCGTGACGGCCTGGCCTTCGTCGAAGAGTACGAGATCGGCCAGACCAGCCACGTGCTGGAGATGCTCTTCGGTGAAGGACAAGACGACGTGGCTGGCTACACCGCACGGTTGCCCCTCGCCCACGAACCCGGGACGTTCTTCAACTACTCGAGCGGCACGACCAACGTGCTCAGTCGCGTCGTCGCGGACGTCATCGGCCACGGCGATCCCTACCGCGACTATCTTGTGTCGCGCCTCTTCCGACCCCTTGGCATGACCAGCGCCGTCGCCACCTTCGATCCGACGGGCGTCTTCATCGCGTCGAGCTACGTACACGCCACGGCGCTCGACTTCGCGAAGTTCGGCCTGCTCTACCTTCGAGGTGGTCAGTGGATCGATGAGCGGCTCGTCTCACGCGACTGGGTCGCGACGGCGCAGGTCCCGCTCAGCGTCGATGAAGAGAGCAGCTCGTACTACTCATGGCAGTGGTGGGTGACCGGCGACCGGTACGGCACGTACTGGGCGAGTGGCTACGAGGGCCAGATGATCAACGTCGTGCCCGCGCTCGACGCGCTGATCCTTCGTTTCGGACACACCTCGTCTGACCACTACCCCGCGCTCGACGCGTGGCGAGGAAGGGTTCTCGGCGTCCTCGACGCGAACTACGCGCCCTCGTAGGGAAAACCGAGATCGGGCGCACTGAAGAGCGCGCGAAATTGCAGTCCCTCTTTGGCCGTCATCGCTTCCGCCGTCCCGCCTCGATCGACGACCGCGAGGATCAACACGACCTCGGCGCCGACCGCTTGGGCGACGTGCACGGCCTCAAGGAGACTGGTCCCGCGCGTGACGGTGTCTTCGGTGATGACCACGCGATCGCCGGCGCGAAGGACGCCGGCGACCCGACCGCCCGCGCCGTGATCCTTCACTTCCTTACGCACGCTGAAGGCGTTGAGCGATCGACCCCTCGCCGCCGCGACGCCGGCGGTGATGAAACTCACGCCGTCGGCGCCCATCGTGAGTCCTCCGATGGCGGTCGCGTCGTCGGGGATCGCGTCGAGCACCAATGTCGCCAGATCGGCCATCACCTCGGGTGCGCAGATCGTCTGTTTGGAGTCGATGAACCACGTCGACGTCCGACCAGACTTCAGCGTGAACTCACCGCGGCGCACCGAATGCTCGAGGAGGTGCTCTCGCACCCGCTCGCGCGCGGCGCTCACGCGAGGACCACCTCTCTCGTACCGACGCGAACGTCGCCGACGAGCGAAGCGCCGACGCCGAGCGAGCGAGCGAGCGTCACCGCGGCCGAGGCGGCGCTCGGGTCGACGGCGATCACCATGCCGAGCCCGCAGTTGAAGACCCGCACCATCTCAGCGGCGCTTACCGGTCCACGACGTTGGATCTCGAAGAAGATCTCGGGCGTAGGGAAGCTCTCCATATCAATAAAGGCGTCGAGATCGCCGGGCAGGAGTCGCACGACGTTACCGACGATGCCTCCGCCCGTCACGTGCGCCACGGCGTGGACCGCCGCGCCCAGTTCGTGGCGCAGCGCCGAGACGCTCGGTGCGTAGAGCACCGACGGGACCAAGAGCTCGTCACCGAGTGTGCGCGTCGCGTCCTTGAAGGCTGGCTGTTGCAACGACGCGCCGCTCGTCACCAACACCTCGCGCGCGAGTGAGTAGCCGTTCGAACGAAGTCCCGGCGAGTGCAGTCCGACGAGCACGTCGCCCACGCGCACGCGATCGGGCGAAAGAATCTCGCGCCTCTCCACGACTCCGAGTACGAAGCCGGCGACGTCGAGATCGTCGGGCTTCATGACCCCGCCGTGTTCGGCCGTTTCGCCGCCCAGCAGCGCGACGTTGGCTTGGCGACAGCCGTTGGCGATGCCGGCGACTAAGACCTCGAGTTGTTGGGGATTCACCGCCCCGACGGCCACGTAGTCGAGCATGAAGAGTGGCTCCGCGCCGACGCACGCCAAATCGTCGACGAGCATGGCGACGAGGTCGATGCCGACGGTGTCGTAGCGTCCGACGAGGCGCGCGACTTCGAGC
>DATKSO010000052.1:0-3078 GCA_035531635.1 Acidimicrobiales bacterium | reverse complement strand
CGAAGAACTACGCCGCCATCATCGTGGTGGCGGCCATTTCGGCGATCATCTTTCCCAGCATCGCGCGTGGAATGTTGCCGCATCGCCGAGAAGAGGCGCAGCGAGTCGACGCGCCGGAACTCGAGAACGCGCCTCAGGCTGGCGAGCCGGTGGGCGAGGCCCACTCGTGAGCGGGTGTTTCACGCGGCGCGTGCTGTGCAACTGATTCGCGACGGCTCACTCGAAGAGAGAGGCGTTACCCGGGGTCGCTCACGTTTCGCGCTCGGGGTGGAGCTGCGCGTCGAGCGTGCCCAGGACCCGGTAGCAATCAAGTACCTGACCCACGCTGGCGTTGGGTTCTCGACCTTCGCGAATCGCGGCGAGGAACTCGCGGTCTTGGAGTTCGATCCCGTCCATCGACACCGCGACGTTGGTGACGTCGATGACCTCGTCGCGGCCGTCAGTGAGGTCATCGTAGCGAGCGATATAGGTGCCGGTGTCGCCGATGTAGCGAAAGAAGGTGCCGAGGGGACCCTCGTTATTGAAGCTGAGCGAGAGCGTACAGATCTTGCCCGACTCACTTTGCAACTGGATCGACATATCCATGGGAATTCCGAGGTCGGGATGGACCGGTCCTTCAAGTGCGTTGGCCCTGACGATCTTCTCTTGGCACTGGTACGCGAAGAGATCCACGGTGTGCGCGGCGTGATGCCAGAGCAAGTTGTCCGTCCAGCTGCGCGGCTGACCGAGCGCGTTCATGTTCGTTCGCCGAAAGAAGTAGGTCTGCACGTCCATCTGGAGGATCGACAGTTCACCTCGAACGATCTGGCGGTGAATCCACTGGTGCGAAGGATTGAAGCGGCGAGTGTGGCCGACCATGCAGGTGAGCCCGGTCGTTGACTGTACTTGAGCGACGCGCTGCGCGTCGTTCCAACTGTCGGCCAGGGGGATTTCGACCTGGACGTGCTTGCCCGCGAGCATGGTGGCGACGGCCTGGTCGGCGTGCATCTGGGTCGGCGTGCACAGGATCACGGCGTCGACGTCGTCGCGCTCGAGGACCTCGCTTAGTTCGGTGCCGGCGAAGCTCGCGCCGTAGCGCTGGGCGACGTCGCGCGCCTGTTCGAGGCGTCGAGAGACGATGGCGGTGACTTCCACGTCATCGATACGCGCCAACGCGTCGAGGTGCTTGATGCCGAAGGCTCCAGCCCCGGCGAGGGCGATGCGCATGAGAACTCCTTGAAGAGGATTAGGCGGGTTCGACGATGAGGTGCCCAACGGCCGAGTTGGACGCGGGCACGTGATAAAAACGGTGCACTTCGCGCACGTCTTGGCCCATGGCCCCGCGCATGACGAGCCACATGATCATCTCGATGCCCTCCGAACCCGATTCGCGCAAGTATTCGAGGTGACGAATCTCCGCGGTCGACTCGGGGTCCTTCACGAGGCTGTCCAAGAAGGCATGGTCGAAGTCCGAGTTGATGAAGCCCGCGCGCGGCCCCTGGAGCTGGTGGCTCATGCCGCCGGTGCCCCAGACCTGAACGTTCAAATCCTCGGGGAAGCTTTCGATGGCGCGTCGAAGGGCTCGGCCGAGTTGGAAGCATCGCTTTCCCGATGGCTGGGGATACTCGACCACGTTCACGGCGAAGGGGATGACCTTGACGGGCCAGGCGTCGGGCTGGCCGAAGAGCAGCGACATCGGCACGGTGAGGCCGTGGTCGACGTCGAGTTTGTTCATGATCGTCAGGTCAAAGTCGTCGAGGATCAAGGACTCGGCGATGTGACAGGCCAGTTCGGGATGTCCCAGTACCGGGGGTACCGGGCGCGGGCCGAAGCCTTCGTCGGCGACGGCGAAGCGGTCCGCGCAGCCAATGGCGAAGGTGGGCAGGCACTCGAGCGAGAAGTTCGACGCGTGGTCGTTGTAGACGAGAAAGACGACGTCGGGACGCTGTTCTTTCATCCACTTCTTCGAGAACTCGTAACCCGCGAAGACCGGCTTCCAGTAGTCGCTCTCGGTGAGGCCCTTGTCGATCGCGGCGCCGATGGCCGGCACGTGGCTGGTGGTGATCCCTGCTGAAACCCGCGCCACTTAGCGCCCCTCTCGAATAGAACGATTGCCCTCGGGGGAGCGTCCCCCGTGCAGCATCATGTTGGTGTAGTCCTCGACGCTCATGTCGGTCATCTGCGCCGCGACGTCCACGAAACTGCGACCGTCCGTGGCGAAGATCTTGGCGAGAAAGTAGATGTTGCCGCCTTCGGCGATCGCGGCGTTGTAGTCACGGCGCAGGACCGCGTCGCGCTGGGTGTCGGTGAGCTCCCACTCGTCAAGGTACGTCTCTTCGTTGGCGCGAAATCGCTCGCGGTTCTCGGGTTTCATCAGACTCATGCAGAACTGGTTCAAGTGAAAGCCTTGAAGTGAGCGTTGCGTCGTGAAGACCGTCGTGCCGGGAATGTCGTCAAAATCGTTCTTTTCGTTCACTGGCCTTCTCCCCAATAGAGCCGAGTGGGATTATCGATGAGGAGTTTACCCTGGCGCTCTTTGGTCGTTGCGATGCGCTCTATGAAGTCGACGAGTCGTCCGTCGTCAGGCATATGACTCTTGAGATTGGGGTGGGGCCAGTCGGTGCCCCAGAGCACGCGGTCCGGAAAGGCGTCGACCACCCGCTTGGCGAAGGGCACGACGTCGTCATAGTTCGGTGGCCCGCTTTTGGTCAGTCGTTCGGGGCACGTCACCTTCGTCCATACGCGAGGATTCTCCTCCATGAAACGAAGAAACTGGCCGAACTCCGGACCGTCCACGAACTTTGAGACGTCGGGACGTCCCATGTGGTCGACCACGAGGTCAGTCTCGATGCTGTTAAAGAGGTCCCACTTCTCGTGGAGGTCGCTGGCTTCGAAATAGATCACGACGTGCCAGCCCAGTGGCGCGATCTTCTCGACGATTTCGAGGTAGTAGTGGTCGGGCTTTGGATCGACGAGGCGACGAACGTAGTTGAAGCGCACTCCGCGCACACCCGCCTCGTGCAACTCAGAGAGTTCATTGGCGCTGACGTCGCGGCGAACCGTGGCGACACCGCGCGCTCGACCCTTCGCGTGCACGAG
>DATKSO010000051.1:0-5954 GCA_035531635.1 Acidimicrobiales bacterium | reverse complement strand
GATCCTCACGCCGTTCGTCTTTCAGTCGGACATCATGAACGGCGTCGACCCGTCGCCCGAGGACATCACGCTCGAGAAGAGCTTCTTCACCAAACACGAAGCGCAAGTCTTCTGCTACAACCAGCAGGTGGTCAGCGCGCTGACCGTGTCGGTTCGCCAAACCGCTGAGTCGAATCACGTGCCCGTCGTCGGCGTCTACGAGACGATGCCGACGCCGGGCTACGACTTTCAGTCGTGGATGCTCGCTGAAGTGAACGCGATCCAAAAGGCCGTGGTGCACCACGCGTCCACGAAGAAACTATGAGCGCGACGTCGATTCTCGAGGTGGACGGCGTCAGCGTCACCCTTGCGGGACGAAAGATCCTGGACGACGTGTCCTTCGAGGTTCGTGAAGGCGAGTTCACCGGGTTGATCGGCTCGAACGGCGTGGGCAAGACGACGTTGTTGCGGGCCATCCTGGGTCTGCAACGTCTCGAGAGCGGCGAGATCCGGATGAACGGGGCGCCGCTCGCCAAGCGCGGACGATCGCTGGGTTACGTGCCCCAACGCGTGCAACTCGATCCGGACGTACCGATGCGCGCCTGGGACTTCGTCGCACTCGGACTCGACGCTCATCGCTACGGATTCGCTCGGCGAACGAAAGAACAGCGTGAACTCGTCGATCGGACGCTGCACGACGTCGACGCCGATCACTTCGCGAACGCGCGAGTGGGCAGTCTCTCGGGCGGCGAGCAACAGCGGGTTCTCATCGCTCACGCGCTCATCAGTCGTCCCTCGCTGCTCTTGCTCGACGAGCCACTCGCGAATCTCGATCCCGGGAGCGTTCAAGAGATCGTGGCGCTGTTACACCGCGTGGCCAGTGATCACAAGGTAGCGGTCTTGCTGTCGGCACACGAGATGAACGCGCTGCTGCCGGTGATGGACCGCATCGTGTACCTCACGAACGGACGCGCGGCGAGTGGTACGACCGACGAGGTCGTTCGATCGGAAGTGCTCAGCGCGCTCTACGGCCATCACGTCGACGTACTCAAGTTGCACGGTCGCGTCTTGGTCGTCGCCGAACCTGGCCAAGAGAACCGTGACATTCCCCAACACGAGACCTTTACGGTCACGTAAGTCGTCGTGCGGTTTCTCTTCGAACCCGGGTTGTTCTCCAACGCGCCCGTGCAGACTGCGTTCGTGCTCGGTGGCGTCACCGCTGCCGTGTCCGCGATCGTCGGCGTGTTCACCGTGGTCCGGGGCCAGTCCTTCGCCGGGCACGCCCTCACCGACGTCGCGACCACGGGTGGTTCGGGATCGTTCTTACTGGGGATAAGTCCGCTGCTGGGCTTCATCGGCGCCGGGGTGATCGGCGCGGGTGCCATGGAACTCGCTGGCGTGCAGCGACGTCGCGGGCGCGACGTCGCCACGGGGATCGTGCTCGGGGCGGCCACCGGTCTCGCGGCGCTCTTCCTCTATCTCGACACGACGAGGAGCGCCACCACGGGCGTCACCCAACAGATCCTCTTCGGGTCGATCTTCACCGTCGATCCGGGAACCATCCCGGTCGTCGTCGTCTTGAGCGTCGTCACACTGGCGTTGATCGCCTGGATGTACCGCCCGCTGCTCCTGAGCTCCTTGAGCAGTGAGCTCGCGTCGGCGCGTGGCGTCGGGGTGCGGCGAGTGAGCCTGCTCTTCATGTTGACGTTGGCGATTTCGGTCGGGCTCTCGTCTGTCGCCATTGGATCGGTGCTCTCGACGGCGCTGCTGATCGGCCCGGCGGCGGCGTCACTTCGGCTCACGAGAAATCTTCGCAGGGCCTTCGTGTACGCGGGCGTGCTCGGCGTCCTTGCGACCTGGCTCGGGATCGTGTTCGCGTACGACAGTTACTACTGGGATCCGTCGAGCCGAGGTCTCCCCGTGAGTTTCTTCATCGTGTCGATCGTCTTTCTGGCCTACCTGGTCTCCGGACTTGGCGTGGTGCGTCGATTCGTGGCGCGACGAGATGACCGGCGTGTTCGACCGTCCAGCGTCGCGGAGGTGGTCTGATGTTCTCGGGCTTCATGGTGAACGCGTGGCTGGTGGCGACGATCGTCGCGCTCGTCGCGGGCGTCGTCGGCTTCTTCGTCGTACTGCGAGGCTCGGCCTTTCAAGCGCACGCGATACCAAACGGCGCCTTCGCGGGCGCGGCGGGCGCGAATCTCATCGGCGTCAACCCCTTGATCGGTCTCGGTGTCTTCTCCCTTGGCGCCGCGCTCGGCATTGCCCGACTCAGTCGACGCGGCAGGTCGGACGTCGTCACGGCGCTGGCGCTGATGATGATGCTCGCGTTGGGCGCGGCGTTCATCAGCCAAAGTACGCAGTACGAACCGCAGATCTTCTCGCTGTTGTTCGGTGAGATCCTGGGCGTGAGTTCGAGTCAAGTCGCGCCGGTGGCCGTGCTCGGCGCGGTGTGCGTGGTGGCCGTAGCGATTCTCTACCGTCGACTCTTGATGACGTCGATCGCGCCAGAGATCGCCGCGGCGCGCGGCCTGCGTCCCGAGCGCGTCGAGATGGCCTTTCTCGTCGTCATCGCGTGTTCCACCACGATGACCGTCCCCGTCGTGGGTGCACTGTTGATCTTCTCATTGATGATCGGACCTCCCGCGGCTGCACGGAGCTTCAGCAATCGGCCCGACGTCGCGATGCTGGGATCGGTCGTCATCGCGCTCTTCACCGTCTGGGCGGCACTGGCGAGCTCCTACACGACGAACTGGCCCGTCGGTTTCTACGTGGGTGTCTTCAGCGCCGCGTGGTTCGGTCTCGGTCGCACGTACGCCCACCTGCGACGGACGCGCGGCGCGATGAGACGTCGAATCCCGAGTGCGTAATGTGCGTGTGTGAGCACGAGCGCCCAACGTCTCCTCAACGCGTGCGCGTTTCCTGACGCGGGGACGTCCGTGTCGCTCGCGGTGTCGGGAGGACCAGACTCACTCGGTCTGCTCCTGCTCGCCCTTGAGGCCGGTCTCGGCGTCAGCGTGCACCACGTCGATCATCACGCTCGAGCGACGAGCAGTGACGACGCGACGTTCGTGCGGACGATCTGCGCGGGTCTCGACGTCGCCTGCGTGGTCCACGACGTCGACGTGGAGACGGGCGCGAACTTCGAGGCGCGCGCGCGCGCCGAACGAAGGCGAGTGCTGCCCAGGGGGTCGCTCACGGGCCACACGATGGATGACCTCGCCGAGACCGTCCTCCTCAACATGTTGCGCGGCGCCGGCGTCGACGGGCTCTCGCCCATGGTGAACGACCCCACGAAGCCACTGCGCGGACTTCGCCGTCACGACCTTCACGAGTTCGTGGAGGCGTCGAACCTGACGGCGTTGCACGACGAGACGAACGACGATCTCAGCTTTCGTCGCAACCGCGTTCGACATCAACTCCTGCCCCTCATGTGCGACGTGGCCGAGCGCGACGTCGTGCCGCTGCTCGCGCGTCAAGCTGACGTCCTCTTCGAAGAGCGCGCGTGGCTCGACGACCTCGGCCGGGCCGACGCCGACCTCTCGCTCGGCGACGCGGACTGTCGAACGTTGCGCGAATGGCCTAGAGCCCGACTCCGACGCTGGCTCCGAGCCAGACTCAGTGCCGTCGACAACACGAACGACGCCCACCCGCCGAGCGCCGCCGAGGTCGAACGGGCGATCGAGGTCGTGACCGGTGACGTCGTCGCCACGCAGCTGAGCGGTGCTCGTCGCCTCGCGCGCAGGGGTCAGCGCCTCACGCTCGAAGTCGACTCCACTACGCTGACCAGCAATGGATAGGCACTCTTCGCACGACTTCACCGCAACGTGGGCCCATGGCGTGCTCGGTGAGGTGGTGGTTTCCGCGAAGGAGGTCCACGACCGCGTGGGCGAGTTGGGGGCCCAGATCACGAAGGACTACGCCAGCAGCCCACCGTTGCTCGTCGGCGTCCTCAAGGGCGCGATCAACTTCATGGCTGACCTGATGCGAGCCATCGAGCTTCCCGTCGAGGTTGATTTCATGGCCGTCTCGTCCTACGGCGCTGCCACGAAGACCAGTGGCGTGGTGCGCATCGTGAAGGACCTCGACGTCGACCTTTCGGGTCGTGACGTCTTGATCGTCGAGGACGTCGTGGACTCGGGTCTGACGCTCAACTACCTCCGTCAGTATCTGGGCGCGCGAAGTCCCGCCAGTCTCGAGGTGTGCGCGTTGCTCTTGAAAGAAGGCGAACAGCGCGTCGAACAGTCGCTCAAGTACGTGGGATTCTCCATACCGGCCGACTTCGTGGTGGGCTACGGCCTCGACGTCAACGAGCGCTACCGCAACCTCGACGCGATCTACACCTACGTCGGCGAGGCCTAGACGTGGTCGATCACGCGCGTGTGCAACTCCTCGTTCGAGAGTTGCTCGAAGCGATCGGTGAGGACCCCTCACGCGAGGGGCTGATCGAGACGCCGCGCCGTGTCGCCGACATGTACGTCGAGCTCTTCGAGGGTATCGAGAGCGACCCCGGCGAACACCTGCGCGTCAACTTCGAGGCCGGTCACGACGAGATGGTCATGGTGCGCGACATCCCCTTCACCTCGCTGTGCGAACACCATCTCGTCCCCTTCGTCGGCTTCGCGCACGTGGCGTACCTGCCGGCTCCTGACGGGCGGATCACGGGTCTGTCGAAGTTGGCGCGGCTCGTCGAGGGTTTCGCGCGACGACTCCAGGTCCAAGAGCGCATGACCACGCAGATCGTCGAGTCGTTGCAACACGAGCTGGAACCCCGCGGTTCGATCGTCGTGATCGAAGCGGAACACTTTTGCATGTCGATGCGCGGGATCAAGAAGGAAGGCATGACGACCGTCACCTCGGCCGTGCGTGGCACCTTTCGCGACGACGCCGCGACGCGGGCCGAAGCCCTTCAGTACATCCACCAACGAAGGTCCACGTGGCGCTGAGTCCGGCCGTGATGGGCATCGTGAACGTGACGCCCGACTCTTTCTTCCCCGCTTCGAGAACGATCGCCGCCGACGAAGCGGTGGCGCGAGGGCGCACGCAGTTCCTCTTCGGTGCTGACGTCGTGGACGTTGGTGGTGAGTCGACTCGACCGGGCGCGACGCCAGTGGAGACGAAGGAAGAGTTAGCCCGAGTCCTTCCCGTGATTCGAGCACTCGCCTCGCACGGGCCGGTGTCCATCGACACGCAAAAGGAGTCGGTCGCGCGAGCGGCCGTGGCGGCGGGGGCGAGCGTCGTGAATGACGTCTCGTCAACGCTCTACGAGGTGGCCGGAGAACTGGGCGTCGGCTACGTCGCCATGCACCGCCAGGGTGATTCGTCGACGATGCAGGACGGTCCCACCTACGCCGACGTCGTCGGCGAGATCAGTGACTTCCTTCGAACGGTCGCCGAACGGGCTCGTCGCGCCGGTGTCACGAAGCTCTGGCTCGATCCCGGTATTGGCTTTGGCAAGACCGTGGAGCACAACGTGGCCCTGCTCGCGCACGTCGATCACTTCGTTCGACTGGCGGACGAGTACCACGCGGGCGTGCTGATCGGCACGAGTCGCAAGCGGTTCCTCGGTCAACTCGGGCGTGACGCTCTCGACGTCGACGAGCGTTTGGAGGGCTCGTTGGCCACCGAGGCGTGGGCCATGGTCCAAGGTGTCAGTATGGTGCGCGTGCACGACGTTCGAGAAACCGTACAGTTACGCGAGTTGCTCACTCGACCACTCGAGGCCGTGACGTCGTGAGGGGTAAGTGGGCAGCGGGTATCGAGCCGCGCGGCTTCATCTGGGTCTACAAGGGCATCCTCGCCGTGTCGGAACGCCCGGGTGGCTCGACGACGGTGCATCGCCAGGTCCGTCGTGACGAAGAGCTGCTCTGGCTGAAGCACCAGGGCTTCGGTCGGGTGATCTCGATCCTGCCCGTTATGCAGAACATGAGCGCCTACTTCGAGCACGGTCTCACGGCGAGTCACTACGCGCTTCG
>DATKSO010000050.1:0-4031 GCA_035531635.1 Acidimicrobiales bacterium | reverse complement strand
GTGCGTGCAATCGATTTCGAAATGAATCCGAGATCTCGCGAGTGAACGCCCGCGCAGGAGAGACCGTGGCGATCAGCGCCACGTTGGAGCTTGCCCTCAGCGCCGCACTACTCGCACGTGAGGCCACCGATGGTCTCTGCGACCCCAGCGTGCTACCGGCCCTCTTGGCCCTGGGTTACGACGTCGACTACGACGAACTGAAGTGTCGCGACGAGACCACCCTCGCAGCACCCGTAAAGGGTGTCGGTGTCGACGCCTTCATCCTCGATCGGCGCGAACACACGGTGACGCTCGCGCCCAACTGTCAACTTGACCTCGGGGGGAGCGCGAAAGCGCTCGTCGCGGACTTGATTGCGGACGACGTGGCGCCCACGGGCGGCGTGGTCGTCGAAGTTGGTGGCGACGTCGCGGTCCGCGGTCGAGGATCGCAGGGAGCGTGGGCCATTGGCCTCAGCGACTCACTCGCTCTTGACGGCAAGGAACCGCGTGTCGCGATTCACGGTGGCGGCGTGGCGACGTCGTCGACGACGACGCGCACGTGGCGCGCCAGCGGACAGTTGGTGAATCACATCGTGGACCCACGAACCGGAAGCTTCGCCGTCGGCCCCTACGCCACCGCGACGGTGTCGGCGAGCAGTTGCGTGCTCGCTAACGCCTTCGCCACCGCGTCCCTCCTTTGGGGTGAAGAGGCCGCGTACCACGTCGCTCAAGCCGGCTGGTCGGGTCGCTTCGTACGCACCGACGGGAGCATCGAGTTCGTCGGTGGCTGGCCCGTCGACGAGGAGCCCGCGTGATCGCCCTGACGACGCCCTATCTCTGGTACACGACGAGGGCCACCGGGATGGTCACGCTCATCCTCTTCACTCTCGTCGTCACGCTCGGCACACTGGTAGCGAATCGTGTCGGGGGCACGGTCGTTGGTCGTTTCGAGGTCAACGAGCTCCACCGCTCCGTGTCCCTCGTTGCCTTGATCTTCCTCGCGTTGCACATCACGACGACCGTGGTGGACTCGTACGTGGCCACCGGTTGGATATCGGTGCTCGTGCCCATGACGTCCGCCTACCGGCGCGTCGGCGTGGCGGTGGGCGCCGTGGCCTTCGACCTTATCCTCGCCGTGTGGATCTCGAGCCTTTTGAAGGTTCGCCTGAAGAACGAGACGTGGCGGTTCATCCACTGGTTCAGTTGGCTGGCCTTTGCGAGCGCGATCGTGCACGCCCTCACCACCGGTACCGACGCCAAGAAGGGCGTCGGTCTGGCGATCGTGGCGGCCTGCGCGGCGATCGTGCTCGCCGCCGCACTCTGGCGATACTTCAACCGTCCGACGCGCGCCGCCGGCCGTACCGCCCTCTCCCCACTCGCCGCGAGCAAGGGTCCGGCCCCGGCGGCGCCGCGACCGGTGTCGACGAAGGCGTCGTCGTCGTTCCCTCGTAGTTCGGCGCCCGGACGATCGAAGAGGCGCCGATAGTGCTCGCGCACGAGCTCCCCCGTCTGCTGAACGGAACCCCGGGCACGCCGTTGACGCTCGGTCAGCACGAGGCTACGTTCGCGACGACCTTCCAGGCGACGTCGCTCCTCGACGAACTCGAGAACTCCGGTCTCACCGGTCACGGCGGGGCCGCCTTCCCCACCGCTCGCAAGGCCCGGCTTCTTCGTGACCATCGCGGTCACAACAAAGTGGTCGTCGTGAACGCAATGGAGGGCGAACCGGTCTCGTACAAGGATTCGACCCTGCTCAGCACCAATCCCCACCTCGTGCTCGACGGCGCGGCGATCCTCGCCTCGATCATTGGCGCGAAGGACGTCATCGTGTGCGTGTCGCGCGACAATCCGACCGCCGTGGGCAACGTACAACGCGCGCTCGACGAACGCGCGCGCGCCGGCGCTCGCGGACCGCAGTTCAATCTCGAAACGGCGCCGTGGCGCTACGTGGCCGGTGAGGAGTCGGCCCTCGTGCACTGGCTCAACGACAACGAGTCACTCCCCCAGTACCGCCCGCAGCGCCCCTCCATCCTCAAGATCCGCCACCACGCGGTACTCCTCGACAACGTCGAGACCTGCGCCCACGTCGGGCTCATCGGGCGCTTCGGCGCGGAGTGGTTTCGCACTTTAGGTACCTCGGTGAGTCCGGGGTCGATGCTCGTCACCGTCACGGGCGCCGTCGAACGCCCGAAAGTCCTCGAGGTCGTCACGGGAACGACGCTGCGAACAGTGCTTGAATTCGCCGGCGCCGATCCCGATCCCCAAGCGCTGCTGCTCGGTGGCTACGGGGGCGCGTGGCTGGACGCCGCGCACCTCGACGCGCCCTACGACAACGAAACGCTGGCGCAGTGGGGCGCGACGGTGGGCGCGGGGATCATCGTGGCCCTCGGACGCGACGGCTGCGGGGTCGTCGAGACGCAACGCGTCGTCCAGTGGATGGCCAACGAGAGCGCGCGACAGTGCGGCCCGTGCGCTTTCGGGCTTCCCGCCCTCAGTGACGACCTCGCCGACGTGCTCGCCGGAACACGAAACTCCTCGCAGGCCCTCCAACGACTCGAGCACCGCTGCGGGGTCATCGAGGGGCGCGGCGCCTGTCGTCACCCCGACGGGGTGGTGCGCCTGGTGCGGTCAGCCCTTCGCGTCTTCGCTGGGGACTTCGAGGGCCACGCGCACGCGACGCACTGCGCCGGTTCGCGCTCGGGCAACGTCTTCGTCGCGGTCCCGCGCCTCGAAAAAGAGAGCGAGCTCGTATGGGAGTGAGACGTCGTTCGGGGGTGTTCTACCTTCGCGTGAACCCGATCCTCTGTGACGGCTTCGGCCACTGTCACGAGCTGGCACCAGAACTCGTGAGCATGGACGAGTGGGGATACCCCATCATCAGGAGAGAGCCCACACCCCTGAGCGATCTCGCGACGCTCGAGTCGGCGCGTTTCGCCGTGCGCGGCTGTCCACGCCAGGCGCTGCGGATCGAGCGCGTCAGCGAGAACTAGCGGCGTCGATCAGTTCGAGCCGGTTGCCCACGGGGTCGTCCACGTAGCAGTGCCGTCGCCCGGGTATCGTCTCGTCGAATCGAATCTCGACGCCAGCGTCCGTTAGTACGGCGAGCAGTTCGTCGAAGTTCCCGACGGCGAGGGCCGGATGGGCTTTCTTCGCCGGACGGAACTCCTCTTCGACCCCCAGGTGGAGCGCCACCTCGTCTCGCTGGTACCAGCGGCCGCCGCGTGCCGCCTGTATCGGCGGCTTCTCGAGTTCGTGAAAACCCAACAGGGTCACGTAAAACGCGTCGCAGCGAGCCTCCGCACCGGGCGGGATGGCGAGCTGCACGTGATGAAGTTGCCAGGGCACGCCGTCTCCTCCAAGAAAAGTCACGAGATGAAACCTAGTAAGGTTCTACGAGCCATGGGATCACTAATTAAGAAGCGCCGTAAGCGCATGCGCAAGAAGAAGCACAAGAAGATGCTGAAGCGAACCCGCTTCCAGCGTCGCGCCGCCGGCAAATAGCTCGATCTACGCCCCTGGTGGCGTGGTCGTGACCTGGCGAAACTGAACGACACCTTCGGGACCCATCACGTCCCACGTCTCCACGCCCTGCTCGAGGTGGCCCTCGATGAAGAGCGTCGAACCCGACCCCGCAAGGTGCACCCGGTTCCCGAGAGTCGCGCTCAGCCAGTCCATCGTCTCGCCGAGTCGAGGCTCCACGAGGCGTGCTGCCGCTTCGAGGTGGTTTCGCCCGTAGAACTTCTCGCCGGCGCCCTTAAGTTCGTCGTACGCCTCGTAGCACTGGCGCGTGTTCACACCAAAACCGAGCAGGACCAGCGTGACCTCTCGAGGTTCAAAAGGCAGCACGGTGAGGCGTTCGCCCACTCCCTCGACCAGCGCGCGCCCACCCACTTGGCAAAAGGGCACGTCGCCGCCGAGCGACAGGGCCGCCTCGCTGTCGACGCCCCCAGCCCAGCGAAGGATCGCCGCCGCGTCGGCACTGCCCCCGCCGAGTCCCCCACCCGGTGGAATGATCTTGTGCAACGTCACGCCCGCGCGGCGCTCGACGAGGC
>DATKSO010000049.1:0-4533 GCA_035531635.1 Acidimicrobiales bacterium | reverse complement strand
CGATGCAGACGACGTTGTTGGCGATCGGCACCCACGTCGCCACGCCGAAACGTCGACGAATGTTCAGCAGTGACGTCGCGATGCCGATGATGCCGTAGAAGAAGATCTGTGGCACGAACCAGCGCAGAAGCTCGGTGGCCACCGCGCGCTCTTGAGCCAACACGGCGGCGGAGTGAGCCGACGACGTGTGTTGCAAGGCCGTGAAGCCGTCGATGATCCACGGCGCGCAGAACCATGAGACGGCGGAAGCGGCGACGAGGACCAGGATCGCCGCGGTGATGACGCTCGAGATCGAACGCCACGCGCGCCGCTCACCGTCGAGGGCGAGACGTTCGACGAAGACGGGAATGAACGTGGCGCCCAAGATGCCACCGAGCACGACGTCGAACAACATGTTCGGCACGGTGTTGGCCAAGTTGAAGGCGTCCGAGATGGGCGTGAAGCCCAGTACCCAGGCCAGCACGAGGACGCGGAAGAGACCCGTGACCCGAGAGATCAAGGTGCCACTCGCCATGGAGGCGACCCGAGACGAGTGGGAGGATTCGATGGTCATCGCGCGTGACGGCCCTTAGGTCGACGACGGTTCGTACGCCACCACCACAGTCCGAGCACGAAGAGTGACGCGAACGAGAGGACGTAGCCCACGACGGACGTCCCGGCGATGCGGACTTGGATCGCGCTTCGCGCCAACACGACCTGGCCATTCGGTGTCGTGAGCACTACCTGCAGGGTCATCGAGCTTCCCTGGGGGTTCTGTGTTGGCACCCGGATGGAAACGGTCGGCGAGCTCATGGTGACCTTGACCGCGTTGCCCTTGGGGAAGGTGACGCGGTCCGTAATGAGGTGCACGACGGCGTCGACGGTGTAGGGCGCGCGCGAGATGACCGTGATCGGCAACGACGTGCCCTGTCCCGCGAGCGTGATGGCGCTCGCGTCAATCGAGAACTGGCCGAGCTGCGCGTTGAGCTGATTGTTCGCGGCGTTGATGGCGCTTTGTCGTGCGTTGGCGTTGCCGAGTATCTCCGTTCGAGCGACACCGACGCGAAGAATGAGCGCTTCCGAGCCGGACCTGATGCTCTGGGCGTAGGAGTTGGCCGCGCCGATCAGCGTGAGCAGTGATGAGACGTTGTGCGCGGACCACGTGGACGGGCTCGTCGTGTGGCTGAGGGTGCGTATCGCGGGCGCGCCGTTCGTGCCGATGAGCGCCGAGTTGAATGACGGCGTGAGTGACGCGAGCTGACTGTACGGATCGTTCTTCAGGCCACCGAGGAGATCGTTCAGGAAGGTCGTCGACACGGCGCCCACGGTCTGTTCGATGACCACGGTGCGACTCGCGGGTGCGTTGGGGGCCTCGAAGTGTAAGAAGGCGAGCCAAGCCAACGTAAGTGCGGCGCGTCGTCCCGGTTCGATGGCCGCGTTACTCACCAATGCGGAGAGGGGACCGTCGATACTTAGTGCGGTCACGGAGCCGGCGCCCGCAAGGTGAAAGGGCGCCCCCCACGTGAGGGTGCCGGAAGGGGCTTGGGCGAGTTCGTCCTCGGGTAGCAGCACGTCACTGACGCCGCCGCCGGCGAGCGCGAGGAGACTCGTCGGTGTCTGCGCGCCGTCCAAGAGCACCGGTTGATCGACGTAGACGCCGGTCAGTGATTTGAGCACTCGCTCGGAGAGCATGAGCTGTTGGGGGATCTGGGTGGTGAGACCGTTCTCCGAGAGACCGGCGAAGTCGATGGAACCAGGCGGCGCGTCGATCGCTCGATGTTGGGGGCTCTCGAGCGCCTTGTTGAGGGCGCTGCGCCACTTCGTCTCCGTTCTTTGATCGAAGTCGATGGCGGTCAACGTTTCGTAGTCCGCGCTGAGCGTGAGGGGTGATGAGGCGAAATGACCAAGGGCGTTCAAGACGTTGATCGAGAGCTGGCTGTCTTGCAACGACGTTCGGTTCAGGGTCTCCACGAGTGCGACCCGCAGGGGCGTGGTGACGGGTCTGGTCTTGATCGCCAAAAGTGACCACTTCGTGATGGTCGTGCCGTTGACGTCGAAGCGGTAGCGAAGCGGGTAGACCCCGGCGCAGCCGGTCACAGGGCACGTGAGATGGAGTCGGGCCTTGACGCCGTGGCATGAACGCAGCGGTGATTTCAGCTTCTTGGTGTAGACCGAGACGCTGAAGGTGGCTTCACCACGCTGGAGGCAGTTCAGGGCGAAGGTTCCCGTCGACGCCATCGCCGCGCCCGTCGCACCCACGCCGGAGACGATGGAGCTCATCGCCGCGACCGTCGTGAGCACCGGGAAGATGGCGACGCTCGCGCTGGCCTGGGCTTTCTCTGGCGTGAGACGCACGATGGTGGCGAAGTGCAGGGTCCCGCGCGTTGACAAGGTCGCGAGCGCGGTCTGATGGACCACGGTGAAGCCTGGCGTCGCGTTAGCCCACGAGGCCGAGGGCCACGTCACCGTTGCGAGGCTGAGGAGTACGACGCTGAGCGCCCGCCACCAGGTCGTAAATCGGTGGGACATGCAGTTACAGGCTACCGTCGCGAGACCTCCGCTTCGGGAGCCCGTAACCTTCATTCGCAGTGACTTCCTTTTCTAATGCCCACGATCGACTCGCGGAACTCGCGTTGTTGTCGCGTCCGCTCACCGAAGCGTTCGCCGACGCGGACTTTTCTCTCTACGCCGTCGGTGGTTCCGTTCGCGACGCGTTGCTCGGTGACGCGCAACGCGACGACTTCGAAATCGACTTCACGACGAACGCTCGCCCCGAGGATATTGAGCGGCTCATGAAGCCCGTCTGCAGTGCGTTATGGCAGCAAGGAAAGGCTTTCGGCACCATTGGCGGCACCCTTCGCGAAAGCGGAGTCAAGGTCGAGATCACCACGTTTCGTTCGGAGTCCTACGTCGACCACTCTCGAAAACCCTCAGTGGAATGGGGCGACTCGCTCGAGGCAGACCTTGGTCGACGCGACTTCACGATCAACGCACTCGCGCTCGACGTGATCGCGCTCAACGCCGAGACGCCCGACGTACAGACACTGTTCGATTTTCACCACGGTTTCCACGACCTCAACGACCGCGTGTTGCGCACGCCCATCGACCCAGAGATCCTGTTCGCCGACGACCCCCTACGGATGCTGCGCGCCGCGCGTTTCGCCGCGCGTTTCGAGATGACCGTCGATCCCGCGCTCGAGGCGGCGGCGGCGAAGATGGCCGAGCATCTCACCAAGGTGTCGCCCGAGCGCGTACGCGGCGAGCTCGACCTCCTCCTTCTCACGGCGCAACCCTCACTCGGTCTCGACTTCATCGTGCGCACGGGGCTGGCGGAGTACTTCGTTCCTGAGTTGCCAAAGCTCCAGCTTGAACAAGACCCGGTCCACCAACACAAGGACGTCCTCCGCCACACCTGGGCCGTGGTGGACAAGACCTCGCCATCGCTGGTCCTGCGCCTCGGCGCGCTCTTTCACGACATCGGCAAGCCCAACACCCGCGCCATCAGCGATGAGGGCGTGACGTTTCGCTTCCACGACGTGGTGGGCGCGAAGATGACGCGTAAACGCATGATCGCGCTCAAGTACTCGTCGGAGATGATCGACGACGTCTCGATGTTGGTTGAGCTCCACCTTCGTTTCCACACCTACAAGCTGGGGTGGAGCGACAAAGCCGTGCGTCGTTACGTACGCGACGCCGGGTCACTGCTCGATGAGCTCAACGAACTCACTCGCTGTGACTGCACGACGAGGAACGCTCGAAAGGCGGCGACGCTCGCCGAGCGCATGGACGAACTCGAAGATCGCATCGGCGTCCTGCGTGAGCAAGAGGACCTGAGTCGTCTTCGCCCGGCGCTCGACGGGGTCGCCGTCATGGAACTCCTCGGCATCGCGCCCGGTCGCGCGGTCGGACAAGCCCTCGACTTTCTCATGGAGATCCGTCTCGACGAAGGCGAGATCAGCGTCGACGAGGCAGCGGACCGACTTCGCGAGTGGTGGGAGAGCCAGACGCACTAGAGAAGAGCCCCGCGCACGAAACGGGGGGTTTACTTCATGACGGGATATACGGCCAGACGGGATTCTCGGCACCGTCGTCGGCGAACGCGGTGACCATGTCGTGCGCCTCGTCGTCGTGGAACTGCACGGGCGGCGACTTCATGAAGTACGCCGAGGGACCGAGCAGCGGTCCGCCGATGCCGCGGTCGAGCGCGACCTTGGCACAGCGCACGGCGTCGATGATGACCCCGGCCGAGTTGGGCGAGTCCCAGACCTCGAGCTTCAGCTCGATGTTGAGTGGTGCGTCACCAAAGTTACGGCCCTCCATACGGATGTAGGCCCACTTGCGGTCCTGGAGCCACGGCACGTGGTCGCTCGGACCGATGTGCACGTCGTCGGGGTCGAGGTCGTTGAACTCGAGTTGTGACGTGACGGCCTGGGTCTTTGAGACCTTCTTCGACTCGAGACGCTCGCGTTCGAGCATGTTCTTGAAGTCCATGTTGCCGCCCACGTTGAGCTGATACGTGTGGTCGAGGGTGAGTCCGCGGTCTTCGAAGAGCCG
>DATKSO010000048.1:0-4478 GCA_035531635.1 Acidimicrobiales bacterium | reverse complement strand
CGAAGGCGATGAAACCGCGATCCGCTTTGCTCACGTTGGCCTGGTTCCCGAATTTGAGTGTTTCAACGACTGCTCAAACGGATGGAACTTCTACATCAACGGCAGTTTGCGGAGATTCATCGAGACGCAGCAAGTGCAACTCGACCCGTTGCTGTAGGGGAGTGCTGAGGCGCCCCTGACGTATCGCGGTGATAGGAACCGCGACACGCGAACGTGATCACGAGCGTCACAGGTCGACGTGGTTCGGGCGACGAACGGGATGGACACGGGAGCGCTGAACGCGCTCAGTCTTCGTCGACGATCTCGCGAAGCTCTCCGTCGTCTACGTCAAAGACGAACCCACGAATCTCGGTGCCGTCAATAAATGGGCTCGCGCGAAGGGCGGAGACGGTCGCCCGGACGTCCTCGTCGACGTCAACGTAGGCGCCGAGACGAAAGGGGGGACGGGCACCGACGGCCGAGGTGATCTGTTCTTGAAGGGTCTCTTCGTCAAAGGACTCGAGACCACAGCGCGTGTGATGGATGACCATGACCGAGTGCGTCCCTAAGAGTCGTTGGCTGAGCAGGAGCGATCGAATTGCGTCGTCGCTCGCGATGCCCCCTGCGTTACGCACGAGGTGCACCTCACCAAGGTCGAGTCCGAGCGCGCCGAAGAGGTCGAGGCGCGAGTCCATGCACGTGAGGACCGCGAGGTGCAGTCGTGGTGCGGTGGGCAGTTCGCGATGTCCGTGGGTCTTCACGTACGAGCGGTTGTGCGAGAGAAGTTCGTCGATGGCGCTCACGACGACATCTTAGGAAATCCACACGTTGAGTTTCCCTGAACGGAGGAGAAGTCACTACGCTCGCCGTAGGAGGACACTATGGAGAGCATGGACCGAATTAGAGAAGAGCTCCGGCAACCGTCACTGGATTTGCATGAGTTGATACCTGACGTCATGAAGAGCTACGTCACGATGTCGACGGCAGCCATGGCCGAAGGTGAGTTGACGGCTTCGGTGAAGGAGTTGCTGGCCGTGGTGATCGCGATCACTCGAGAGTGTGACGGCTGCATCGTCGCGCACACTCGTGGGGCATTGCGCGCGGGCGTGACCCGACAACAACTTGGCGAGGCGATTGGCGTCGCCATTGCAATGAACGGCGGACCTGGGACGGTGTGGGGTCCGCGAGCGCTTCGAGTCTTCGACGAAGCTCAGGCGGCTCGGAACGCTTAGAAGCTGTAGTCGAGGTGCTTGATACCGGGCACGAAACTCGAAGCGAGTTGGTCGGGCGGTCCGGTGTGATGAATGTTCGGCGTACGCGAGAGGAGTTCGCGCCACATCACGGAGATCTCGCGCCGAGCCAAGTGCGAACCGAGACAGAAGTGGGGACCGGCGGCTCCGAAACCGAGGTGGTCGTTCGGCGTCCGAGCGACGTCGAACGTGAACGGGTCGACGAAGACGTCTTCGTCACGGTTGGCTGAGTTGTAGAACATGATGACCTTGTCGTCCTTCTTGAGTTCAAAGCCCGACAGCGTGTAGTCCGAGGCGAGAGTTCGGCGCATCCACGTGATTGGCGACGACCAACGAACGATCTCGTCGGTCGCCGTCTTGGCAAGTGCCTCAAAGTCACTCGCCAAGAGTTGCTTCTGCTCGGGAAATTCGTCGAAGGCGATGAGCGCGTGCGCGAGCGCGGTGCGCGTGGTTTCGTTGCCTGCGGTCACGAGCATCACGAAGAATGAGGCCATCTCTTGTTGGGTCAGCTTTTCGGATTCGATTTCGGCGTTGACGAGCGCGCTCGTGATGTCGTCGATTGGATGATCGACGCGGAACTTGGCGAGTTCCTCCATGATGCCGGTTAACGTCGCGCCTGACTCAATGAAGGCCGCGACGGGGTCGCTCCCCTCGGGAATGAATTCGGGGTCACCTCCAGAGAAAATGACGTTCGAACACCTCATGACCGTGGCGTACTCACTTTCGGGTACGCCCATCATCGAGCAGATGATCTGCAGAGGGAAAGGCGTGGCAATATCGGTGACGAAGTCGCCCGTACCTTCTGCCCGCGCTCGATCGAGCACGGTGTCAGCGATGCGTTCGACGGACTCCTCGACACCGCGCACGTTTTTGGGACTGAACGCGTTCGAGACAATCCGACGCAGACGGGCGTGCTTGGGATTATCCGTCGAGATCATGCCGGAAAAGTACTCGACGATCTCCGGCGGAAAGTCAATCATCGACACGGCCCCCGGACCGGAGATGAAGACCTCGGGTCGGCGTGAGGCCTCCGCGATGTCCGCGTGGCGCGTCAGGGCGTAGTAGCCCTTGTCCGGCGGGAGCTCGAGGGATGAGCCGGGCATCATCGGCGTGTCGTAGTGGCCAATGGGGAGGTCTCGACGAAGAATGCGGAAGGCTTCGTCTCGTTCGCTCATAGGTTTAAGCCAGAACTCCGTCGGTGAGAGGTCGATATCGTGGGCGCTCAGATTCGCTGGTTCTTTAATCATCAGGAACATCGTAGTGAGCCGACTCTTGAGGGCACGGCACCTCGATTTCACGGCAGACTGGACGGGTGGAACTAACCGATCAAGAACGCGGGAGTCGTCTCTCGGCGTTGAACGCGCTGATGGATTTGATGCGCCCTTCGGTTCAAGCCGACGGTGGCGACCTCGTTCTTCTTCGTTGTGACGTCGAAAGCGGCGTCGTCGAGGTCCAACTTCAGGGCGCGTGTTCGAGTTGCGCTATCTCTACCGACACCATTCAAGGTGGCGTAACGCGAATCTTGATGGATCGACTTTCCTGGGTGACCGAAGTAATCGGCGGCGTCGACGAGACGATGGACCCCGAAGACTCGTCGCTCCTCGGCACGGGCGGCTACGTGCCGCGGTACCGCTCGCTCTAGCAGTTCTTCGTTACGTCCTCGGGTAGCTGTACACCGGTGAGCTGTTCGGCGAGAGTCCAGAGTCGTTCGCCGAGGTCGGGATTGCGCGCGGACCTTGGCACGCGAGCGATCGTCGTCGGACCGACGAGACCGAAGTATCGGCTCGGCCCGTAGTAGACGCCACTGACCGCTTCGGGGCTCGCCGCCGCGTAGAGCAAGGGCTCGGCACCCTGTTCGACGCCCTGAGACGGCATGAACTTGGCTTCGCCCATCCACTTTCGTCGAGGTTTGTCACGTCCGAGACTGGCACCAGCGCTCATGAGATTGGTCCGCGTGAATCCGGGGTGCGCGGCGTTACTCATCAGGTTCCAGTTCCGCCGGTTGGCGATTGACGCCAACTCCAACGCGAAAAGGAGATCGGCCAATTTGGACTGGGCGTAGGAGGGGTAGGGGCTGTAGTGGCGACGCCGCTGGGGGTCGTTGAAACGGATGCGGCCAATGCCAGCGACGCTGCTACTCATCGTCGTGACGCGCGACTCGTCCGTCGTGAGAAGGAGTGGCAATAGTCGCAACGTCAAGGCAAAGGGTCCGAGAAAGTTGGTGCCGAATTGGAGTTCGAAGCCGTCGACGGTTTCGAAGCGCGTCGGGGGCGCCATGACACCGGCGTTGTTGACCAAGAGGTGGAGCGGACGACCTTCGCCGACGAGCGTCTCGGCGAAGGACTTCACCGACGAGAGGTCGGCGAGGTCGAGCACGCGAACCTCGAGTTGGGCGTCGGGCTGTTGCGCGAGTAGCTCGTCACGCACCGCGTCACCTCTCTCCTTTGACCGTACCGCCATGACGACGGTTGCTCCTGCTCCGGCGAGCCGTCGAGTCGACTCCTTGCCCGTTCCGCTGTTCGCACCGGTGACGACGGCGACCTTGCCCTCCTGCGAAGGAACTTTGTACACGGCGCTTTCCTCTCTGGTTGATCGACGTGACGACTCGATGAGTGACCTGAGCGTAACGTTCTCATCGGGCCCGTCGCCCTCGACCGTCACGATCGCGACGGGGTATGGTATTATTTAGTTAGGTGAACTAATGAATATGACCACGAACGAGACCGCCGCCCGCTTACGTCGAGCAGTTACACGAATGAATCGTAAACTTCGCTACTCGGCGTTGAGTGGCGTGACCCCGGCGCAAGCCTCGATCCTGGCTTCGATCGACAAGCTCGAGCGTCCCTCCCTGGGTGACCTGGCGATCGCTGAACAGGTTCAACCGCCTTCCATAACGAAGTTGGTGAAGGGAATGGGTCAGCTCGGCTTGATCGACACCTTCGAGGATGAAATCGATCGTCGCTGCACTCGTGTTCGCTTGAGCGCACTCGGTCGAAAGGAACTCAACGCTATTCGCCAGCGTAAGACCGAGTTCCTCGAGCGAAAGCTTTTGGCCCTCTCCTCGATTGATCGGCGCAAGGCCGAAGAGCTGGTCTCCTTTCTCGAAGTGCTGCTGGAGGACGAGTGAGCAGAACACGCGGCAACTCGCGGACCTTTGCGGCCCTGAAGGTCCGCAACTTTCGTCTCTACTTCATTGGCCAGCTCATCTCAATGTCGGGTACGTGGATGCAGTCCGTGGCCCAAGGTTGG
>DATKSO010000047.1:0-14373 GCA_035531635.1 Acidimicrobiales bacterium | reverse complement strand
GTAAGTTGGCTCGCATGCAGATACCCAGCGAACTCCGTTACTCCAGTGATCATGAGTGGGCCCGACGTGAAGGCGACGACGTGCGCGTTGGCATCACCGACTACGCCCAAGACGCGCTCGGTGACGTCGTGTTCGTGGACCTTCCCAAAGTCGGATCAACGGTCGCGAAGGGCGGCGTCATCGGCGAAGTGGAGTCGACGAAGTCGGTCTCCGAGATCTACGCGCCGGTCGCCGGGACTGTGAAGACAGTGAACGAAGCACTCAGCACGTCACCGGAGTTCGTCAACAGCGATCCGTACGGCACGGGGTGGATTTGCGAGATTGCGACGAGTTCAAACAGCGACTTTGAGGCGCTTCTTGACGCGTCAGGTTACGAGGCGTTAACCACAAGTTAGCCCCGACGGCGAATTCGAAAGTTCACTAGTGTGAAACTCGTGAACTGCCGCCGATGTGGAGAGATACTCAACGCCAACGCGAACTTTTGCTGGTCGTGCGGTGCCCCC
This sequence comes from Acidimicrobiales bacterium, assembly GCA_035531635.1. Lineage (GTDB taxonomy): Bacteria > Actinomycetota > Acidimicrobiia > Acidimicrobiales > RAAP-2 > RAAP-2. The sequence continues at coordinate 13,870 of DATKSO010000047.1, read as the reverse complement.
CAACACGAGGCCACGTCACCGGAGACCATCGCTGTCCCTGTCGTCAGCACGCCCGACGCGATGCATCCGGACGCCAACAGGGGACCACTCGGTGATCATCGTGATGAGTTGGTGATTGCTGCGGGACCACAGGCCGGCACGAGAATCGAACTGACCAAGGACGTGACGACGGTGGGACGACACGAAGCGAGTGATCTCCTACTCGATGACGTCTCCGTCTCACGTCACCACGCCGTCTTCACGCGCACCGCGAGCGGTCGAGTGACCTTGCGCGACTTGAACTCATTAAATGGCACCTACGTCAACGGCAAGCGGGTCGAAGAGACGACGCTGCACTCCGCCGACGAGGTCCAAGTAGGCAAATTCAAACTGGTGTTTTGGGAGGCGACACGATGAGCGTCAATCAAGGCTTCATGCGTATCGGCGAAGTCCACGCGCAACTTCGAAAGCTGTTCCCCGAGGTCGAACTATCCAAGATCCGTTACTACGAAGACAAGGGACTGGTACAGCCCAGTCGCAGTCGCAAGGGTTATCGTCTTTACTCCGAACGTGACGTCGAATGCCTTCGCGAGGCTATTCGTCTCGCCCAAGAAGAGTTCGTGCCACTTCGCGTGGTTCGACTTCGACTCATCGAACAGGGTCTGCTCACGCCGCCGGCCGTGTCCTCGACGACGCGCCAGATCGCGCGCGAGGCGGCCCCGAGTGCCGTGTCGGTTCCGGCACCGCCGCCGAGCACTCGCCCCGTACTCAGCGTCGTGAGCAACGGCGACGAGGAGACCTCCGCGCCGGTAAAGGAGTTTTTCACGACGATTGAACTTCTCGCCACGACGGGACTGGAGCCTGACGAGTTCAATCAGATGCAGGCGACCGGTCTCGTGACACCCGTGGTCGTCGACGGCGAGACCATGTACAGCGCGCTCGACGTGCGCGTCGCGGCGCACGCACGCGCCTTACTCAGTCGTGGTGTCGACGCGCGTCTCTTGGGATCGCTACGCCGAGTGGCGGAACGTGAAGTCGGCGTCGTCGACGACTTGACCTCACCGCTGCGACAGGGTGGTCACGAGCTCTCACGCGACGAAATCCTCACCATTACCACCGACGTCGCTCGAGAAGTGGCGGCCCTTCGCAGTGTTCTCGTGGAGCGTGAGCTGTTGGTGTACCTGCGCGACTAGACGACAACGCGTCGGGTCGTCGGGTCTAGGCTGGGACCATGATTGAGGTGGTTCTCCGCGCCGTTCGCGTTGACGTGGGCACGTCGACGCCGCTCCTGCTGTTGGAAGAAGTCGCCGGCGAACGCGTGCTGCCGATCTTCATTGGCGCGCCCGAAGCGGCGGCCATCGCGTACGCGCTCCAGGGCGTTGAGTCACCGCGTCCGATGTCGCACGATCTTCTCGGCCACGTCATCAGCGCCCTCGGCGCGAAGCTCTTCGCCGTCGAGATCACGGAACTCTCGGACAACACGTTCTTCGCGAGTCTTCGGCTCCTACGCAGCGGTCAAGAGATCACCGTCAGTTCTCGTCCGAGTGACGCCGTCGCCCTCGCCTTGCGCGTGGGCGCACCCATTCTCGTCAGTGACGATCTCATGGCCAGCGAAGGCAAAGTGATGCAGCTGACCTACGACGAAGATGACGAGGAGTACGTCGAACTCGACACGCCCGACGAGTCCGACCTCGTGGAGCAGCTGCGCGCGTTCCTTGATCACGTACGTCCAGAGGACTTCGGCACGTGAGACGAGGGCTCATCTCGGTGGCCATATTCATCGCTTTCGTCGCGGTGTACGCCATCGGCCGACACGGATTCGGCACGACTACGACTACGACCACCACTACGACGACCACGACCACCACCCACACGACCACCACGGCGGCGAACACGATGTGCAACGCCGCTGACTTCTCCGGCGCGTACAACGAAGGCCAGGGTGCCGCCGGGACCGTTGAGGCGAGCGTGACCCTGACGAAATCGACGGCGGGGTCGTGCACGCTGAAGGGCTGGCCCATGATGACGCTGCAGGACCGACTCGGCGCCGTGCTCGCGTCCACTCTCATCGACGTCCCGTCAGCCAGCAACAATCGTCAGTTCACGGTAGCGAAAGCGAACACCGCGCCCAAGACGCTCACGCTGGCGCAGAACAGCACGACGACCTTCTCACTGGAGTATTCGGACGTTCCAACCGGGGCGACGGCCTGTGAGAGCGCGGTGACGCTGAGTGTCCAGTTCAGCGCCAACGGCGCGGCCGTCAACGTGACGCCCCCGTATCCCGTGCAGCCCTGTAACGCCGGCCAGATCTGGGTGAGCCCCTTCTACTAGGCCGTTACGTTCAGGCGTCGTTGACGTTTACCACTATCCGACCTCGTGTCGTACCAGCCCTCACGTCGTCGAGTGCCTGGGGCAGCGCGTGCAGACCGATCACGCGGTCCACGAACGAGGTGAAGTCCACGTGGGGCGCGACGTCACCGAGAGCTCGCCAGACGCGCTGGCGCGTCACGTTCGACGCGTCGACGGCCTCGATCCCTACGAGCGCGACGGCGCGCGTGATGAAGGGGTAGACCGTCGTCGCGAGTTCGGCACTGGCGACGAGGCCACTGGCCGCGACCGTCGCGCCGTAGCGAAGCGACCGAAGAATCTGGTGGAGGGTCTCGCCGCCGACGCAGTCAATGGCGCCATCCCACCGCTCGCTCGCCAGTACGCGCTCTGGTCGGTCGCTGATCTCATCGCGCGCGATGACGCGCGTCGCGCCCCGCTCGAGAAGCCACTTCGAAGACTGGGGCGAGCCCGTCGAGGCGACGGGCTCGTAGCCCCTGAGCGCGAGATAGGTCACGGCCTGTGACCCGACGCCGCCGGTCGCGCCGGTGACGAGTACCTGCGCGCCGCGTTCGAGACCACGGTCCTCGAGGGCGAGCACGCTCGCCATGGCCGTGAATCCAGCGGTCCCGATCACCATCGCGTCGAACGTCGACAGTGACGCGGGGAGCGGCGAGAGATAGTGCGCCGGTGCGTAGACGTGGGACGCGAAGCCGCCGTCTCGACCAATGCCGAGGGATCCTCCGTGCACGGCGACTCGATCACCTTCGTGGAGACTCTTGTCGGGGGACGTCTCGATGGTTCCCGCGGCGTCGACGCCACCGATGAGTGAACTCACGCGACGAACTCGACTCGGCGCGGTGGCCACCATAGAATCCTTATAGTTCACGCCGGAGTAGTCGACGCGTACGAGCACGTCGCCGCCGGCGTGCGCCGCCGCCGTCGTCTCACCTACCTCGCAGATGAGTTGGTCGTCTATTTCACTGACCACGAATGCCTTCATGAGTCCAGATTACGCATCACCACCTTCGCCACGCCCAAGGCAATACAGTTTCGAAGGTGACACAAATCCTCCTGAACGGCCATCCAACGTGGGCTCTTCTGCCCAAGCGCAAAGGAAAGACCGTTGTCTTGTTGCACGGCGGACTCAGTAGCAGCGCGTCCCTGCTTCGAGTGCTGGACGCACCGCTGTCGAAGCGCTTCGCCGTCGCGGCGTTCGACCGTCGCGGTCACGGCCGGACGGCCGACACGGACGAGCCCTTCTCCCTCGACGCGATGGCCGACGAGACCATCGCCTTTCTCGAGTTCCTCGAGCGCCGCGTCAATCTGGTGGGTCACAGTGACGGCGCCAACGTCGCGCTGCTGGTCGCGCTTCGTCGGCCCGATCTCTTGAAGCGGGTCGTCGTCGTGGGTGCCAACTATCACTACGAGGGTCTCGTGCCCATGAAGGACTTCACACCCGAGAGCGAGGGGTTCGCGGAGTTCGCGCGCAAGTACGCGAAGCATTCGCCCGACGGTATCGAACACGCCGCCGTCGTTGTCAACAAGTTCACGAACCTCGTGAAAACGCAGCCGACGTTGACGGTGGCGCAGCTCACGGGCGTCTCCGTGCCGGTGCTCGTCATGGTCGGCGACGACGACGTGGCCCGACTCGACCACACGGTGTCGCTCTACGAGTCCATTCCCGAGGCCCAACTGGCCATCGTGCCGGGCGCGTCGCACGCCGTGTTGAAAGAGCACACGAAGGAGTGCGTGCTTATCATTGAGCAGTTCTTGCGGGGCCCGGCGTCGCCGCTGACGAAGTACCCGCTTCGACGCGCCATCAGTGACTCATCGCGTGAGTAACGTCACGGCGCCGCGTCAGGTGTTCACTACACTTGACGTCATGTTGGCGCGTCTCTGGAACGTGCGCGATCACTTCATGAACTGGTGGACCGCGCTCGGCACCCTCACCGGAGACGGGCTTCTCTATCTCGTCGCCGCGGCCTTCGCCCTCATGCTCGGTTTGACCTCTAGCCAACCGGCGCAGTGGCAGTGGGGCTACTTGAGCGTCGGGCCCTACCTGTTGATAGCGGTCCTCGCGTTGGTGCTCGGGCGTCGCGCGCTTCGGCGTGAGCACGTCGCGCGCGTGATCCTCCTGGGCTCCGTCATTGTGGGGGTGGTCTTCGTGCCGCTCGCTCTCGAGACGCACTGGCGTCAGGCGCAGCCCGAAGTTGGCGTCATCGAGCGATCGGGCGCACTCCTCAGCAAGGGTCTCGATCCCTATCGTGCGTACCAGAAGAACGGTCAGATAGTGAACGAGATAAAAGGCCTTCCCGCCTTCGAATCGTTCTTTCCGTACTTTCCCTTGATGAGCGTCTTCGGCCTTCCGTCCGCCGACACGAAGCAGAGCAAGGGTCTCACCGACGCTCGCATCGTTATGACCTTGATGACACTCATCGTCAGCGGCTGGGCGCTGGCGCTGCTTCGACTCTCGAAATCCCAGAAACTGCGCGTCGCCCAGGTGCTGATCGCTCTTCCGACCGGGGCGCTCTTCCTGTCAACGGGTGGTGACGACATGCCCATTCTCGCGCTGCTCCTGCTCGGCGTCGCGGCACTCCAACGACGACAGTCGAACTTGGCAGGCATCAGTCTCGGTCTCGCCGCGGCGATGAAGTTGACCGCGTGGCCCCTGGCCGCCGGCGCCCTGTTAGTCGCGCGAAACCCAGAGGGGCGTGCGACGTGGCGGCGCGTGCTGCTGTGGGTGGGGGCCATCGTGCTCGTGACGACCGTACCGTTCGTCTTGAAAGCACCCGCGGCCTTCATGTCAAACGTCTTCGCGTTCCCGCTTGGACTCGCGGGTGTGGCGTCGCCGGCGGCGAGCGCGCTGCCGGGCCATATTCTCACGACGTGGATACCCGTCCTCGGACACGTCCTCGCGCCAGTGGCACTTTTGATTGGCGGGTACTTCGTGACGAAGTACGTACGGGCGCACTGGCCCCTCACCCTTTCGCAACTCTTAGGAGTCCTGTGCGTGGTCTTCACCGTGATGATGTGCGTCGCGACGGCGACGCGCGCGGGCTACGTCATCTATCCGCTCAACTTCGCCCTGTGGGCGGCCATGACGCAGCAGCGCACGGTCGAGGCGCCCGTCCTCGTGGCGCAGGAGCTCTAGACCGTTTCGGAGTTCTGGTAGATCTGAAAGGTCCACTCCACCGAAGAAGCACTGGACTTGGTGACTGTGACCCCCACCTCCCAGTAGAAGCCGTCGCTGCCGGCCTTTTGAAAGAGCGACTGGGGATCGCCGTTGCTCGCGCCCTTGGAGAAGAGGCTCCAGCCGCGTGCTTCCAGTTGCGCGTTGAAGAAGTTGATGAGTGACGACGAGCTCGCGTGGGCTGTCGTCATTGGCTGCGTGCAGTCGAAGTCGCCCGCGCCGAGGTTGGGCGTGTTGGCGCCGGGGCGCGCGACCGTGCCGACGGGGACGAGGAAGGCGTCGTTGATGTTCGCGGGAACCTCTTGGCCCTGGCGGCAGTAGGTGAGGGCCGGGCCCGGCGCGGCGTCACGGTGCAGACCTCCAACGACGACGGGACTCTTCGCGGCGGAAAGTTTGGTCACGCCCTGATTTGCAACCAGGTTAATTACCATGAAAACCACGAGCATCACGACGGCGACACCAAGGACCGCCGCCGCCGGCCAGAGACTGGTCGTGGTGGTCAAAGGCGCCTTCGGCTCGTCACTCACTCACTCCATCCTAAATGGTCGATAGGGCCACGCCCTTCGCCTAGAGTCCACGACGACGCGCCCGCCAGGGCCGCGAGGACGAATGATTTGGCGTCTCGTGTGGCGTCGGGGACGTCGCGCCCAAGAGCGAGTCCCGCCGCGATGGCCGACGAGAGGGAGCACCCGGTGCCGTGGTCGTTGCGCGTGTCGACGCGTGGACCGTCGAAGACGATAAGGCCGTCGACGCTCACCAAGAGATCGGGCGCCCGATCGCCGCCGGGGGCGGGCGCGAAGTGGCCGCCCTTCACGAGGACGTAGCGGGGTCCCAGGGCCAACAAGGTCCGCGCGAGCGCTTCGACGTCGTCGAGGTTCGCCACGTCGCGTACGTCGACGTCACAGAGCACGGCTGCCTCACGAAGATTGGGCGTGATGATCTCCGCCAGCGGAAAGAGTGCGTGTCGGTACGCGGCAACTCCACCGTCGGCCATGAGCACGTCTCCGCTCGTTGCCACCAAGACGGGGTCGACGACGAGGTGGGGGAGCAGTCCCTCACGCGCGAGCGACGCCACGCGCTCGACGGTGCTCGCCTGGGCGAGCATGCCGGTCTTAGTTGCCACGACGTCGAAGTCAGAGGTCACCGACCGTACTTGTGCTTCGACCACGTCGGGATCAAGCGTCTCCACGCGGCTCACGCCCAGCGTGTTCTGCGCCGTGATCGCAGTTAGCGCGGTGGTGGCGTGCACGCCGAAGGCACTGAAGGTTCGAATGTCGGCCTGGATGCCGGCACCGCCGCCCGAGTCCGATCCGGCGATCGACAGGGCGGTGAGGGGTTGCACCCTCCAACCCTAGTTACGGACGTTGGTTAGTACGCTGGAGCGGTGCACGAGGTTTTCGAAGTCGGATCGTTTCACTCGACGTCACGACTCGTCGTGGGCACGGGAGGCTTTCGGTCCCTCGACGTCTTGGAGGCGTCGATCCTGGCGTCCGGTTCGACCATCGCCACGGTGGCGCTGCGACGAGTGGATCCGAACGTCGAGGGTTCGATCTACGACCTCCTGGAGCGTTTGGACGTGACGCTCCTACCCAACACCGCCGGGTGTTACAGCGCCGACGAAGCGCTCAAGGTCGCCGAGCTCGCCCGCGAGGCCTTTTCGACGCCGCTCATCAAGCTCGAGGTGATCGGTGACGACCTCACGCTCTTGCCCGACACGACCGAGACCCTTCGCGCCGCACGGGAACTCGTGCGCCGGGGCTTCGAGGTCTGGGCGTACACTTCGGACGATTTCATTGTCGCGCAGCGCCTCGAACAGCTCGGCTGCGTAGCCGTCATGCCACTTGGCTCGCCTATCGGGTCGGGTCTCGGTATCCTCAATCCGCACGCGATCTCGTTGATCACGGACCGAGTCGAGGTGCCCGTGCTGCTCGACGCCGGGGTCGGCACCGCGTCCGACGCCGCTCTGGCCATGGAACTGGGCTGTGACGGGGTCCTCGCGGCTTCGGCGATGAACAGGGCGCTTGAACCCGTCCTCATGGCCGAAGCCCTCAAAGAAGCGGTACGCGCCGGGTATCTGGCGCGCCGTGCGGGCCGGATCCCGACCCGGCTCCACGCCGAAGCCTCGTCCCCGGCGCTCGGACGCCCTGACCTTTTCGCCGGCTAGCCGAAAACTAACTACACGTGTGTAGTCCGTGGGGCTAGGCTGGTCGAACCTCGGTCGGGGAGGACAACGAGTGACTGATTCTATGACTTTTGGCTATAGCGGACCGACGGTGTGTCGCCTCACGGGCGTGACGTACCGTCAGTTGGACTACTGGGCACGGACCTCACTGGTCACGCCTTCTATAACGGCCGCCACGGGTAGTGGTTCGAAGCGCGCCTACTCCTACGGCGACGTCCTTGAAGTGAAGGTCATCAAATCGCTCTTGAGCTCGGGCGTGTCGTTAGCGCGCGCCCGTCAGGCCGTCGAATGTCTTCGGCGCTCCCTCGGCGTCGATCTCGCCTCCAGCAGCCTCGTGCTTTCGGACGCGGGCTCCGTCCTCGCGCACGACGACGGAGAACTGGTCGACTTGTTGCGCGGCGGTCAAGGCGTCTTTAACATCGTTCCGCTCGCGAAGGTGGTCGCCGAACTACGTGCCACCCTGCGTCAATCAGAAGTGGCTACGTCGGAGAAGGGGGCCGCCACGGCGTGACTTCTTCGACGTTGAGCGACGACGCCCGTCGTCGCCACCCGAGTGCGGTACCAACTCTCGACCAATCGTTCGCCCACCCCAGCGAGAAGCTGTTCTCGCAGTTGCTCACCCTGTACGGACACCATTGGATCTACGAGCCCCTCGAGTTTCCTCTGGCCTGGAACGACCACGGCGTGCCCACCCGCGGCTTTCGGCCCGATTTCTTCTTACCCGAGCAACGTCTCTTCATCGAGTTGACCGTTCTCGAACAGCGACTCGTGACGAAGAAGAACAAGAAGGTTCGCCGCTTTCGCGACCTCTATCCTGAGATCCCTCTCCTCGTGGTCTACCAGCGCGACTATCACGAACTCTTGCGCCACCACGATCTACGTCTCATCGACGGACGCGCGGCGTAGGGCACCATGAGCGATCGTCGGCCGTTTCTCTACGACCTCCACGTCGAATTAGACGCGAAGATCGTTCCCTTCGGTGGATGGGAGATGCCGCTGCAGTATCAAACTGGCACGGTCGTCGAACATCTCGCCTGCCGTCGCGACGCGGTGGTCTTCGACGTGAGCCACCTCGGCACGGTGCGCTGTGACGGCGACGCGATGTTCGACGCACTCCAGAGCACGTTGACGAACGACCTGAAGAAGATCGCGCCCGGACGGGCCCAGTACACGCATCTGCTCACCGACGACGGATTCGTCGTCGACGACATCATCGTGTGGTGGGTGGGCGAGAACGAGTTCGACGTCATGCCGAACGCGTCCAACACCACGGGCGTCACGTCGGCGCTGCCCGGTCACGACGTCACGTCCGAGCGCTGCGTGCTCGCCGTGCAGGGACCGAACGCCCGGGCCAAGGTCGCCGCCGTTGATCCCCGCTTCGCTGAAGTGGGGCGCTTTCGTGTCGACCGCTTCGACTTTGGCGGCACGGAGGTCCGCGTCGCGGGCACCGGGTACACCGGGGAAGCGGGTCTCGAGATCGCGGCGCCCAACGAGGTCGCGGAGGAGATCTTTCGTGCACTCGTCGCCGCGGACGTCACGCCCGCGGGACTGGGCGCTCGAGACACCTTGCGGCTAGAAGCGGCGTTGCCGCTGTACGGTCACGAACTCTCGCTCTCCTCGACGACGCTCGAGGCTGGACTCGGCTGGGTCTTGGGTTGGCGGAAGGACACTTTCAAGGGACGGGCGGCCGTCGAGCGCGAGCGCGACCGAGGCGTCGCGCGACTGCTGAAGGGCGTGGCGACGCCTGGCCGTCAGCCGCTGCGTGACGGCGGCGAGGTGTTCGTCGACGGCGTGCACGTCGGTCTGCTCTCGTCCGGTAACTTCTCTCCCGTGCTTGAACACGGAATTGGGATGGGTCTGCTCGCGCCCGAACTCGAAGAGGGGACCGACGTCACGGTGGTGCTGCGCGGTCGTGAGATCGCCGCGTCACTAACGGCGCTGCCCTTCGTACGCAAGGACGCCTGAAGTGGCTGACTACCTCCCGCACACCGACGACGACGTCCAGTCGATGTTGGCGTTCCTCGGTATCGAGTCACTCGACGACCTCTTCGCCCACATCCCCCAGGCGATTCGTCTCGCCAACGGCCTCGACCTCGCCGACGGCATGAGTGAGCCCGACGTGGCGGCGATCTTCGCGGGGTACACGAGTGCCAACAAGGCGAAGGCCACCGCGATGACCTGCTTCGCCGGTGGCGGCGCGTACGACCACGAAGTGCCGGCCGTCGTCAAGATGCTCTCGAACCGTTCAGAGTTCGTCACCGCGTACACGCCCTACCAACCCGAAGTCGCCCAAGGCGTGCTCCAGGCAATCTTCGAATACCAGACGTTGGTCGCTCGCCTCAGTGGTCTGGCGATCCCGAACGCCTCGCTCTACGACGCGGCGACGGCGCTCGTCGAGGCCCTCAACATGGCGAGTGGCGCGACGGGGCGACAGAAGATGGTGGTCTCCTCGGGCGTGCACCCTCATTGGCGTGCCGTCGCGCGCACGTTCGCGCGCGGCACGGGTCACCAGATCGTGGAAGTTCCGCTCCGTGACGGTGTCACCGACTGGGCGAGCATTGACGTCACCGACGCCGCTGCCGTCGTGGCCGCGTACCCGAACTACTTGGGCGTCCTCGAAGACTTGAGCGAGGCCAAGGGACTCGCGACCGCCTGCGACGCGCTCTTCGTCGTGGGCGCCGATCCGGTCGCCGCGGGCGTGTTGAAGACTGCCGGCCAGTGGGGCGCGGACGTCTTTGTCGGCGAGGGTCAGGCCTTTGGCACGCCGCTCTCCTTCGGGGGCCCGTATCTCGGACTCTTCGCGTGTACGCAGGCGCAGGTCCGTCGTTTGCCGGGCCGCATCGTCGGCGAGACGGTGGACTCGAGTGATCGCCGAGCGTTCGTCACGACGTTGCGCGCGCGTGAACAGGACATCCGTCGAGAGAAGGCGACGTCGAACGTCTGCACCAACCAGACGTTGATGGCGGTCACGGCGGCAATCCAACTTGGTTGGCTTGGGACGTTCGGTCTCCGCGAAGTGGCGACGCGTTGCGCGCAAGGCGCGCACTATCTTTTCGACGAGCTTCTCGCCCTCGACGGCGTCGAGGCACTCTCGACGCAGCCGTTCTTTCGCGAGTTCGCCGTCCGCCTGGCGAAGCCAGCCGATCAGGTCATCGCGGCGATGGCGGAGAGCAACGTGCTCGCCGGGCTCTCCGTGGGTGCGTTGTGCGCCGGCGCGGATCCCTCCGTCGACGGCAACGTCGATGACGTGCTGCTCGTCACGGTCACCGAACGCAGAACGAAGGACGAGATCGATCACTACGTCAACGTGCTGCGAGAGGCGCTGACGCGATGAATTCGGTGCCACAGCCCGGAGGACGTGCGGCGTCGGCGCCACTCATGGGTCACGAGACCGAGCCCACCCTCTTCGAGATGTCCGTCGCGAACCGCTCCGCCTACCAGCTTCGTACGACTGGGGTGCCGGCGAGTGCCCTCAGTGAGCTGGTACCCGCGGCGCACCTGAATACAGAGATCGTTCCTGTCGCGGAAGTGTCGGAGCGAGATCTCGTCGCGCACTTCACCCGGCTCTCGCATCGCCAGTTCTCGGTGGACCTCGGGATGTACCCGCTCGGATCGTGCACGATGAAGTACAACCCCAAGTTCTGCGACGCCATCGCGAGCGACCCGGGACTTAACGCCGTGCACCCCGGCGCGCCGGCGTCACTCAGTCAGGGCTGGCTCGAGATCCTGGTGACCCTCGAGGAGAAGCTCTGCGCCGTCACCGGCATGAGCGCCGCCACGTTGCAGCCCGCGGCGGGCGCGGCTGGCGAACTGACGGGTCTGTTGTTGATGCGCGCGTACCATGAATCGAACGGTGACGACCGCCGACGCGTCCTGATTCCGGACTCGGCGCACGGCACGAACCCGGCGTCGGTGACGCTCGGTGGCTACGAGGTCACCACGGTGCCGTCGAACGATCGTGGGCTCGTCGATCTCGAAGCGCTGAAGGGCGCGCTCGGCTCGGACGTCGCGGGCATCATGCTCACGAATCCCAACACCGTGGGCCTCTTCGAAGAGGAGATCACGGGGATCGCGAAGGCCGTGCACGACGTGGGTGGTCTCCTCTACTACGACGGCGCCAATTTGAACGCGATCTTGGGAGCCGTTCGACCGGGCGACATGGGTTTCGACATCGTGCACATGAACCTGCACAAGACCTTCGCCACGCCGCACGGTGGTGGGGGACCGGGCGCCGGTCCGGTGGCGGTGGCCGCGCACTTGGTGGACTTCCTGCCGGGTCCGAAGGCGACGCGGGTCGGTGATGGTTACTTCAACTGGGTCGCCCCGTCACGCTCGATCGGCCGCGTGCACGGGTGGCACGGCAACGCGCTCGTGCTGGCCCGAGCGCTCGCGTACATCGACGTTCATGGGGGAGACGGGCTGACTCGCGTGGCCCAACACGCGGTCTTGAACGCGAACTGGCTACGGCACCGACTTCGCGCGATTCTTCCCGCCGCGTACGACCGTGTCTGCATGCACGAGTGCACGCTTACCGCGACGCCGCTCAAGAACAAATACGGCGTGCGCGGTCTCGACGTCGCGAAAGCCCTCCTTGAGGAAGGGTTCCACTCGCCCACGGTGTACTTTCCCCTCATCGTTGAAGAGGCCTTGATGTTCGAACCCACCGAGACCGAGAGCGTTCAGACACTGGAGTCACTGGCCCAGGCCCTCGAGCGCATTGCCCAGCGAGCGAAGGACGACCCCGACTCACTGCGTCGAGCGCCCCAGAGCACGCCCGTCTCGCGTGTCGATGAGGCGCGCGCGGCCCGCCAACTCATCGCTACCGCCGACTCGGCTCGCTCGTCGTAGCCCCCGGGCGCGGCTCGACGTACTTCTACACGTCAGAGAGCCGGACGGAGCGGACACCCTTGGTCGATAATGTGTCTCAACCCACACAAGAAATAATCGGATTACTGTCGATTTCGCCGGGGTCCGCTCGTCGGTATCCATGAAGTCTGAGATTCGGACCTCACAGAGGGGAAGTGAAATGTCAGAGTACCTAGTCCTTATTTACTCCGATGAAGCGTCATGGGAGAACGTCGACCCGGCGAGCGCCGGCGAGATGATGGGAAAGATGACCGAAGAGCACCGGGTCTTCGGCGAGACGAATGGCGCCGCGCTTCGTGGCGGCAACGCCTTGCAGCCAACGTCGAGCGCAACGTCACTCCGCCGCGACGCCACCGGCAAACTCGTCGTCACCGACGGAGCGTTCGCCGAAACGAAAGAGGCGTTGGGTGGCTACTATCTCATCGAAGCCGCCGACCTCGACGAAGCAATCGCCGTGGCGAGTCAGGTGCCGGCTCCCTACGGCGGTGTTGAAGTTCGCCCGATCAGAGTCTTCGACTGAACAGCGACTCTCGTCCCGTTGATGTCGAAGCCGCGGTTGCCGAGGCGCACCGCAGTGAGTACGGGTTCGTGCTCGCCGCGACCATCCGCGTTACTGGCAACATCGACGTGGCCGAAGAGTGTGTTCAAGACGCGTTCGCTCGGGCGTTAGTGGCGTGGCCGAAGAGTGGCATCCCGATGAAGGCCGGAGCCTGGTTGACCACGGTTGCGCGACGACGTGCCATCGACACGCTCCGTCGTCAGACGTCGCAGAGGCGGGTAATGACGAACTTCATCGATGCACCGGAGCCGGAGTTGCCAGTTGACGGGGATTTACCAAGCGTCGCCGACGACCGACTTCGTCTCATCTTCACCTGTTGTCACCCGGCGCTCTCGCCCGAGACCCAAGTCGCACTGTCCTTACGACTACTCTGCGGACTCTCCACTTCCGAGGTCGCCCGGGCGTTCTTAGTGTCCGAGTCGACGATGGCTGCTCGCGTCACCCGTGGCAAGAAGAAGATTTCGACCTCGCACATTCCCTATCGAGTGCCCGGTACCAACGAACTGCCCGCGCGCGTCGACGCCGTCCTCAGTGCAATTCATCTCGTGTTCACGACGGGACATACCGCACCGTCGGGTTCGGACCTTATGCGCCGCGACCTCGTGGAACGTGCCCTCGACCTCGCTCGTCTTCTGCGGAAACTACTTCCCGACGACGCTGAAGTCGCTGGTCTTCTAGCCCTCATCATCCTCACTGACGCTCGTCGCCGAACGCGCACGAACAGCGAGGGTGCGCTCTTGCTGCTATCGGAACAGGACCGCTCGCT
>DATKSO010000046.1:0-8454 GCA_035531635.1 Acidimicrobiales bacterium | reverse complement strand
GAGCGGCGTGGTCATCGCCGAGAATCAGGCACTGGAGTTCATCGCCGACAGCGCCGGCATGCCCGCCGAGTCAGGCGGCGCCTTCGTCTCGGGCGGCTCGATCGGCAACCTCTCGAGCCTGACGGTGGCACGCGACGTCGGCCGCGCCAAGCGGCCCGAACTCAGTCCCCGTGACGTTCGATTCGCCATCTCCGAGGACGCGCATTCGAGCATTGGCAAGGCGCTGCACGTCTTGGACGTCGAGACGCTCACGGTCGCCACCGACGACCACCGCTTCACGCGCGCGGCCCTCGAGCTCGCCCTCGCGGCCGATCCCCACCCCGAGAACGTCATCGGCGTGATCGCCACGGCCGGCACCACCAACGCGGGCATCGTCGACGACCTCGAAGGGCTCGGGAGCTTCGCGCGCGAGCACGACCTCTGGTTTCACATCGATGGTGCCTACGGCGGCGCGGCCATCTTCTCCTCCACGCACCGCCACCTCTTCACCGGCATTCGTCACGCCGACAGTTTCATCGTGGACCCGCACAAGTGGCTCTTCGCACCGCTCGACTGTTGCGCGCTGATCTACCGGAGCCCGACGGTGGCGAGAAAGGTCCTCGCGCAGCAGGCGAGCTACTTGGACGTCCTGCACGAAGGCACCGACGAAGAGTACGAGTGGAACCCTTCGGACTTTGGCATCCACCTCTCACGTCGCGCGCGGGGACTGCCCTTCTGGTTCTCGCTGGTCACCAACGGCACGTCCGCGTACGAATCGGCCGTGCAGTGCGCCATCGAGCTGGCCCAAAGAACCCAAGAACTGATCAACGAGAGCGACCACCTCGAAATGGTTCGGCCCTCGAGTCTCTCCATCGTGCTCTTTCGTCGAAAGGGTTGGAGCGCCGAGCGCTACAACGAGTGGAGTCACGAACTGCTACGCCGTCAGATCGCCTTCGTCACGCCCACGAAGTGGGAGGGCGAGACGGTCGGACGCATTGCGTTCCTGCACCCCAACACCTCCGAAGAGACGGTGCGCGAGATCCTCGACTCGCTGCGCGACTAACGATCCAGCAACGGGTCGCTCGGGTGGCGATTGGCGTCGCCTCGCTCTTCGCGGCGGCGCCACGCGACGCCACCTAACGCCTCGAGCACGACACGGTTGCCGAGGTACGCCGTGATCTCCGCGTGGTCGTAGGGCGGCGCCACCTCCACGACGTCGACGCCGGCGATGGGCACGCTCATCGCGACGCGACGAACGGCGTCCAAGAGCTGTCGACTCGTGAGACCACCGGGTTCCGGGGTTCCCGTGCCCGGCGCCGATCCGGGATCGACGACGTCAATGTCGACCGACATGAACACGGCGTCGCAGTCGGTCATCGCGACGTCGAGGGCCTCGTCGAGCACGTCGTCGAGCCCGCGCGCGACGATCTCGCCCATCTCGAACGAACGCATACCTTGCTCGGCCATCCAGTCGAGCGTCGCGGGCTCGGGCCAGTAGCCCCGCAGGCCGATCTGCAAGAAGCGGTCCCCGCGACAGGCGCCGGACTCGATGAGTCGGCGCATGGGAGTGCCGTGACCGTAGAGCGATCCCATCTGGCTCTCGCCGGTGTCGGCGTGCGCGTCGAAGTGGATCACCGACACCCGTCCCCAGCCGACGTGGCGCGCCACGCCCGTGACGTCGGGGAGGGCGGTCGTGTGATCGCCGCCGAGGATGATCGGAATGACGCCCGCACTCGCCACCGCCGCCACTCGCTCCTCGAGCAGGCGCAACGAACGCTCCGTGTCGCCCGACGGCATCGCGACGTCGCCGAGGTCGACGACGCCGAGGTCGACCAAGGGATCGACGCCCAGCGCGAGCGAGGGGCGCCGTCCGTCGTGGGGCAGGTAGTCCGTCGTGCGGATGGCTTGGGGCCCGAAGCGACACCCGGGCCGGTGCGACGTCCCTCCGTCGAAGGGGGCGCCGATGATCACCGCCGTCGCCGCCGACCACTCGGCCACGTCGTCGGGGTCAGCGCCCGGCACGCCGAGGAAGGTGGCGTCGGGACCGTAGAGATTGCCGACGCGCGTCACGTCAGTCGAGTCCACAAACGTCGGACGTCACGACGTGAAGCCTGACGAGAGTTCGCCCGCCAACTCCTCGGGGTGACGCGCGACGATCGACAAGTGACCCTCGGGCGCGTGGTGGCGCGCCACGGCGTTCGGAACGTTGTCCGCCAGCCACCGTCCGTGCGTTGGTGGCACCATGAGGTCCGCGTCGCCGAAGAAGAGGGTCACGGGCACGTCGATGGCCCGGACGTCGAAACCCCAGGGCAGTAAGAACGCGACGTTGTCGTCGAAGTAGCCCCGCCAATCGTTGGCGAAGCCGTAACGCATACCCGTCGCGAAGAGATCGCGGTCGTGGTCGGTCTCGAGGACCGCACGATCGGCGTCGGGCAGGAGCCCCGTCATCATCTCGATCACGTTGTCCTTATCGACCTCGGCCATGACGACGCACGTGGCCTCCATGTACGTCTCGTACGCGGGTCCGCCCTCGACGGCGAGCGCGTACTCCTCAAGGTTCTCTGGACCCATGCCCTCGGTCCAGTCGAAGTCGACGTCGCTCGGCGCCACGCCCGCCAGGGACACGGCTTTCCGACAGCGGGGCGCGTCGAGTGCGGCGCAGGCCAACGCGTGCGGTCCGCCACCCGACCAACCGAGGGCGACGTAGGAGTCGCGTCCGAGCGCGTCCAGTGCGGCACGCACGTCCTCGACGACCGACGCGACGCTCCTTCCTTCGTGTCGGCTCGACGCGCCGTAACCGGCGCGTGAGGTCGTGATGAAGAAGAGTTCGCCGCTTTCACTGAGCGGCTCGAAGGCCAGCAGTGTCTTCGTCGAGCCGGGCGTGCCGTGGTGAAAGAACACCGTGTGACCCGAGGGGTCTCCCATCGTCGCCACTTCCAATACCCGCCCATCAGGCACGTTGATGAGTTGTTCACGAAACGTCACGAGACTCCTTTTCCACGACTTCCTTCACCATACGCTTCGACCATGGCCCCTCGCCGACGCGTCAGTGCCACGCGCGAGGTGGCCGCGCCCGCGTCAGCGGTGTTCGCCCTCTTGGCCGACCCTCGTCAACACCGTGCCTTCGACGGTTCGGGCTCCCTCCACGAGGTGAGAGAGGGACCGGAGCGTCTCTTCTTAGGCGCGACGTTCGCGATGAACATGAAGATCGGTGTGCCGTACTTCACGCGCAACGTCGTCGTCGACTTCGTCGAGAACAAGACCATCGCGTGGCACCACGTCGTTCACTGCGTCTGGCGCTACGAGCTCGAAGAAGTGCCCGGCGGAACTCAGATCACCGAGTCGTTCAGCTACGACAATCCTGCGGGTCTCGCCGTCATGGCGATGGGGTTCCCCGAGAGGAATCGCCGCGCGATGGAGGCGACCCTTGAACGACTCGAGGCCCTCGTTACTTCGTGACCGCGAGAGTGGTACCGGTGTCCAACAGTTCCACCCAGGTCTGGCCGGGGGTCAACGTGATGGTGGCACCGGTCGCGGTCTTGTACTGGATCACGTCGGCCTTCGAAGGTCCCCTCGACCACGTCCCTTGCACCTCTTTACCGGCGCTGAAGACGGCGACAGGACCCGAACCTTGGAGGTTGGCGTAGGACGCTTCGGTGCCGATCCCGTTCACGTAGTTGACGAACATGACGACGACGTTCTTCGGCGACTCGCGAACCCCGGTGCCGGTGACGTCGGCCTTGCCGAAGAGGGTGCGGTCCCACGACGCCGTGGGCGCGTCCCAGGTCCAGGTGACGGCGTAAATACTCGGGAAGGGCACGATGAAGCTCGCCACCTTCGTGCCGACGGGCTTTTGGGTGCTCTTGCGGTAACTGAAGAGTGCGGGCGGTGGCGTCGGCGTGCCCTTGAAGGCGAACAGCGCGGACGCGACGGCGAAGAGATTGTGAGGCGGGTACAAGTTGGGGTCGCGGAACATCGCCGTTCCGGCCGAGCTTTCGTCGACCTGCTTCACGGGCGCCGTTGAGATACTGGCCACGGCGTACGCCGCGCCACCGGAGTACGCGAAGATCCCCCCGAGGGGCCAGACCACCTGGGTGTCGGTGGGTCGCACCGAGCGGACCGGTCCCACTTTGGCGGGCGCCTGTGAGTTGAAGATCGCCGCGAGGCGGGTGATTCCGCCGTTCACGATCTCCTCGTAGACCACGTCGGCCTGGTCGACACCCCACTGGGGCAAGGCTTCGGGCGTGTTCTCGATCTTGATCGTCAGCGCGGGGCGCGTGAAGGCGGACCCCGAGGGATCGACGACGCCCGTCAAAGGGGCGTTGGAGTAGTGCGGTACCGGCTTCGTGGTCGTGGTGGTCGTCGTCGGCGTCTTCGATTTGAGGTGGGGGTAGGCCACGACGCCCGCGCCGATGACGACGAGCACGGCGAGAAGAATCAGGTATTTACGCATCCAACAAACTTAGTAAAGGCCACCCGGAATGAAGGACCACCTACGACGCCTCGACCAGGGATTTCACGATAGTCGTGTGGGGTAACTGCGACTTCGCGCTCAGATGCTCGGAACCCTCGACGACGCTCCACCCGGTGGCGACGTAGAAGCCGAGCGCCGAATCCCTCGCGTGCGCCCACACTTGGAAGGCGCCCCTTTTCCGCAGCTCCTCGAAGGCGAACGTCAAGACGCTTGCGCCGTACCCTCTCCCCTGCACGTCGAAGTCAGTCGCCATGAACCGCAGTTGATACGACACCAGGCCTTCGTGCACGGGTGCCCGCGCGAGATAGAACGACGCGCTCACGACGAGACGATCGTCGAGGAGGCCGCCCACGTGCAACGTCGTCGCTTCGTCGTCGCGGGCATCGGCATCCCTCTTCGTCGGATCGTTGCCGCGAAGAATGCGCAGACGAAGTTCGTCGAGGGTCGACGCCTCAACGAGCTCGACACGTAGCTCAGGCGGTGACAAGGTCCCTCCTCATCCTCACCAACTCGATCGACGGGTCGCGCTCCATGACGCGACGTTCGCCCGTAGGCTCGAAGCCCATCTTGCGATAGAAGGCGCGAGCGCGCGCCAGTGACGTCGTGACGTCGAGGTACAACGCGGTCGCTCCGTCGCCCCTCGCCCAGGCGACGACCGCGTCGACCAGCGCGGTCGCGAGGCCGCCGCCGCGCGCGCTGGGCGTGACGTACATCGCGTAGAGCCAGTGTTCACCAGGACGATCGTCGTGGTAGCCGCCCGCGGCCATGCCGACGACGTCGCCGTCGCGTTCGACCAAGAAGTACCCCTGGTGGACGCTCATGTGACGCCAGCGATGTTCGGAGAACGCCAGCGCCGCCGCGAGCACCGAACCGTAGGCGTCGGGGGTGTCGCGCAGTGCCTCAAGACGGATGGATTTGAGCGCCAACCAGTCGTCACGTTCACAGCGGCGCACGTCCAGCGTCGGGTTGTTCATCGATTACTCGTCACTCGGGTATGGCGTCGCTGCACGGATCCATTGTTTCACGCCGTCCGCACTGTTGATCATTCGAACGCTCACTCCAGGGGGTTCACCGCACGGCGTGGCAGTCGCGCGGAGTAGATGGAATACCCATCAATTTGACGCACGATGATCGTGGCAATGACGGTGGCGGCCATCATGGGAATGGTGATGTTGAATCCCCCGTGGGTCAGTTCCAACACCAGCACGATCCCCACGAGTGGCGCCTGCATGACCGCGCCGACCATCGCCGCCGCACCCACGAGCGCGAACGCGCCCAACGGAGAGCCCGGCCACAGGTGACTCCAGAGTGCGCCCATGAAGCCACCCATCGCCGCGCCCGTGGCGAGGAACGGGGTGAAGAGGCCACCCGCCGCGCCGCTACCGAGCGTGAGAGCGGTGACGAGCGGTTTGAGGGCGAAGAGCGCGAAGAGTAGACCAGCACCGCCCAGTCCTAAGAACGCGTCGTGAGCCATGCCCTTCCCGTTGCCGAAGAGTTGCGGGTACCACACGCCGACGACACCAACCACCGCAAAGCTCAACGGCATGGCCCAGAGAATGTGCGCACCCCGGGCGCGATGGAACGAGACCCAGCCAATGAGTCGGACGTAGACAACGGCGAGGAGTCCGATGATCACGCCCGCGAGGAGCGACCACACCATCAGGGTCGCGCTGAATCGATAGGTCGGAAGGTCGGGGTACGTGGCACGACTGGGTAGATAGATCCACGCGACGAGCGTGGCGATGAGTGACGTCGCGAGCGCAGGGAACACCACCGGCAACGCGAAGCTTCCGTAGAGCACTTCCGCGGTGAAGAGGGCACCACCGAAAGGCACGTTATAGACGGCGGCGAGTCCGGCGCCCCCGCCGCAGGCCACGAGTAGTCGCTTTTGCGCGGGCGTCAAGTTGAACCACCGTGCGAGAACCGATCCCGAGGCGCCACCCATCAGCTTGGGCGCCGCTTCTCGACCGATCGAGGCGCCAAGACCGATGACGACCTCGGAGACAAGGGAGGTGAGCAGACTTCGCCGCGGCGAGAGGTCACCGTCGCCGTTCCACACCGCTTCGTCGATTTCGGAGCGCTCGTTTTTGAGGTAGCGCCGTATGAGGTACCACGAGACGGCACCAATGACGCCCGCGATGAGGAGCGACACGACGCGGCGAACGCCCCCCACGCGGGCGACGGCGCGCTGATAACTACCCGAGTGATAGAGAAACGCCGAATGCTCGGCGAGCCTCAAGATCCACATCAAGAGGTCCCCAAAGAGTCCCGTCGCGACACCGGTCAGAAGGACGGCAAGCCAGAACTTCGGCGAAAGCGGGGCTTCGCCGTCGTGGGTGACGTTCGGCTGTTCCATTGCACCCCGGCCGGAGGCGATGCGCCGCTTGATGAGTGGTTGCGGGACTCGCTGGCGTTCACTCTCGCCACTCGACTTAGGCACTCGTCTTCACCTTGTTCGCGAAACGCCATCGTAGTCGTGCCTGAAGCAGTGTTGGCGCGTTCGCTATTCACGACAATGTCACTAGAACAAGTGACCTTACGGGGACTCGAGGACGTCTCGCCGCGGCTAGTCAGTGAGATCCAAAGGGCCGTCACCGACGTCGCCGCGCAGCACCGGCGCGACTTGGTGACGCCGCGGCACGAGCGTGTTCCACGGCTGTTGACTTCGCCCCACGAGAGGTCGCGCCAGCGGCGTACCGCCGACGACGGCGCTGAAGAGCCAGCCCACGACGTACGTCAGGGTCACGGCGAGGCTCGTCAGGACCAGCCAGGGCACGCGTTGAAAGAGGTTCAAGTGCACGGCCCAGCGATGCATCACCAAGATCCACAGCATCTGTGAGACGTAGATGCCGTACGCTGCCTATGAGCCCGACGACACGATGGCCCTCGTGCGCGCGCTGCGCCGGGGACTGACCAGGTACACACCGAGCAGGTACACCGCGATGATCGCCCCGACGTCGTAGGGAATGACTGACGCGGCGAACGGGTCGGCGCCGGGCACGACGATCTTCGGTAGGGCGACGCCGTGCGCGAAGAGGTAGTCCAACAGGATCGGCGCGGCCGCCGCGACCACGGTCCGGCAGAGGATCGATCGACGGCGACGAACGACCCAGGTGTGGAGCGCTTCGAGGTAGAACGCCGCCACGACGCCCCCCAGCAGATAGAGCGGGTACGAGAAGACGAGACGAGTCTCGAGCTTCGACGAGATCGTGAAGTCGAACCGGCCGTGACGTACCACGTAAGGAAAGACGAGCTGCCAGAGGGCGGCGCCCACTACGACGTAGAGGTGCGAGCGTGGATACCGGCGAAGCAGCCTGAACACGTAGGGAAAGACGAGGTAGAACTCCAGGAGCACCAACAAGAAGTGGAGATGGTAGTACCCCGTGGCCAGCGAGAAGAAGAAGTTGTGCACGCCCATGGCGCTGAGGATCGACGAGAGCGGAAGGCGAAAGTAGGGAAACGTCAACGAGGGCGCCAAGGCCGCCATCGGGAAGTAGATGACGGTCCACACCAGGTACACGAGACCTACCGCCATAAAGCGCCGCTTCCAGTAGTGACGTGTGTCGATCGTCTCCGTACCGCGGTAGCTGTACGCCAACATGCGCGCCGAGACGAAGAGGAACGCGTCGCGCGAGAAGTGCGTCAACGTTAGAAGACCCGAGGCCAGGAGGCTCGTCGATAACCGCGAGAAGAAGAGGAGCGCGTGAGTGGAGATGACGGCCGTCTGCTTGATCGGACGCATCGCGTCCACGTGGTCAAGTCGTTGGCGCGTTCCACTCGGCGCGACGTCGGAAACTGTGCTCTTCACTTTCCTCGTCAGGCCCCGCGTTGAACGTCGTACTCGGTAACGCGACTACAGGGGCTCTTGGTCGAGTACGCCCGCGTCGCCCTCGCGTAGATGGGCTGGCGTTGCTCGTGTTGACGGTCGCGTCAAGGTCAACGTGTCGAGAAGATGAAGAGCCGATTTAGGTGGGCAAGGTTCCAGCAGTGGAGCTGTCAGT
>DATKSO010000045.1:0-2957 GCA_035531635.1 Acidimicrobiales bacterium | reverse complement strand
GATCGCACCAACACCACACTCTTCGAACTACGGATCGCGCGGACGTACTGAACCCGAGACCTCAAGAGTCCGATCGGGACGCCCGCGCCCACGCCGACGAGGCCCGCGAGGACGTGCCACGTGTCCGCGTTCAGTTCGTGGGCCAACACCGGACCGACGACAATGAAGGCGAGCAGCGGGTCGAGGATCTCCAAAAGAACGGGTCGAATGCGCTGACGAGGCAGAAGCATCGTGCCCTTGGTGTCGGAGCGACCCTTGCGCACGAGGAAGAACGCCGCGACCAAGAACAGGAGGATCAGGAACGTTTGGACGCTGTACTCGGCTTGCATGCACGTTCCAATCGATCGTCGCCCCGACGTGGATGCTAGCGAGTCGGCACCACTTTCGACGTCGGTTCGTCGAACGCCGCGTCCACGGTTGCTACATTCTCTAGGTGCGCCTCGTCTCGTGGAACGTCAACGGCATCCGGGCCGTTTGCAAGAAGGGTCTCTTCGCGCCCTTCGTCGCAACACTCGATCCCGACGTCATCTGCCTTCAAGAGACCAAAGCGCAGCAGTCACAGTCGGAGCTCGATCTGCCGGCGTACGAGGAACACTGGAACTCCGCCGAGAAGAAGGGGTACTCCGGCACGGCGAACTTCTCGAAGGTCTCCCCGATCAGCGTGACGCCGGGATTGCCGCAGACCTCGATCGACAAGTTTGGGGTCGTAGGCGACACCTTCGGCGATCCGAACAACGAGGGCCGCGTGCTCACCTCGGAGTTCGCGGACTTCTTCGTCGTGAACGTCTACACCCCCAACGCGAAGGACGACCTCGGGCGATTGACCCTACGCCATAGCCAGTGGGACCCGGCGTTCTTGCACCACGTCCAAGAGCTCGAGCGCACGAAGCCGGTCGTCTTCTGCGGTGACCTCAACGTGGCCCACACGCCCGACGACCTCGCGAACCCCAAGTCCAACGTCGGCAAACGGGGATTCACGAGCCAAGAGCGTCAGGGCTTTCAGAACTTCCTCGACGCCGGTTTTGTCGACACCTTTCGTCTCTTTCACGAGGGCAACGGACACTACTCGTGGTGGTCCAACTTCTCGAACGCGCGGGCGCGAAACGTGGGGTGGCGTATCGACTACTTCCTCGTCTCCGCGAGTCTCGTCGATAGGGTGACGGCGGCCGAAATCCACGCGGACATCATGGGTAGTGACCACTGCCCCGTCAGCCTCACGCTGAAGCCCTAGAACTCGCCGCGCGGTGCGTGATGAGGACCACCGGGCAAGGGAATAAGCCTGCCTACTCATCACGAACACTGACGAAGAACGTCGGTCACTCCGCCCTCTAGGGTGGGACGGAATCGGACATCGGTGACACGTGTCGAGAGACGGAGGCAGTGCCATGAGGTTCAGCGGCGTGATGATTGGTTCAGAGGATCCGACGGCTTTGGGTGCGTTCTACACGACGATTCTTGGCGAGCCAGACTTTCGAGACGGTGAGTGGAGCGGTTGGAACAGCGGCGCACAGATCATGATTGGTCCGCACAGTGAACTCCAGGGTAAGAGCAGCGTGCCCCAGCGCGTCATGCTCACGATTGAAGTCGACGACGTGAGAGCATCCTTCGACAAGATAGCGTCGTACGGTGCTCCCGTCGTGGCGCCGCCCTATCAGCCGGAAGTAGGAAAGGACTTCTGGCTCGCCACGCTCGAAGACGTCGACGGGAACTACCTGCAGTTGGCGACACCCTGGACCTAGACGAGCTTCGTCTGACGGCGTCGGTGTCGCGAGCGATTTCGCTGGTTCGTTCGACGCCCCGGCGACTCCCGTCCTAGGGCGACACGAGTCACCACCTCGAGCCAGGCGCCTTAAGCCGGCCCGGAACGCGGGTGCGTTCGTCCACGGCGAGCGACGAAGTGCGCAAGGCTCTTATAGAGATCGCCGTCCGTCGCGAAGCTTGCCAACCGCAGCTCGCCCGTATCCGCGGTGATCCGTCCGGCGACGACGTCGAGGATCTGTCGGTTACCCGAGGTGGCAACTTCTGACCACGACGCGATCACGGCCCCCAGATCAAGTGCCTGACGGCGTAACTGTTCGCGACCCACGATGTCGGTGACCAGACCCATCGCGAGGGCCGAGTCGGCCTTGATGTCGCGACCCGCCAAGAAGAGGGCGCGGGCCACGCTGTCGCCTACCATGGCGACCACTAGACGCACGCCGGCCTCCGAGTACACCAGTCCCAGCTTGGACGCGGGAAGCGCGAGTCTCGTTTCGGGCGAAGCAACACGCACGTCGGCCGAGAGGGCCAACTCCAGGCCACCGCCGATGACGTTGCCCTGAAGGGCGGCGACGATGGGAATCTTCGACTCGCGAAGGCTCTCGAAGTTCCTTTCGTTCGCCATCAGATCCTCGGCCCCGTCGCGAGCCGCCTCAACGAGGTCGTACCCAGCACAGAAGTCCGGCGAAGCGGCCGTGATGACGATCGCCCTCGTACCCACTGGCGGGCTCGCCACCAGCTCGTCGAGCCGATCGATGGTGGAGCGTCCGAGCACGTTACGGCGATCACCGCCGACGAGACGGATCTCAAAGACCCCGTGCTTGTGCACTTCAGTCTCCAGCGTGGTCGCGGGCGGGAAGGCGAGACGCTGACGTCGTCGGTCGTGAATCCATCTCGTCGAACGTCGCCACCGCTTACTCGTTTGCGACTGCATTCGCGACACGGAACGACTGAGTCGAGACATCGAGGTCACGATGGCCTCCTACGTCTCACGGTTTGTCGATTCGGTGCCCAATTCGGAACGAACTTCACGCGAGTGCTCGCCGAGCGTCGGCGGAGGTCGGCGCAACGCGACGGTGTTGCGTCCGTAGCGCAGCGGACTTCCCGGCAACTCGATCGGACCCAGGGTCGCGTGCGTCGCGGTCCATACCAGGTTCTGCTGGCGAACTTGGTCACTCGCGTACACGGCGTCGAGCTTC
>DATKSO010000044.1:0-2840 GCA_035531635.1 Acidimicrobiales bacterium | reverse complement strand
AACACGATCATCGTTTCATAGGGCCTCATGGCCGGTTCCTTTCCCTCTGGTCCGAACTAGTCGGGCTCTGCGGAAAACAGAGCAGGGTTCGATTGGTACTTCCCCACACGTGTGGGAAGGAAAGTCTACTGCCTGAGCCGTTTTAGGGCTAGTCGGACAAGTCCTCTGGGTTGGCGTAGACCTCACTGGGGCCAGGAAACTCCCCGTTTCGCACGTCCGCGGCAAAGTGAGCAAGTGCGTCGGTGATGACCGGCCCGAGGTTCGCGTACTGGCGAACGAACTTCGCGGGCTTCCCCTTCGTCAGTCCCAAGAGGTCGTGAAAGACGAGAACCTGGCCGTCCGTGTCGGGTCCCGCACCGATACCAATGGTGGGTATCTCCAGGCCTTCGGTGACCCGCGTGCCCACCACGCTCGGCACCCCTTCGATGACGACCGCGAAAACGCCCTCGTCCTGGAGGACCTTCGCGTCGAGTTGAAGTTGCTGCGCGGCTTCGCGGGTCTTGGCCTGAACCTTGAAGCCGCCAAAGGCCATCACACTCTGGGGTGTCAGGCCGAGGTGCCCCATGACGGGGATCTCGGCGTCGAGGATTGCTCGAACGACGTCGCGTCGCACTCGACCGCCCTCGAGTTTGACGCTGTCGGCGCCACTGCGGATGAGCGAGGCCGCGTTGCGCACGCTGTCGGCGACACTCAGGTGGTAACTCAGCCAGGGCATGTCCGCTACGACGTGCACGTCGGGTCTCGCCGCGGCGACGGCGCGAACGTGGTGGCACATCTCGTCGACACTGACGTGCAACGTGTCCTCGTGACCGAGCACGACGTTGGCGAGTGAGTCACCGACGAGGATCATGTCAACGCCCGCGGCACTGGCGAAGCGCGCACCGGGCTCGTCGTACGCGGTCACCATCACGAGGGGCGTCGCTCCGTCGCGGCGCTTGCGTCCCCGGATCACCGGCGCCGTCAGCTTCATTCGCCCACTTCTTTGACGTAGTTCACGCTGCGCCTCGCCCGGTGACTTCCGGCACTCCACTTTCGAACGAGGTGGTGAAAGGAGCACGCGACGCAGACCTCTACCGCGTAGCACTGCACGGGGTCTTCTCGGCGCTCGAGCTTCAGCAACTCCGCGCGCGTCGAGGGACACGTACCGCCCGACGGGAGTCGCGCACCAAAGACGTACGTCACTTCGACGAGTTCTGCGTCACTGCAGACCGGGCACGTCTCGCCGGTCTTTCGACCGATGTTGCGTGCCGCGCGTAAGAGCTCGGGGTGCGCGTCACAGATGTCCTCGTAGCGAAGTTGGCCCGCCGCGACCCTGGCGAGGAGCGCGTGTCGGACGAGTCCGAACTCGACAACGGCTCCGTTAGCCGTGCTCGTGCGGAAGCGCTTATCCATTACCGGCGACCTTACCTCCGGCGAAATGAAAGGAACAGCACAGTCCGTCATGTTCGATATATCGAGCTGATATACTCAATCGCGTGTTAGACATCGCCATCCTCGGACTGCTGATGGACCGTGACCACCACGGTTACGAGATTCGCAGTCGACTCCGAGAACGGCTCGGCGTCTGGGCCAACGTCTCCTTCGGATCGATCTACCCTGCGCTCGCTCGTCTTGAGCGTCACGGACTCGTCGAAGCCGTCGCGCCCATTTCACCACGGCAGAGTCCCCTCTCCACGGGGTCCCTGTCAGGTGAGCGCGCGTCACTTCGATCGCTTCGCGCGACGACCGGACTCGGTCGACGCGGGCGCAAGGTGTACCGGATCACGGATCGTGGCCGCCAAGAGTTCCTTGTCTTGCTCGGCGATCCCGCCACCCTCGACGACGGCAAGAACTTCTCGCTTCGCATGGCTCTCGCCAAGTACCTCACTCCCAATCACCGCGTCAGTCTCCTCGAGCGCCGCCGCACCGACCTCGTGGAGCGCCTGGCCGAGGTGCGAACTGGCTCACATAACGAAGAACTCGACGACTACGCGCGCGGCGTGATGGAACACGCCGCCCGGGGCGTCGAGCTCGATCTCGCGTGGATTGACGACTTGTTAGCCACAGAACGCAGTAATCAGCAAACCTTCGCCAACGACGCGAAGTAGGAAAGGAAAGCCATGAAGAAGATTCGTGTGGCGATCGCCGGCGTAGGAAACTGCGCCAGTTCACTCATCCAGGGCGTGACGTACTACCGCGACGCGAAGGACGGCGACCACGTCCCCGGTCTCATGCACGTGGTGCTCGGCGGCTATCACGTCAGCGACCTCGAGTTCGTCGCGGCCTTTGACGTGGACGCCTCCAAGGTCGGCAACGACCTCGGCAAGGCCATCGACGGCGGCCAGAACAACACCATCAAGTTCGCCGACGTTCCCTCGCTGGGCGTCACCGTACTTCGCGGCCCGACCATGGACGGACTGAACAAGTACTACCGCGCCGCGATCGAGGAGTCGCCCCTCGAGGCGGTTGACGTGACCCAGGCGCTTCGCGACGCGAGGGCCGAGGTGCTCGTCGCGTACCTGCCGGTCGGCTCGGAACAGGCCCAGCGCTTCTACGCGCAGGCCGCTCTCGACGCCGGCGTCGCCTTCGTGAACGCCATCCCCGTCTTCATCGCCTCAGACCCCGTGTGGGCCAAGAAGTTCACCGACGCCGGGGTGCCCATCATCGGTGACGACATCAAGAGCCAGGTCGGCGCCACGATCGTGCACCGCGTCCTCACCCGGCTCTTCGAAGACCGCGGACTCACCCTCGACCACACGTATCAGCTCAACGTGGGCGGCAACATGGACTTCAAGAACATGCTCGAACGCGAGCGTCTCGAGTCGAAGAAGGTCTCAAAGACCCAGGCCGTCACGTCACAA
>DATKSO010000043.1:0-2267 GCA_035531635.1 Acidimicrobiales bacterium | reverse complement strand
GGCGTCACTGGACGAGACGGCAGACCTCCTCGCGCGCGCCTTGCCGAGTGAACCGTTCACCTTGGGCGGCTACTCCATGGGCGGACGCGTCGCGCTGCACTTCGCGCTACGCCACCGCGAGCGACTCTCATCCCTCATCGTGCTGAGCGCGACCCTCGGCATTCGAGACGACGGCGAGCGAGCGGAACGTCGAGCGCGCGACGACGCCCTGGCCGATCACGTCGAACTCATCGGCGCGCAGGCGTTTCTCGACGAATGGCTCGCGCAGCCCTTGTTCGCTTCTCTCCCCGAGGACCCCTTCGAGCGGGCCGCGCGAAGCGGTGACGCCGTTGGTCTCGCGAACTCCCTGCGCGAGGTCGGCACGGGAACCCAGTCCTGGCTTGGTGAGAAGTTGGCGTCGATAGTCGTGCCCACCCTCATCGTCGCTGGCGCCAACGACGCCAAGTTCGTCGTCGAGGCGCGCCATCTGGGCGACGTACTGAAGAACGCCTCCGCGTCGCTCATTGACGACGCCGGGCACGCGGCGCACCTCGAGCGGCCCGATGAGGTCGCCACGCTCATCTCGGGCCTTCAACCCCAGTAGGCGTTCGAGGTCAACAGCACGCCGAGCAACGCGCCCAGGGCCAACTGTGCTCGCGCGGAGTACTGCAACAGAACGACCAGTTCACGCCCCTGTTTCTTAGAGAACGCCAGACGCAGCGCGGGCAGGTAGAGGATGACCACCGCGAGGACGACGGCGAGCTCGCGAGCACCGACGACACCCACGACGATGCCCGCCACGCACGCCACGTACAACCACGAGCCACGTCGTCGACCGAGCCGCGCGGCGAGCGTCTTCTTGCCTACGCCACGGTCGCCGTCGACGTCGCGAAGGTTGTTCGCTTCGAGCAGCGCGCAGGCCATGAAACCCACCGCGACACCCATCCACCACGCGCGCGACGGAATGGTGCCGTGTTGGACGTAGGTCGTGCCCACCGTCGCCACGAGGCCGAAATAGATGAAGACGAAGAGTTCACCGAAGCCGTAGTAGCCATAGGGCTTGGGTCCCCCGGTGTAGAACCAGCCGGCCAGCATGGCGCTCAGGCCGATCAACACGAGCCACCACGACGTGCGTGACGCCAGCCACAACCCGGCGACGCCAGCCACGGCGAAACCCAACCCCGCGGCGTTACGCACGCTCTTGGCCGCGACGAGTTTGGACACGGTGAGTCGAAAGGGACCGACGCGCTCCTCGTCGGTGCCGCGAATCCCGTCGGAGTAGTCGTTGGCGTAGTTCGTCGCCACCTGCAGCGCCAACGCTATGACCAAACAGAGGATGGAGTTCAGCCAATTGATAGTCAGCGGACGGATCAGTAGGGTACCGACGACGACGGGCACGCCCGCGGCCGGCAGCGTACGTGGTCGTGCCGCTAGGACCCAGCGTCGCTGTACTCCCGGTGCCTCGATCATGGACGCTTAGGGAACTTCGAGAAGTCAGGCTTTCGCTTCTCGAGGTACGCGTTGCGACCTTCTTGGCCCTCTTCGGACATGTAGAAGAGCATCGTGGCGTCACCGGCGAGTTGCTGCACGCCAGCCAGTCCGTCGTCGGCGGCGTTGAAGCCGGCCTTCAACATGCGCAGTGCGATCGGCGACAGTGTCAAGATCTGACGACACCACGCGACGGTCTCACGTTCGAGGTCGTCGAGGGCCACGACGGTGTTGACGAGCCCCCAGTCGAACGCCTGCGCCGCGTCGTACTGACGACAGAGGAACCAGATCTCTTTCGCGCGCTTCAGGCCGATAGTACGGGCCAAGAGCGACGAGCCGTAGCCGCCGTCAAAGGAGCCGACGCGAGGTCCGGTCTGACCGAAGCGCGCGTTGTCGGCCGCGATGGAGAGGTCGCAGACCAAGTGCAAGATGTGCCCTCCTCCGATCGCGTAGCCAGCGATCTGGGCGATGACGGGCTTAGGGAGACGACGGATCTGAATCTGAAGATCCAAGACGTTGAGACGGCCCACGCCGTGCTGCGCGACGTCGTCGTCGCCCATGTAGCCGTCGTCACCACGAATTCGCTGGTCGCCGCCGGAGCAAAACGCGTCGGGTCCCGATCCCGTCAACACGATGACGCCCACCGTCACGTCGTCACGCGCACGTTCGAACGCGTTGGCGAGTTCGAAGAGGGTCTGGGGACGAAAGGCGTTACGAACCTCCGGCCGATTTATCGTAATCCGCGCGATGCCCTCGGCGACTTCGTAAATGAGGTCGCGGTACTCGCCCACTCGCTCCCA
>DATKSO010000042.1:0-5078 GCA_035531635.1 Acidimicrobiales bacterium | reverse complement strand
CTGTAGTTGTACACCGGAAGGAGCCACAGCGAGCCGTCGGTCAGTTGGTATGTCTGGAGCGTGAGGGAGTCAGCGTGGAGGGTGACGTTGACGACGGGCGGACCGGAGGGGGTCGTCGGCGTCGTGGTCGCGGCGCCGGGACTGGCGCCAGCACCGGACCCCGTGCTCGGGGTACTCGTCGTCGGTGCGGTAGTGGGGAAACGGCTCTGCTGCTCTGCGTTGAGGGCACTGACGCCCGCCGCGAGGCTCTGCAAGGGGTAGTTGGTCGTCGAACCCACGCCGAACGCCGGGCCGGAGGCGCTCACCACGTCGTTGTTCGCGTCGACCGAGAAACTCAGTGATTGGTCGGTGCTGACGCCTGCCACGTCCACCGTGTAGGTGACGTCTTCGGTACTCGTCGAGTTCACGGTGCCGGTGTCGCTGCTCGAGGTCGTCGTGCCGAAACTCGGCGCCGACAGTGTGTAGCCGTAGCCCAGTAGCTTCAGGTAACGCTGCACGTCACCGGCGAGCGTCGCCTGACTAGGCAAGTCCGCGGTCGAAGCGTTCGTGGACGTCGCGCTGGTGTACGTCCATTGGGGCACGCCGACGTTCGAATAGTCGAGGGTGGCACCCGATGAATCCGTCACCAACCAGTCAGAGCTTCCGCTCGCGTTGACGGGAGAACCGGTGACGCCGAAGATGGCCGCGACGCGAGACGCTTCACTCGTGGCGCTGCTCGGGACTTGTAGTTCATAGGAGGGACTCGTGGGCGTCGTCGCGGTGAGTCCCGGACCGGCGGAGAAGTTGAACCTCGCGTAGATCTGCATGGCGCCCGACGCGGCCGCGCCGAAGGCCTTGGGCGCCGTCGTCCCAACCGCGTTTTGAATGGCGAGCACGGGCAGGCTCGCTCCTCCCTGCACCAGGGCCACCGTGGCTGCGCCCACTAAAGCACCCGTGACTAGGGTGCCAGCGAGCTTGAGTTCGATCCGGCGCCACAGGCCGACCTTCCTTGTCACGGGTTGCGCCGTGATTCGAGAAATGAGCGCGCCGAGATCTCGGTGTTGGTACGAAGTGCCAGCCGTGGGATCGAGTGCGGCCAGACGATCTTCAAAGTCACTCACGGGTACTCCTTCGTCTTCCTACCTTGTTCCTGTCGCGCGTCACGTAAAACTTTCAGTGGACTTCCGCGGCACTGAGAAGCTCGCGGAATCGGTGTTGCGCGCGAGACAGTCGCACGGCCGCTGCGTTAGTGCTTATGACGAGATACGCGCCAAGGGCGTGCGTGTCGAGTCCGTCCCACGCGTTCAACAACAACACTTCGCGATCGTCGTCGCTCAACGCGGCGAGCGCGTCACGCACGCTGGTGTCGGCGATGACGTGTTCCTCGGCCGAGGCCCCGTCGGCCACGGGGGGCAGCGTGGCCTCGAAGGCCGAACGGCGATTCTTCGAGCGTCGGGCGTTTCTGAGCACGTTCCTCGCCACGCCGAGCATCCAGGGCAGCTCGGCGTCTTCGGGAACGCTGTCGAGTCGGCGCCACACCACGATGTACGTCTCTTCGACGAGATCATCGAGGTCCGACGCGGTGAGCGGGTACAGGCGCCGGCGCAGGTAGTTACCTACTGCCGACGAGTGCTCGCGTACGAGTCGAGCGAAGCGATCCTCGTCTTCAGAGCCCATAACCTTCTTCTGTCCGAACGAACCCGATTCTTACCGACAAATCCCTCGTGTCGTCAGGCAATGCTCGGGTGTACTAGGCCCCCGGCATCGGCGACCAGGGTCCGAGCCCGCGCACCCTCGTAGGGGTGACGTGAATGACGAAGCCGTCGGGTGGGTTGGGCGTGGGCGGAAACACCGTGCCCGGACCGACGTAGCGCCGCGACAACGCCCGTAAGAGCGCCGGCGCTCCGCCGTTGACGACGCGAGCGCTTCCTTCGATGATGAGGTGGTATTGCATGCCCCACTGGCTTCCCTCGGCCTCGATCGAGAGTGAGACCCACTCGTCACGCCTGATGTTGACGATCTTCTGATCGCTCGTGCGTTTCCCGACGACGACGTCGTCACCGTGGAGACCGACCCACACGATGGTCGTGTGCGGGCGACCGTCCTTCGCAATCGTCGTGAAGTGAGCCAGTCGACCCGACTCCACGTCGTCGCGGACTTCGCGACTCAGTGTGACGGACTCCACGGTGCCTCCTACGATTCGACGAATCGCACACGGCACTCGACGAAGCGACTTCTCGCCACGCTAGGAAGTGGCGCGCTCACGTTGGCGAACGACTAACGGTCGAGGAGTTGAGCCTCATCGGCGCTGGTCAGCCACCGTGGGGGCCACGCTTTCTCTCCCCACCACGACACCACGTCGTCGACACTGTCAGTAAGAGGACGAAAGTCGAGACCGTTCGCCTGCGCGAGGGCGCTGTCCATCGCGAGGACGGTCTCGCTCTTCGCGCCGCTCCAGAGGGGGAACTTGTCATCGAGATTCAACGCGCTGACGTTGTCGGCACTGACCTCACGCAACGTCGTACCTTCGGGAGCGACGTGCGAGGCGATCTGGTCGACCATGTTGAAGAAGTGATCGCCCGGCTGAGGTCCCGCGACGTGAAAGGCGCCCTGGAGACTCTCGTCGGCCACGCGAACGACGAAGTTGGCGAGGTCGCGCGCGTCGACGTACTGCATGTTGATGTCGCGAGGCCCCGGCACCGCTACGACGCCGCCTCGTCGAACGCGTTCGACCCAGTAGGGGAAGCGCAGTGTCGCGTCGAAGGCACCGATGACGTAAGTGGGGCGCACCATCGTGGCGCCAGCGCCGAAGTACCGAAGTCCTGCACGTTCACTGGCGGCCTTCAGGGGCCCGTACGTCTCATCGGTGATCGGCGCCGCGGGATCGGACTTGTCGTCACCCCACAACGTGACCTCGCTCTCCGTGGCGCCGTCGAACGGCGGTTCTTCGTACGCCGAGATCGACGAGATCTGAATGTAGTGACCACCGCGGTCCTCGAGCGCGTTCGCCAAACGCTCAACGTCGCTCGGGCGATAGGCGATCGCGTCGATCGTGGCGTCAAAGTTCCGATTCGCTAGCGACGAGAGATCGCCTTGGCGATCGCCAACGAGTCGTTCAATCTTCTCGGGAAGGTCGTTGGGCGTGACACCGCGATTCAGCACGGTGACCTCGTGGCCCTGGTGCCAAGCGGACCACGAGATCGCGCGTCCCACGAACGACGTTCCGCCCACAATCAGTAATCTCACGGTGACTCCCTTTCGTTGACGCTCCCACGCTAGAGCCCGAAGGTGTCCTTTACGAACGCGAGCACGTCACGGGCCGAGTCAAGTTTCACCGGGTCGATCTTCGCCACCAACGTTTCGTCGAGTGCGTGGACGACGTCGATGACGGCGTGGGCGTACGTGCGACCCTCTGCCGTGAGGACGATGTTCTTTCGTCGCGTGTCGTTGCGGTCGACGAGGAGAAGCGCGAGGTCGCGTTCGACGAGGCCTGCTACAACCTTGCGAGCCGCCTGACGAGAGGCACCGAGTGCTCTCGTGAACGAGCTGAGCGGGAGCGCGCCGCGCACGAGCCAGCGAACGGCGAGGGCGTCGCTGCGGCGATAGTCGTTGAACCCGAGCTGGGCGAGTCGACGGGCCATCTCGCGAACCCAGCTCTCGCGTGCGAGGGCCAACACGTCACCGAAGGGTGCGTGGGCGAGGGGCCGTGTCGACACCTGGCCAGCGTAGCAATTAGGCAACAGAGTTGCGTAATTGTTCGATCTGTGCCACGATGGCAGAAGGTCGTTGAGAACGGGGAGTCATGACCGCGAACGGACTCGAACGAGGCACTGGTGGGGCGAAACTGTTGAGGGGCGCAACCCTCGTCGTCACCCTGGTGTCCGCGCTGTCCGTGATCGTCGTCGCAAAGTCGGTGCCGGTGGGTGCGGTCTCTGCGCGCGCGACGGGGTGTGGGACGTCGTCGCTCGGATCGACGACGTTGTCGCTGAACGTGGGCGGACATCACCGAACCGTCATCGTCCACGTTCCTTCGAGCGGTACCGCGGGGACGAAGGTGGCGCTCGTTCTCAACCTTCACGGGAGTGGAAGTACGGCGCACGCCCAAGAGAAGTTCACCGACATGGACGCCACCGCGAACGCTGATGACTTCATCGTGGCGTACCCGCAAGGGCTCATACCTGACGGCGCCGGCTTCGATTGGAACGTGCCGGGCGTTGCGCTCATCGGCGGGCGCCCTGTCCCTTCGGGCGCCGCGAACGACGTCAAATTTCTCACGTCCCTCGTCGGCATCCTCGAGCACGACTACTGCGTTAACGCGAACGAGGTGTACGCGACGGGATTCTCTGGTGGTGCACGCGAGGCGAGCCAACTGGCCTGCGATGAGTCATCCGTCTTCGCGGCCGTCGCACCCGTGAGTGGCCTGCGACGCCCCTCGACGTGTCCTACGACGAGGGCGGTTCCGATCATCGCCTTTCACGGATCAGCCGACGACATCGATCCCTTCGCCGGCCACGGCCAGACGTACTGGACGTACTCGGTCGCCGACGCGGCCAAGGACTGGGCAAAACAAGATCACTGCGCGACGAAAGCCGCCGTCTCGACACCGTATTCGACGGTGACACTTACCGCGTACACGCGTTGCGACGGGGGCGCCAGTGTTGATCTATACGAAGTCGGGGGCGAAGGTCACGAGTGGCCCGGTGGTCCGACGCTTCCTTCGGCGTACACGGCGTATCTCGGTCCACAGTCAAACGCCCTGAGCGCGAACGCCCTCATGTGGTCGTTCTTCAAGTCGCACCGCTTGTCGTAAGCGCGTCGTACGCGGTGTGGATGACGTTGATGAGAGGTGCGTGAAAGTGAGACGACGAGTTAGTGACGAGGTACGAAGTATCTTGTCGCGATCGCTGAGGACCTAGAGAAAGCCGAATCGTCCGAGTGGCCAGATCCGGAGGAACGCTTTTCCGATGATGCTGGAGCGCGGGACGTCGCCCCAGTACCGACTGTCACACGAGGCCGGCTCATTGTCACCCATCATGAAGTACTCGTTCTTAGGGACAGTGACGTTGCCGATCGGTCGTCCCATGGGTTCAGTGTGGGAC
>DATKSO010000041.1:0-4463 GCA_035531635.1 Acidimicrobiales bacterium | reverse complement strand
CGTCAGCCAGGTGTGGCTGAACGGCGAGCCGGCAGCGCGAGACGCCGCGGTCGAGTCCTACGACGAGGTTGCGGTGCTGCCACCGATATCGGGCGGGTGAGGCGCGCTCTCTTCGAGGAGAAGTGCCAACGCGTGCGGGATGACGTCCAGCACGGCGCCAAGACATTCGACGGCGCCCTTCGGTGAACCCGGGCAGTTCAGTATCAGGCAGCTTCCCGCCGTGCCGGCTCGTGCTCGCGAGAGGCGTCCGAGGGGACTCACCAGCCGCATCGCCTCACTGAGCCCCGGCGCCTCTCGCTCGAGTACTTGCAACGTTCCCTCGGGGGTCTGATCTCGAGGGGAGAAGCCGGTGCCCCCTGAGGTGACGATGAGTCCACTGAACTCCTCGACGATTGATCGCAGCGCGAGCGCGACGGACTCCTCACCGTCAGGAACGACGAAGGTTTCGACGACGTCGAATCCCGCCTCTTCGAGCTGCGCCGTCAGTAGAGGACCGGTCAAATCCTCGCGTACCCTCGTGAACGCAGAATCGGAAACGATGAGTATCTTGGCGGCGAAGTTCATGGACCGAGCGTAGGTGAAGGATGATTTCGCTGACCCGTCTGGCTAGCCGCCCGCCATCGCCCCCACGATGTAGAACACCTCAGCGCCAGAGACGACTTGCTCCGGCAGTGGCGCGTCGGGCGATTCGTGCGACAGGTCCTCTTCGCACGCGAAGAAGCGGACGAACGAACGGCGCTTCTGGGTGGCGGGATCACGAACGGTCCCGAGCAGCACCGGAAAGCGGGCCTCGAGCGCGTCGAGGACGGAGCGCTGCGTAACCTCGCCTTGCACCTCAAGTTTGATCTCTCGACGGTCGTTGATGAGGGTCTTCAGGTGGGCCGGGAGGACGACCCGGATCATGCCAGCGTCTGGACTTCCACCGACAGGACCGAGGGCAAATCGCGCACGATGGGCTCCCAACTGTCACCGGCGTCCGACGAGGCGTAGACCTGTCCCCCCGTGGTGCCGAAGTACACGCCACACGAGTCGAGCGAGTCGACGGCCATGGCGTCGCGCAACACGTCCACGTAGCAGTTCGCCTGCGGGAGGCCCTTCGTGAGTGGCTCCCACTCGTTGCCACCGGTCGTGCTGCGATACACGCGAAGCTTCCCCTCTGGCGGATAGTGCACCGAGTCGCTCGTGATCGGCACGACGTAGACGGTCTCTGGCTCGTGCGCGTGCACGTCGATGGTGAAGCCGAAGTCAGTAGGCAAGTTCCCACTTATCTCGGTCCACGAATCACCGGCGTTGTCGCTTCGCATGACGTCCCAGTGCTTCTGCATGAACAGCGTGTCGGGGCGCGACGGATGCAAGGCGATGCGGTGCACGCAGTGTCCGACCTCGGCGTCACCGTCCGGAATTCCCTCGGAGTGCAGGCCCTTGTTCTTTGGCGTCCACGTCTTACCACCGTCGTCCGTACGAAAGACACCGGCCGACGAGATGGCGATGTGGATCCTCTCGGGATCGTTCGGACTCACGATGATGGTGTGCAAGCACATGCCACCGGCGCCGGGTTGCCACGACGATCCGGACTCGGAGTTGCGAAGTCCCGACAGCTCCGCCCAGCTGTCGCCACCGTCAGTCGAGCGAAAGAGGGCCGCGTCCTCGACACCCGCGAGAATGGTGTCGGGATCGCTGAGCGAGGGTTCGAGGTGCCAGACGCGCGCGAACTCCCACGGGTGCGGCGTGCCGTCGTACCACTGGTGCGTGCCCGGTACGCCGTCGTACTGGAACTGGTTGCCGACGGGTGCCCACGTCGCGCCGCCGTCGTCGGATCGTTGGACGATCTGTCCGAACCAACCCGTCGACTGTGACGCGAAGATCCGATTCGGGTCGACGGGCGAACCCTTGACGTGGTACATCTCCCAACCTTCGAAGAACGGACCATTCACGGTCCAGTCCTTGCGTTGACCGTCGGCGGTCAGAACAAACGCACCTTTTTTTGTACCGACCAACACGCGCACACCGCTCATGGGTACCTCCCTCTCAGGATCTTGGGATCTCGACTTCCCGCATTACAGTAGCGAAGAGTTGCCGGCTCGACCTTGGATTTCTCAATACCAACGTCAGCGCCTAGATAACGTGACGCCCCGCCGGCACTACACCTTCAGCGCCCGACCCTCGAACGTGTAGCCAAACGGCTTGGGCTCGCCGTCGAAGTAGTACGAGTCGAGATGCTCGATCACAAAGCCGGCCTGTTCGAGGTACTCGGGAACCCGGCGTGTCAAGTGACACCCGCCAGCGAGTTTCTTGTTGAGTGGTTCGATTCGTCGTTGCCACCGGGCCGTCGTGGCGTCGGGCGCGTGGCCGTGCTCCACGAAGTGCACGGAGCCACCTGGTTTCAGCACTCGGTGAAGCTCTCGGAGCGCCGCCTCGAGATCGGAGATCGTGCACATCGTCCACGTAGAGAGAACCGCGTCGATCGACTCCGACGGCAGATCTATGTGTTCGCCGGTCAGCCCGGCGAGTTCTACGGGAACGGTCGAGGCCGCGATGCGCTCTTTGGCGAGTCGGAAGCAGACGCGAGACGGCTCGATGGCGAGGACTCTTGTTACGACCGTCGGATAGTAGGGAACGTTCAGCCCGGTGCCAAAGCCGACTTCGACGACCTCACCGGCGAGCCCCGAACAGACCCGCCGTCGTACGTCATGCGTTTCCTTGCGCTTCATGACCTTGTCTTGGAGTCTCGGTAAAACGTGGTCCGCGTAGATGCTCACGACAACCTCCCCTCCGTCAGGACTCGCGTCTCCTCCATCATCACATCTCTCACTCGGACCTACAGTGACGGTCGACGAAGTGAACGGGCTCAGGGTCGATCCCTTGGGGCGGCCCGCGTGGCCGATCTACTCTCGACCCATTCGCGCGATCCCCGGCCCGGGTGACGCGGGCGCGGTCCGCGTATCGACATGGCGCGAAACGCGCTCGCTGGCTACTTGCCCATGCTCTGCGCGACGAGAGCGATGCCCTTTCCCCACTTCGAGAGTTGGCCCGACGGGAGGAACGCGTGACCCATGGCGTTGCGCTGATCGGAGGGCACACCGACGTAACGTTTGCGTCCGTCGGGACCGATGAACAACACGATCGACGTGTGCACGATATCGGCGGTGGGCTTCGGCGCGCTCACCGCAATGGCGTACGCGTTCCAAATCGACTTGAGCGTGGGCACGGGACCCGTGAAGAAGTGCCACGACGCGATCGTATTCAGTTGGTGCTCAGCGGAGAATTTCGCGACGTTGGCGACCGAGTGGTAGTACTGATTCACGTTCACGGCCATGAACACGACGCCCAACGCCTT
Source organism: Acidimicrobiales bacterium (assembly GCA_035531635.1). Classification (GTDB taxonomy): domain Bacteria; phylum Actinomycetota; class Acidimicrobiia; order Acidimicrobiales; family RAAP-2; genus RAAP-2. The sequence continues at coordinate 1,126 of DATKSO010000041.1, read as the reverse complement.
CGTCCCGAGGTCGTGGTACGCGTCGACGAACTCCTGCGAGACGATTGGACAGATGTCCACGCAGTGGGGATCCATGAACTCCAGCACGACGCTTCGGCCGCGGAAGCTCTTGAGCGACATCGTCTTGCCGTTTTGGTCGACCAGAGTGAAGTTCGGTGCCAGCGTGTGTGGTACGGGAGAGAGCGACATCAGGTTCGCCAGTGACGTCGACACGCTCGCGGGTAGACCTGACACGCGAAGACTCTGGGGGTTCTGCGGTGCGTTGTGATTACGGATCGCCACGTAGGCGAGAACACCTGAGAGCACGACGGCCACCGCGAGGGCTACAAAGAAGAGCGAGCCCAGTCCCTTCCGATGGTTCTTCGCGTCTCCAGAGGTCACCTCTGGCGCGACGGTCTCCGGTGCAGCAGGTGAACTCACAGCTCTCTCCTTTGGGGGTCGCCGCCGTGGCGAAATCTCGACGGCAACGCCTGCAATTCAAACTATTCGACTTTCTTCCGTCGACGCCGCGCGGGACTGAGCGAAGTCTTAGGCACGTCCCGGTCGTCGTGCAGTTCTCGGACGCTCTCAAGGTGGCCCGCGTGACGCCGTCTCTTCGAGCGTCGGCGCTTGGCCACGTCGCGCGCTAACTACGTCGCGGCGCCCACTTGAACTTGCGAATGGCCACGATCACCGAGCCAGCTCCCCACAGCGCGATGACCAAGAGGTCGTGCCACGCCCACGGCGAGACGCCTGGGCGGAACTCAAAGGGCGCGTCCACGGCTCGAATGAAATGAAGCACGGGAAAGTAGTTCGAGAACTTCTCGAGTCCGGAGTGGCGAGAGAGCGGGAACCACAGACCCGCCAAGAACAGCAAGACGAAGAAGACGATGCTGGTGACGGGCCCGGCGGTCTCCTGGTTCGGAATGACGGTACTGATGGCGACGCCCATCGCCGAAAAACAAACGATGCCCACGAGCAACGAAAGGGCGAAGGAGGCCCACGAGACAGGGAAGTGCACCGAGTAGCCGTAGCGGCCGATGGCGAGCAAGAGCACTATCTGCACGAGGGACACGATCGCGGTGCTGACGAAGATCGCCACCACCAGCACGTGCGAGGGCAACGGACTCAGGCGCAACCGCTTCAA
>DATKSO010000040.1:0-5081 GCA_035531635.1 Acidimicrobiales bacterium | reverse complement strand
CCGCGCCGAAGTGGCCAAGATGAAGGCGTCTCGGTGGCTGACCGACAACGTCACCTACGTGGACCCCGAGGGCGTCGAGATCGACCGAGCGCTCCTCAAGACGGATCAATCTGAGGACCTCGACGCCTAAGGTAGTGGAGTGAACGATAACTACCGAGCTCAGAACTACCTCGTCCCCACGGTCGTAGAATCCTCGAACCGTGGCGAGCGGGCGTACGACCTCTACAGCCGCCTACTGCGCGAGCGCATCATCTTCCTCGGCACGCCGATTGACGACACCATCGCCAACTTGGTCTGCGCTCAAATGCTCTTCCTCGAGTCAGAGGACCCCGAGAAGGACATCAACCTCTACATCAACTCACCCGGTGGCGATATCACGGGACTTCTCGCTATTTACGACACCATGAAGTACATCAAGCCCGACGTGTCGACGTTCTGTTTCGGCCAGGCCGCGTCCGCGGCCGCGGTCCTGCTCGGCGCCGGTTCGAAGGGTAAGCGGTACGCCTTGCCGCACGCGCGCGTGCTGCTCCACCAGCCATGGGGTGGCGTCGGGGGACAGGCGTCGGACATTGAGATTCAGGCGCGTGAGATCCGTCGGATGAAGGACATGTTGAACGCGATGCTCGCCGCCGACACTGGTCAGTCGGTGGAGCGCGTCAATAAGGACACGGACCGTGACTTCATCATCAGCGCCGAAGAGGCCGTGGAATACGGCCTGATTGACGAAGTTATAACGTCTCGCGCGTAGGTACCCCGATTTTTCGGCGCTGGCCCGTAGGATGGGTCACGGCGTAGGTACGTTCGGGGGGAGCCCGTGGCAAAATTCGGTGAAGGCAGCGACCTCATAAAGTGCAGTTTCTGCGCGAAGGGCCAAAAGCAGGTCAAGAAGCTGATCGCGGGTCCGAGCGTGTACATCTGCGACGAGTGCATCGATCTGTGCAACGACATCATTGCCGACGAGTTTGGCGACCGTCCCGAGTTCATCCTCGACGAACTGCCCACCCCTCGCGAGATCTCCGCGTTCCTCGACGAGTTCGTGATCGGTCAAGTCGACGCGAAGAAGATCCTCGCCGTCGCGGTCTACAACCACTACAAGCGGATCCAGACCGGTCCACTGCACGACGAGGACGTCGAGGTCGCCAAGTCCAACGTGCTCCTGCTCGGCCCGACGGGCTGCGGCAAGACCTTCCTCGCCCAGACGTTGGCTCGGATGCTCAACGTGCCCTTCGCGATCGCTGACGCGACGGCCCTCACGGAGGCTGGCTACGTTGGCGAAGACGTCGAGAACATCTTGTTGAAGCTGCTCTCCGCGGCGGACTTCGACGTCAAGCGCGCGGAACGCGGCATCATCTACATCGACGAGATCGACAAGATCGCTCGCAAGGCCGAGAATCCCTCCATCACCCGTGACGTGTCGGGTGAAGGCGTCCAGCAGGCGCTGCTCAAGATTCTCGAAGGTACCGTCGCGAGCGTTCCGCCCCAAGGAGGGCGCAAGCATCCGCACCAGGAGTTCATCAACATCGACACCGCGAACATCTTGTTCATCTGCGGTGGGGCGTTCGCCGGACTCGAGGAGATCATCGAACGACGTTTGGGCAAGAAGTCAATGGGCTTCAATCAGCCGGTGCAGTCCCGTCGCGGTGGCGACATCGAACTCTTCCGTCACGTGCTTCCCGAGGACATGGTCAAGTTCGGACTCATACCGGAGTTCATCGGACGCCTGCCGATCGTCAGTGCCGTGCAGCAGCTCGATCGTGACATGTTGATCAAGGTGTTGACCGAGCCGAAGAACTCACTGGTGAAGCAGTTCCAGCAGGTTCTCGCGATGGACGGCGTGGAACTCGTCATCGAAGTCGACGCGCTTGAGGCGATCGCCGACCTCGCGCTCGAACGTCAGACGGGGGCTCGGGGACTTCGATCGATACTCGAGCACGTGTTGTTAGAGCCGATGTACGACGTGCCCGGTCGCAGCGACGTGGTGAAGTGTGTCGTGACGGCGGCGTCAGTTCGCCAGCACGAACCACCGAGTTACGAAATGCGAAAGGCGGCGACGCGTACCCGTCGCGCCAGCTAAACCGTGCGCTTCGCTTCGTACGCTGAGGCGTTGCGCTGGCTGGAATCGCACGTGGACTACGAGCGAGTTGCGCCCAACCGCCAACCCGTCCCCACCCTGCAACCCATCCGCGACACCCTGGCCCAGTTCGCCGATCCCCAAAGCGACTATCCGACCATCCACGTCACCGGCACGAACGGAAAAGGTACGACGACCACGATCATCAGCGCGCTCTTGGAGGCGACGGGACTGAGAGTGGGGACCTTTACGAGTCCCGATCTGCACGCACTCAACGAACGTATCGCCATGAACGCCACGCCCATCGACGACGAATCACTGATCGGCGTGCTCGAACGGCTCTCCGACGTCGAATCGGTGACCGGTATCGTCTTGACGCGATTTGAGTTGCTCACGGTGGCGGCGTTGCTGCACTTCTCAGACGAAGGCATAGACGTGGGCGTCATCGAAGTTGGCATGGGCGGCACGTGGGATTCAACCAACGTCATTGACGCGGACGTCTCGGTCTTGACGAACGTCGATCTCGATCACACCGCCGTACTGGGTCTGACGGTGGGCGCGATCGCAACGGACAAAGTGGGCATCTTTCGCCCCGACGGCGTCGCTATCGTGGCGACGACGAACGCCATCGTCGTCGAGGTCGCGCAGCGACGAGCGCAAGAACTTGGCGCGGCTCTGTGGCTTCTCGGCGACACCTTCGAACTCGAAGAGAACGAGCTCGCACTCGGAGGTCGAGCAATCACGTTGAAGACGCCCTTCGATCTTTACGAAGAGGTACTCGTCTCGTTGCACGGAATCCATCAAGGCGTGAACGCCGCGACTGCGGTCGTGGCGGCCGAGGCATTCTTGGGACGAGCACTCGGCGAAGCCGTCGTCACCTCCACCCTCGCCCATACTCAAATGCCTGGTCGAACGGAAGTTATAGCGAGAAATCCGATGATCGTAGTCGACGGCGCGCACAACCCCGCCGGCGTACGTGCGCTGGTCGCGACGTTGGACGGAGCGTTCGACGTGCGCGGCGAGCGCCGATGCGTGATTGGAATGTTGACCGGTCGCGACGTCGACGATATGGTCACGCCGCTCGTCGGCGCCGGCTTCAGTGAGTTTCACTGCTGCGCTCCGCGCTCACCGCGAGCAGTTCCGGTCGGTGAAGTTGCCGACGCACTTCGACGACACGGCGCAGTCGCCTTCGAGCATCCGAGCGCGAAGGCCGCACTCGCGCACGCGCGCGAACGATCGACCGACGATGACCTCATCGTCGTCGCGGGAAGCCTGTACCTCGTCGCCGAAGTTCGCGGTGAAGTGTTGCACGTCGCGTCTCGACACACGTCGTAGGACTGTTAGATTGCCTGGCGTGAACAGAACACTGGTTATCGTGAAACCCGACGCGGTGGAGCGTGGTCTCGCGGGCGAGGTCCTCGCGCGCCTCGAACGTCGACAACTGCGCCTCGTGGCAGCAGAACTGCGGACCATCGACGAGGAGACCGCGACGCGCCACTACGCCGAACACGAGGGAAAGCCCTTCTTCGAGCGATTGGTCGCCTTCATTACGAGCGCACCGGCGTTAGTCGTCGTCGTCGAAGGTCCGGACGACACGTGGCGAGTGGTTCGCACCGTGATCGGCGCGACGAATCCCGCTGACGCGGCGCCGGGGACCATCCGTGGTGACCTTGCGATCGACATGGCCGCGAACTTGATACACGGTTCGGATTCGAGCGAGGCCGCGAAGCGAGAGATCGCGATTTTCTTCCCAGAGTTGGCTTAGCGCCGGCAACTGGTTCAGTAGCACCATCTTGCCCTAGCCTTGGAGCCAAGCGCGAGGAGTCTCACGCCTCAATAAAGGGAATCTATGGCTGATGGACGTTTCTCACTTTTGGGTCGAGACATGGCGGTCGACCTCGGCACCGCGAACACCCTGGTGTACGTTCGAGGCCGCGGCATCATCCTGAACGAGCCCTCCGTGGTCGCGGTCGACGTCAAAGACGGCAAGCCGCTCGCCGTGGGCGCCGAGGCGAAGCGCATGATCGGACGTACGCCGAGCAACATCCAGGCCATTCGTCCACTGAAGGACGGTGTCATCGCGGACTTCGAGATCTGCGAGAAGATGTTGCGCTACTTCATCCACCGCGTCCACCAACGCCGCTTCGCAAAACCCCGCATGGTGATCTGCGTTCCGTCGGGCATCACCGGCGTCGAACAACGCGCCGTAATGGAAGCCGCGGAGTTCGCAGGCGCGCGAAAGGCCTACATCATCGAAGAGCCCATGGCTGCGGCGATCGGCGCGGGACTTCCGATTCACGAACCGACCGGCAACATGGTCGTCGACATTGGTGGCGGCACCACCGAGGTCGCCGTCATCTCACTCGGTGGCATCGTGACGAGTCAGTCGATTCGCGTTGGCGGAGACGAACTCGACGAAGCACTCGTTGCGTACGTGAAGAAGGAGTTCCAACTCGCACTCGGTGAACGTACGGCCGAAGAGATCAAGATCCAACTTGGATCGGCCTTCCCACTGCAGGAGGAGTTGCGCGCCGAGATTCGCGGGCGCGACCTCGTGACGGGTCTTCCGAAGACCGTCGTGATCTCCACCGAACAGATTCGTCAAGCCATCGAAGAGCCCGTTCAGGCCATCGTCGACGCCGTGAAGGTCACCCTCGACCGCACGCCACCCGAACTCTCCTCTGACCTCATGGAACAGGGCATCGTCCTCACCGGTGGCGGCGCGCTCTTGGCGGGCCTCGCGGCTCGGCTCGAATACGAGACCAACATGCCCATCATCGTGGCGGACGATCCTCTCAACTGCGTTGCGCTCGGCAGTGGGATGTGTCTCGAAGAACTTGACGTCTTCGCGCGCATGTTGAAGACCAGCCCTTCTCGTTAACGCGTGGCCACGGACCGTTCGCGGCGACGATCCTGGACCCTCGGGGTCGCGGTGGTCGCGACGTTCGCAGTTCTGTACCTGACGACCGGCGTCTCCTCAGGACTGCGCGGTGGCGCCAATATCGTCATC
>DATKSO010000039.1:0-5169 GCA_035531635.1 Acidimicrobiales bacterium | reverse complement strand
CGTAGGCGGGCGTCGACGCGGTCGACGAAGGCCTGGATCTGCTCTTCGTCACCGAAGACCATGCGGCACTCCCAGTGCGGGGCGACCGGACCGAGGTAGATGACTTGGACGTGACCCACCGGGTCGACGACCTCGATGACTTCTGTTGAGGGGACCTGGCTCACGAGACTCCTTACGGTTGCGTTACGAACGCACGTACTTTGGCCATTCTACTGGACTTCGCGTAACGTTCTCTAAGCCACTTATAAGTCACGAAATCCTCGTGAACACGCAAACTAACAGTGGCCCTAGGTGACGCGCAACATCGCTACTCTGAGTGTAGAAGTAAGGGTAGGTAGGTAGGTAGGAAGGAAGGAGGTAAGTATGAGTACCGAATGGATGGCCGACGGAAAGTGTCGCGAGTATCCGGCAGAGACCTTCTTTCCCCGTGACGGCGTGGGCGTCATCATCGCCCAGCGAATCTGTGTCACGTGTCCAGTTGCGAGTCAATGTCTCGTTTACGCACTCGACAATCACATCGATCACGGCGTGTGGGGTGGCAAGAGTGAGCGCGAGCGCCGCCGCCTACTTCGCGAACGTCGTCGGGTGCGCCTGTTTAACCGCGACCTTCACTAAGCGAACCTCTTGTTCGAGTGCGTCGTCAACGTCTCCGAGGGGCGACGCCTCGACGAATTAGACACGTTGAGCACCGCCGCTGGTGATTCGTTGCGAGACCGTCACCGAGACGCCACGCATAACCGCAGTGTCTTCACGTTGATCAACGACCGCGACGAGCTGCGCCGCGACGTGAAATCCCTTGCGAGCACTGCGTTGGACGCCCTCGACCTCCGAGACCACGTCGGCGTGCACCCGCGCTTCGGGGTCCTCGACGTCGTGCCCTTCGTGGCCCTCGACGACGCTGACGCTCCCGGGGCCGTGGCGCTTCGAGACGAGACCGCCGCCTGGCTGGCGACGACCTTTGGTCTCCCCGTCTTTCTCTACGGACCGCTCGACCACGGTTCCAGTCGAACCCTGCCGGACGTTCGTCGGGGGGCGTTTCGAACCTTGTCCCCCGACCTCGGTCCGCAGATTCCCGACGCTCGCTGGGGCGCCAGCGCGCTCGGCGCGCGCGGCGTACTCGTAGCGTGGAATCTCTGCGTGCGCGGTATCTCGCTCGATGAAGGAAGGGCCGTCGCCACAGCACTTCGGCGTCGCGAGGTTCGTGCGCTCGCCTTCGACGTCGGCGCGTTCACGCAGATCAGTTTCAATCTGATTGAGCCCTTGGTCGTCGGACCGTCAACGGTCTACGACGAAGTCGCGAACCTCGTACCGAGTGGCGCTATCGACCATGCGGAGTTGGTGGGTCTCCTACCCGAGGCGGTGCTGCGAACACAAGACCCCGCGCGGTGGGAGTCGTTAGGTCTGAACTACGAAACGACGATCGAAGCTCGACTGGGGTAGACGGTCAACCGGCCTGCGCGCGACGTTCAATCGCCCGGGCCCGACGGAGTCGACGACGTTCGCGCTCACTCATCCCGCCCCAGATGCCGAACTTCTCACCGTTCTCCAGCGCGTACTCGAGGCAGTCCTCGCGCACGACGCAACCGCGACAGACCTCTTTCGCCTCGCGGGTGGACGCACCGCGCTCGGGAAAGAAGAGGTCCGGGTCCACGCCCATGCAGTTCGACCGGGCCTGCCAGCCTCGATCTTCCATACCGCTCAACAGTTCGACGATTTCCACCTGGCGATCCTCCCCGTCGGCGGAAATTACCACCGATGTAATTACAACGGTGTCATTGTTGCGTTGTTTTAAGGAAAATGCAAATCGAATTCTCAAACTCCCTGGTGAGGGCAGCTTCGACCTAGCTGGCTCGACGGTGCTTGACGAAATCGTCGAGTGCGTAGATCCCGAGGTCGTCGACGTCGGTGTAGAAGAGCCGTCCACCGTTCACACGGGCGATTTGCTCGACAAAGGGGAACTGGCTGCGCTCGATATCGAGGGCGAAGGTGTTGATCGTGAGGCCCGCCTTGGTGCAGCGCAGTACCTCGGCCATGGTCTTGTCGAGCGTCTCTTTCACGGGTGGCCACGAAAAGAAGGGCTCACCCGAGGCGGTCAGGTGAGCCGTCGGCTCGCCGTCGGTCACGACCACTATCTGGCGTTCACCGCGTTCGTTGCGCAGGAGGTGGCGGCTGAGCGCCAGGGCGTGCTGGAGGTTGGTGCCGTAGTTGTAGTCGATCGTGAGGGCCGGTATGTCGTCGATCTTCAGTTCCTGCGCCGTTTCGCCAAAGCCCACGACCGCGACGAAGTCGCGCGGGAACTTCGAACGAATCAGTTGTGTGAGGGCCAGCACCATCTTCTTCGCCGGCACGAGGTTGCCGCGCATGGCCATCGAGAGTGACAGGTCAATGGCGAACACCGTCGCCGACCGTCGCGTCGCTTCGTACTCCTCCACCTCGAAGTCATCGGGGTGCAATTGCAGCGGGGTGCCCGGCCCTTGGCGAAACAGCGCGTTCTTCAACGTCTTGGGCAAGTGCAGAGCGAAGGCCTCGCCCGGCTCCCACGGTTTCGCCGTCTCTTCGCGGTCACCGCCTCGCGCGAGTGTCGCCACGGGGTGCGCCCCGACGGTCGGTGAGTCGTGGAGTTGGTTGAAGAGGTCGCGCAACGCGATGTGGCCGATCTTGCGTATCCCCTTCGCGCTCAGTTTCAGCCGATTGCTCTGGCGGTCGATAAAACCCTGATCCTTGAGTCCTTGCAGCGCCTTTTGCAGACGTTGGACGTGTCGCGCGGCGTCGTCGCCGAGGTTGCGCCGAACGGCCTCCACGTCGACTTCGGGCAGCCCCTGGGCCGCGTGACTCTGACCGAGGAAGTCCTCGAGGCCCTTAAGTTGACCGAGCTGTTCAGCGACCGAGGCGGCGCGGGCAAAGGGTGAGCCGTCTTGACCGCGCATGCGGTGCGCGCGGCCCCAGTCGATGTCGGGCGTCGCCTGGCGCAGGTTCGACACCAGACGGTTCATGGCGAAGTTGAGCTCCATGTTCTGCATCATCTCGTCGAAGAGCGCCCGCAGTTCGCCCTGCTGTTCGCTCGACAGTGAGTTGAACATCGCCTCAGCGGCGGCGGCGCGCTCGGCCATTTGGCGAACGACGTCTTCGAGACTCTCGGCGCCCGGAAAGAAGTCACCGAACTTCTCCATGAAGTCTCGGAAGGAAGGGTCGAGTTCATCGCCTCGACGATCCTGTTCGATCATCGTCGAGAGCGCGTCCATCATGTCGCGCATGCGCGCGAGCTCTTCAGGGTCGGGGCGACCCATGAACTCCTTGGAGTTCTCAAAGTACGTGTCGAGCACGTCGCGTTCGAGTTCACTCATCATCTCGTCGAACTCCTCGCGGGCCTTCGACGACACGAACTCGTAGTCGCGGTACTCGCCGAGGCGTTCGGCGAGGGAGTCGCTCATGAGTTCACGTTGCATCCTCTTCTGATCGACGAGGTCTCGGGTCACTTCTTGACGACGTTCGTCGTTCGAGGCCTCGGCGTCCGCCATGAGCTCGTCGAGTTCCCTCGTCTCGAGCGCCTCGATGTCCTCGAGCCACTCGCGGTAGCGCTGCATCTCGCCGTCGGGGTCACCTTGCTGCTCGAGTTCGCGGCGCTTCTTGCGGGTGCGATCGAGCAGGTCCCTCAGTCCTTCAACGCGCTCGCCGTCCTCGGTGGTGTAGCCGTCACGCAGAAGGCGGTCCATGGCCTCGTCGAGGTCCCCACTCTCCATGAAGTCGTCCGCCAGGTGCGCGAGCATCTCCTCGACGTCGAGGTCGTTGAAGTCGTCGCCTTCGCCGAAGCGGCGATAGCCGTAGCGAACCGGCACTACCGGTTCCTAGAGCGGTACAGCGCCCTCGCGCCCGAGGCGTCCTTCGCGAGTCGCTTGGTCAGGTACAGCCCCTCGAGCACGAACTCGATCGCCGCAGCTTTCTCACCGTCACTGGCGTTCGGCCCCGCGATTCGCCCGACGGGCGCTTCCAGCGGGGGCATCGCCGCCAGTACCGCGAGGTAGTCGGCGTCCGGCAGGTCGTCACCGGTGTGCACGATGGCTTCGGAGTTGAAGGCCTCGACGATCTCGGGCGCCTCTTCCAAGAGGACCTCACTGAAGCACTGGCGTACAGCGAGTGACACGAGCGCGGCGATCACCTGGTCGGCGTCGCTGTCGTCCATGGTGTCGAACTCGATCTTGCCCTGCGTTGACTGCACCATGGCGCTCAGGTCGCTGACCCGCGGCACCACGACGGCGTCGCGCGTGCGCAGCGTCCGGCGTAGTGCGTTCGCCATCACCGTTTCGTAGTTCGCGATCGAGAGCCGCACGGACACACCCGAGGTCTGGCTGATCACGTGGCTTCGGCGCGCGACGTGGCTGACGCGCGCGACGATGTCGTCGATGAACCACGGCACCTTGATGGGTACCGGGGACGTGGGCACGCGCGCCTCTTGGTGCATGATCTCGATCTCGGTGGTCACTTCGGCGGGATAGTGAGTACGGATCTGCGAACCGAAGCGGTCCTTCAGCGGCGTGATGAGTCGGCCTCGGTTGGTGTAGTCCTCGGGATTGGCGGTCGCGACCACCAACACGTCGAGGTCGAGGCGAACCAGGTGGCCACGAATCTGCACGTCGCGCTCTTCGAGCACGTTGAGCAGTCCGACCTGGATCCTCTCGGAGAGGTCGGGCAACTCGTTGATCGCGAAGATGCCGCGATTGGACTTGGGCACGAGACCGTAGCTGAGGGCCTTGGGATCGTCGAGGAAGAGTCCTCCGGCCACCTTGATGGGGTCGACCTCGCCGATGAGGTCCGCCATCGACGTGTCCGGCGACGCCAACTTCTCGGCGAAGCGTTGGCTTCGGTGGACCCAGCGAACGGGCGTCTCGTCGCCCTTGTCCCTCACGAGGTCGATGGCGAACGCGGAGATCGGCTCGTAAGGATCGTCGCGCACGTCCGAGCCCGCGACGACGGGCAGCCACTCGTCCAGTAGTTCCACGAGGGAGCGGATGATGCGCGTCTTCGCCTGTCCGCGCTCTCCGAGCAAGATGATGTCGTGCCCGGCCAAGAGCGCGGTCTCGAGCTGGGGAAGCACGGTGTCCTCGTAACCGAGGACCGTCGAGGTCAGCGGAACGCCGGCGGCGAGTCGATCTTCGAGGTTCCGACGGATTT
>DATKSO010000038.1:0-2408 GCA_035531635.1 Acidimicrobiales bacterium | reverse complement strand
CAGTTCGCTTCGATTGCCCGCACGCTCACCCGTGACGTCGACTACGAGGTTGACGAGGAGAAGAAGACGGTTATGCCCACCGAGGCGGGCATTGAGAAGGTCGAGCGCCAGCTCGGCGTGACCAATCTCTACGACGCGGTGGCCACGAACTACGTGCACCAACTGGGTCAGGCGCTGCGCGCGAAGGAACTGTTTCACCGCGACAAGGACTACCTCGTCGACGCGGGCGAGGTGAAGATCGTCGATGAGTTCACCGGACGCACCCTCGAGGGGCGCCGCTGGTCGGACGGACTGCACCAGGCGGTCGAGGCCAAGGAACGCGTGCGCATCCAAGAGGAGAATCACACCTGGGCGACCGTGACGCTGCAAAACTACTTCCGCCTCTACGAGAAGCTCGCGGGTATGACCGGTACGGCCGAGACCGAGGCGGCCGAGTTTGGCAACACGTACAACCTCGCGGTGGTGCCGATTCCCACCAACCAGCCGTCGGTGCGCGTCGATCAACCCGACCTGGTGTTCAAGACCGAGGAGGCCAAGTTCGCTGCGATCGTCGAGGACGTGCGCGAGCGCAGCGACCGTGGCCAGCCGGTGCTGCTGGGTACCGCGTCAGTCGAGAAGTCCGAGTTGTTGTCACGCGCGCTGTCCAAGGCGGGCATCACCCACGAGGTCTTGAACGCCAAGCAACACTTCCGCGAGGCCGAGATCGTCGCCCAGGCGGGTCGCAAGCACGCCGTCACGGTGGCAACCAACATGGCGGGTCGAGGCGTTGATGTCATCCTCGGTGGCAACGCTGAGGGGCTCGCCGCGCGTGACGCCGCGGGTCGAGGTTTTGCACCGGGCACCGAGGAGTACGAGGCCGCCTACGAGTCGGGACTCAAGAAGTTCCGCCAAATTTGCGAGGTCGAAGGCGACGAAGTGCGCGCGCTGGGCGGTCTCTACGTGCTTGGTACCGAGCGCCACGACTCGCGGCGCATCGACAATCAGTTGCGGGGACGTTCGGGACGCCAGGGCGACCCCGGCGAAAGTCGCTTCTACCTCTCGCTCGAAGACGAGCTGCTTCGACTCTTCGCCACAGGGGCGGTTTCGTGGGTGATGGAACGCGCCCTGCCCGAGGGAGAGGCCATCGAGGCCAAGATGGTCTCCAAGGCGATTGAGCGGGCTCAGAACACGGTCGAGGGCCGCAACGCCGAGATCCGCAAGGACGTCCTCAAGTACGACGAGGTGATGAACGAGCAGCGCAAGGTCATCTACGGGCGACGTCAGCAGGTCATCGACGGCGAGGACATTCACGACGCGACCATCGTCCTGATCGAGCAGCAGTTGACCAACACGGTCGAGAGCCGTCTCGAGAGCGAGTTCCCCGAGGAGTGGGACCTGAACTCGCTGCTCGTCGATCTGCAGACCTTCTATCCGACGCAGTTGACGTCCGAGACGTTGGGAGTCTACGAGGACCGCGACGAGGTGGTGGCGGTGGTGGTCGAAGAGGCCGTGGCGCAGTACGAGAAGAAGTGCGAAGACTACCCGGGCGGCATTGAGACCGCCAAGGAAATCGAGCGCGACGTCATGCTCCAGATTCTCGACCAGCGCTGGCGCGACCATCTGTCGGACATGGACTACCTGCGCGATGGCATCCACCTTCGCCAGGTAGCCCAACAGGATCCCCTGACGGCGTGGCAAAAGGAAGGGTATCTGATGTTCGAGCACCTTCTCGAGGCCGTCGACAGCGACTACGTGCGTTACATCACCCACGTTGAAGCCTCCGCCATCGAAAACCTCGAGGATGCCGAAGAAGACGACGGCTTAGAGGGTGCGGTGACGAATGCCAACGTCGTGGCGCCCGGTGCCGCCGAACTGCCGGCGCACGGACCGACGAAAAAGCCGCTGCCGAAACAGGGCGACAAGATCGGACGCAACGAGCCGTGCTGGTGTGGCTCGGGTCGGAAGTTCAAGCAGTGCCATGGCCGACCCTAAGGCCGAAAACGCCCTTCGTGAGGCCCTCAGCACCCTGGAGGACCTTGAATCGAGATGGGGCGCGGCGCGCGAGTATCTGAAGATCGACATCAGCCGAGAGCGACACCTGGTCTTGAGTGAGCTCGTAGCCGACCCGAACTTATGGGACGACCAGGACCGCGCTCGGGCCGTGACGACCGAACTCGGGCGTCTCTCGAACGACCTCGAACTTTTCGACGAACTGCGCGGCGCCCTCGACGACTCATTGGTCCTGGCCGATTTCTCTCGCGAGTCCATGACCGCCGGTGACGTCGACTGGTCGTTACTCAATGAACTCTCATCCACCGTGAGCGATCTCGAACATAAGATCGCCGCGCTCGAGACCCAGAGTCTCTTCAGCGGGCCCTATGACGCGAACGACGCGATCGTGGAGTTACACGCCGGTGCCGGCGGGACCG
>DATKSO010000037.1:0-10873 GCA_035531635.1 Acidimicrobiales bacterium | reverse complement strand
CGCGCTCTTCGGTCCCGTCAACAACCGCGCTCAGTTCGAGCGGGTGACGGGAATCCTGGGCCGCACCCCCAAGCACGCGTCGGTGGTGGCGGGCGGCTCTCAGGTCGGCAGCGACGGCTTCTTCATCGAACCCACGGTGGTTGCGGGTATTCATCAAGACGACGAAATGATTCAGCACGAGATCTTCGGTCCCGTCATCACCGTTCAGAAGTTCTCCGACGAAGCCGAAGCACTCAGTTGGGCGAACGGGGTCGACTACGGCCTGGCTTCGTCCGTGTGGACGAGGGACCACGGCCGCGCGATGCGTTTCGCGCGGGACCTGGACTTCGGTTGCGTGTGGGTTAACACGCACATCCCCCTCGTCGCCGAGATGCCCCACGGAGGATTCAAGAAGTCGGGGTACGGCAAGGACCTCTCGGTGTACGGATTCGAAGACTACACGCGCATCAAGCACGTGATGCACAACCTTGAGTTTTAGTGTCACGTCGAGTCGGTGCGCGTCGGGCCAAGTTGTTAGCGTGAGAGTGGCCAACAAGAGTGAAAGAGTGATCATCGATGATCATCGGCGTAGTCAAGGAGATTAAGACCGACGAGGACCGCGTGGCGCTGACGCCCGCGGGCGCTCGAGAGTTGACCGGTGCGGGACATCGCGTACTCGTGGAACAAGGTGCCGGCGTCGGCTCGTCCATTACCGACGCGAACTACGTCGCGAACGGCGCCACCATCGTCGAGAGCGCCGACGACGTCTGGGCCGAGAGCGAGATGCTCCTCAAGGTCAAGGAACCCGTGGCTGCCGAGTACCAACGTCTCGCCGCGCACCGCCACCAAGTCCTCTTCACGTACCTGCACCTGGCGGCGTCGAGGGAGTGCACCGACGCGCTGGTCGCGGCGGACAACGTCGCGATAGCGTACGAAACCGTTCGACTGCGCGACAACTCGCTGCCCCTTCTCACGCCAATGAGCGAAGTCGCTGGTCGCATGGCGCCCTTGATGGGCGCGCACCACCTCATGCGTCCTGGTGGGGGACACGGCACGTTGATCTCCGGTGTACCGGGCGTGGCGCCGGCCAACGTGGTCGTCATCGGCGCGGGAGTGTCGGGACTGGCCGCGGCGACGATGGCCGTGGGCCTGCACGCGAGCGTGAAGATACTCGACCGCAACCTCGAGCGACTGCGTCAGGTGGATATCCACTTCGACGGACGCGTCGAGACGATCGCGTCGTCGACACTGGCGATCGAGGAGGCCTGTCTCGACGCCGACATCGTCATCGGTGCCGTCCTCGTCGTCGGCGCGAAGGCACCGAAGTTGGTGAGCAACGACCTCGTCGCTCGTATGCGCGAGGGATCAGTGTTGGTGGACATCTCGGTCGACCAGGGCGGCTGCTTCGAAGCCACACGTCCGACGACGCACTCGAATCCGACCTTCGAGGTCAACGGCTCGATCTTCTACTGCGTGGCGAACATGCCGGGCGCGGTTCCCGCGACGTCGACGAAGTCGCTCTCGAACGCGACGTTGCCCTACGTCTTGGAACTCGCGCGCCACGGTTGGCGAGAAGCGGTCGTCGCGGACGACGCCCTCGCCGAGGGGGTCAACGTCGTGAACGGCAAGGTCACGTACGGCCCTGTCGCCGAGGCACTCGGCCTCACGTACACGCCGCTTCGCCTACTCCTCTAAGTACGGACAGTGGCGACAGCCACTCTCGCAACACGTGCCGCGCGCAAGGTGCGTGGCGACCGTCAAGACGGTGAGTCCCGTCGACGGGTCACGATAGCTGGTCTGTCCCGACGAGACCGCTTCGGCGTGGGCGAGGAGTATGGCCTGGTAGTCCTCACGACGCGGATCGCACCGTGACGGATGCGGGAGTGGTGGGGAGGTGGGCACGGGGCCAATTTAACGTGACGCACAAAAAGTGCGCGACCTAGCCGCGGCGGCCGTGAGCGTGAGAGTAACTCGGCGGCCGACCGAAGAGTTCGTCTTCGCGCCTCGAGGAGTCAGCGAGAGCGCTCGTTGCGTCTGGTACCCGGCAATCTCATGGAGCTTCTCGCGGCATCGTGGCAACCGCCTCGCCGACGTCCGGGGTTCGCTCACGACGGTGAGCGGGCCAGCAGCGTGAACGAAAGTGGAAGACGAGGGTGGTCGTCGGGCGTGACGAACTGTCCCGTCGAACTCTCGACTAACCACGGGAACTGTTGAAAGACGGTCCAATCGTGTTCGACGAGCGATTCGAGGACCACACCACGATCGATCAGCGCCGCGACAATCTCGCCTATCGCGTGATTCCACACGTAAATTCGCGTGGTCGAGAGCCTTTCTCCGTCCGTGTACGTGTCTCCAGTGTCGTCGACGTAGGGACGGTCGACCTCCTCGAAGTATCCGAACGCGATTCGCTCACCAGCGTCGTCGAAACACGACGAGAGGGGGTGCACGTCGTGGAGATACAGCCGACCACCGGGCTTCAAGAGTTCCGAGACGACTTCACCCCACGCGTCAATGTTCGGCAGCCAACACAACGCACCGAGGCTCACGTAGACGACGTCGAATCGCTGACCCGACAGCGCTCGCGGGGCGTCATAGACGTTGGCGCAGACGAACGTCGAGCGTGCCGCCAGCCCGGCGCGTTGGGAGAGGCCAACGGCCTCGTCGATCGCGGCGGGCGAGAAGTCGAGACCGGTGACGACGGCGCGGGCCCAGCGCAGGGTGTCCATGCCGAAGTGGCACTGTAGGTGCACGAGGGTCATGCCGTCGAGGTCGCCCAGCGCCTCGCGCTCCCTGGGATCGGGCCCCGGAGCGTCGCGGAGCCAACCGTCGACGTCGTAGAACCGAGAGCGAGCATGGACTCCCACGCGTTCGTTCCAATTCGAGCGATTCGCCTCAAGCCGTGGGTCCATCGGTGAAGAGTACCTCTGCAAACATCGTCTGGCCCTTACTCCGTCGGCTTCGCCGCTCCACCGGCGTCGCTTATTCGTTGACGAGGAGGACGACTTTGCCAAACTTCCCCGGTTGGCCGAAGAAGTCGTACGCAGCGACGGCGTCACGGAGATCGAAGGCCTTCGCGATTGGTACCGAGAGTGTTCGCCTCTCCCAGAGCGGTAGAAGCGCTTGGCGAAGCATCGAAGCCACGGCCGACTTCTCCTCTCGTGAGCGTGAGCGAAGTGTCGATCCCGTAAGAGTGAAGCGCGAGCGCATCATGGAGAGCAGGTCAATCTCCACGCGCGCGCCCGCGCCGACACCGATCACCACGACGCGCGCGTGGGGACGCAAGACCCGCTGGGCCGCGCTGAGGTTCGCCGCGCCGAGGAGCTCGAGCACGACGTCGACGGGTTCGAGTGACCCCACCTCGTCGAGGGTGATCGTCTCGTCGGCCCCGAGCGCACGTAAGGCGCCGTGATGCTCATCGTTACGCGTGACGGCGACGACCTCGGCACCGAGGGCGTGCGCGATCTGGACGCCCGCCGCGCCCACCCCGCCCGCGGCTCCCGAAACGAGAGCACGCTCTCCGGACTGAAGGCGCCCTTGCGTGACGAGAGCGTCGAACGCCGTCGTGAAGGCTTCGGGGAATCCGCCCGCTTCAGTCCAACTGACGTGATCGGGAACGAAGAGGAGGTGCTCACTGGCCACGACGCAGTGGGTGGCCTGCGCGCCACCACCGACGATGGCGCACACTCGTCGTCCGATCAGCGACGCTGAGACACCCTCACCCACGTCAGTGACGAGGCCGGTCAGTTCCATGCCGGGGACGTCGTCGGGAAAACCGGGTGGCGCCGGGTAGAAACCCTCACGTTGCATAAGGTCCGCCGCGTTGATGCCCGCCGCACGAACCGCGACGACCACGTCGTCGGGGCCAGGTTCTGGCGTGTCGCGCTCTATGACCTCGAGCCGCTTTTCATCGATCGTGAGGGCCAACACGCGACGAGCCTACGTGCGGCGCTCGTCGTCCGTTCGCCGTTAGGGTCTGGTGATGACCATTTACGACATACCAGTCAATACCCTTTCGGGCGAGTCAAGTTCGTTGGCCGGCTTCAAGGGCGAAGCGATTCTCATCGTCAACGTCGCGTCGAAGTGTGGCCTCACGCCACAGTACGAAGGACTCGAAGCGCTGCAGAAAAAGTACGAGCGCCAAGGTTTCAGTGTGGTGGGCTTTCCTTGCAATCAGTTCGCCGGACAAGAGCCCGGGAGCGCCGAGGAGATTCAGACCTTTTGCTCCACGACCTACGGCGTGACCTTTCCGCTCTTCGAGAAGATCGACGTCAATGGCGAGGATCAGAGTCCCATCTACGCCGAACTCGAGAAGGTCGCCGACGCCGAGGGCTACACCGGCGACGTCCGGTGGAACTTCGAGAAGTTCCTCGTGGACCGCGACGGTGCGGTGACCCGCTTCGCGCCACAGGTGACGCCCGAGGACCCGGTCCTCGTCATCGCCATCGAGTCGGCGCTGAACTAACCCGATCCAATCGTGCGGTGCAGTCGCACGTAGGTGGGTCGAAAGCCGTAGCGCACCCAAAAGGTGCTCGCTCGTCGGTTCGTGACGCGCCAATTCGTCTCCACGTGACGAAACCCTGCGACGAAGGCGTCGTTCAACGCGTGATCGACGAGGGCGCGCGCCACGCCGCGATGCTCGTGGCCGGGAACGACCGCGACGGCGCTCACGTGCAACGTGTGGTCGAACGACCCGCGACGCGCTTCGAGGGGAAACGTCAGGCACTGGGCGACGCCAACGCCGGCGTGTTCGACGACGTAGTGGTGGACCTCGTCGTCCTCGAGCGCTTCGAGCATCTCGTCGGCGCGCGCCGTGTGTTCGAAGGAGATCGAAAAGCTCGGACCCAGTCGCTGTGCTTCGTCGAGTGTTTCGTCGATGGCGAGCGCGAGTTGCAGGTCGTCGGGACCGCCGCGTCGAATTGAGTAGCTCGAAGGCAACCGGTGCGGTCGTTCTTCACTGAGTGACATGACGCCACGCACGTGCATGCGCGCGAATCCCAGTTCGTACCAGGGCGCGGTGTCGAGAGGATCGTCGAAGACCCACGCGTAGTGCTCGAGCGCTCCTTGAGCTATCCAGTCGGCGCCGGCCGTGGCGTAGAGCGCAGCGAGTTCGTCGGTGTCGTCGAAGGAGACGCCGTCGGGTCCGATCCAGGCACCGTTGCCGTACTCGGTGCTCTCGAGGAGTGCGCCGTAGAGATGACCGGTCACGCGATCGTTGTCGTCCAGTACCCACGTCTGGTCCATCGCGTCCGTGAGCGCGCGAGCGAAGTGCTCATCCGAGAAGTCGGGACTCAGTAGTGGATTTCTGCACGCGTCACTACTGAGGCGATCTCTCACTCTCGCGACGACCGCGTCGACGTCGCGCGGCTCAAGCGGGCGCACGGTCATGGGGTCACCCTACTTCGGCGTGTGTAAAGGTTGAGTGGTGAGTTTACAAGCAACGCTGTTCGACATGGACGGACTCCTCCTGGACTCCGAGACCCTCTGGCACAAGGCCGAAGTTGAGATCTTTGGCTCACTCGGCGTGCCGATCGCCGACGCCGAAGGACGTTCCACGAAGGGAATGTTCGTCAACGAGGTCGTTGACTTTTGGTACTCGACGTACCCGTGGTCGGGACCGACGACCCTCGACGTCGTGGGGCTGCTGCTCAGTCGCGTCGGTGATCTCGTCGAGAGCGAAGGTCGACTCCTGCCCGGAGCCATCAAGGCGCTCGACATGACGGGGGAGCGCGGGCCGCTGGCCCTGGCCAGCTCGACCCCCATGGCGCTCATCCTGCGCTGCCTCGAGCACTTCGAACTGCTCGATCGATTCTCGTCCATCCACTCCGCGGAGTTCGAGCAGTACGGCAAGCCGCATCCGGGCGTCTTTCTCACCGCTGCGTCGGCACTCGACGTGGCGCCGAGCGCCTGTCTCGTGTTGGAGGACTCGGCCGCCGGAGTACTGTCCGCCAAAGCCGCGCGCATGACCGTCATTGCCGTGCCGACCCACGATGATCGTGATCACACGGAGTTTCTCCTCGCGGACCTCGTGCTCGACTCACTCGAGGATCTGGCGCCGTCGTGGCTCGAGGAGCGATTCGCCTAAAGCACCTTGGTGAAGCGAAAGGCCAGGGGGTACGAGTAGGCGCCCGGCGGGTACTCACTCACTTTGCTCCAGTTGCTTCGTTCGTAGAGCTCGACCGCTTCGGGTTGGGCGTAGCCGGTCTCGAGATAGAGCTGAAGAAAACCCATGGCCCGCGCGTGGTCTTCGACCTCGTTCATGAGACGAGCGCCCACGCCGAGTCGACGCCGATCGGGTCGCACCCAGAGTCGTTTGATCTCACCAAGTAAAAGTGCGGGGTCGCTGATTGAGCGAAGGCCGACGCCCCCCACGGGGTGGCCGTCGAAGCGCGCGACGAGAAAGAGGCCGTGCGGCGGCACCAACTCATCCACCTCTAAGTGGCTCCCTTCGTCGCTGCCCTCGTAGCGCCGATTGAGTTCGTCGACGGCCGCGTAGTAGACGCTGAGCGCACCGTGCGACGTGATGGGTTCGACGTTGATGAGCGGATCTGACACGTCACCACAGTACGTGCGGGTTCGACGGCTTCATCTCGTTCACTACGATGTGAGAGTTCATCGAAGGAGATACATGTTCCGCCCCGTCAGCGCCGAACTTGAATTCGTGGCTATAGAAGAAGCCGAACTCGCCCGTTGGAAGGCCAACAACGTCTTTGAGCGTTCGATGAAACTGCGCGAGGGCGCAGAACCCTGGGTCTTCTATGAGGGGCCGCCGACGGCCAACGGGATGCCGGGCCTGCACCACGTCTGGGCGCGCGTCTATAAGGACCTCTTCTGCCGCTACCACACGATGCGCGGTCGCTACGTGGCGCGTCGCGCCGGCTGGGACACGCACGGCCTGCCCGTTGAGGTTCAGGTAGAAAAGCAGCTGGGCGTGTCGGGCAAGAAGATGATCGAGGAAAAGGTGGGCGTGGCCGAGTTCACCCGCCTCTGTCGAGAGTCCGTGCTCACCTACATCGGCGAGTTCGAGCGACTGACCAATCGCATTGGTTACTGGACCGACATGGAGCACGCGTACTACACCTTTCACCCCACGTACGTGGAGTCGGTGTGGTGGCATTTGAAACAGCTCTTCGACAAGGGGCTGCTCTACGAAGATCTCAAGGTCATTCCCTACTGCCCGCGTTGTGAGACGGGACTCTCGTCGCACGAACTTGGTCAGCCGGGCGTCCACACGGACGAGACCGACGAGAGCGCCTACGTCAGGCTCGCCCTCACTGACGCGGGCGGACGCGACGATCTGGCCGGGGCCACGCACTTGGCGGTGTGGACGACGACGCCCTGGACCCTTCTCTCCAACGTGGCCGTCGCGGTCAATCCCGACGTCACCTACGCCGTCGTCGACGGCACGATCGTTGCGCAGGACCTGATCGCGTCGCTCTTCGGTGACGACGCCACCTCGACGGGAGCCTTCCTCGGGTCGACGCTGGTGGGCGTGCACTACCAACGGCCCTTCACCGACGTGACGCTCCCGGACGACGTCGACACGTGTTACGTCGTCGCGGCGGACTACGTCACGACCGACGACGGGACGGGTCTCGTGCACCAGTCGCCGGCGTTTGGCGAGATCGACCGCCAGATCGCCCGGGAGAACGGACTCCCCACGCTGAATCCCGTCGGGCCCGACGGCACGTTCACGGCCGAAGTGCCGTGGCTGCAGGGACAACACGTGCGCGACACCAATCACGAGATCAACGACGAGCTCGATCGTCGCGGACTCTTGATCAAGCGCTACGACTACAACCACTCGTTGCCCCACTGTTGGCGCTGCGGAACCGTGCTCATCTACTGGGCGAAACCAAGTTGGTACGTCGCGACGAGCACGTTCAAAGAGGAGATGCTCGCGCAGAACGCGACCGTCGACTGGCACCCCGCGCACATTCGTGACGGGCGAATGGGCGAGTGGCTCGAGAACAACGTTGACTGGGCGCTGTCGCGCGACCGCTACTGGGGCACGCCACTGCCCATATGGCGCTGTGAGGACAACCACCTAACCTGCGTGGGATCGCGCGAAGAACTCTCGGCCTTGACGGGACGAGACCTGAGTGACGTCGAGCCCCATCGTCCCGAGATCGACGAAGTCGTCGTTCCTTGTCCGCAGTGTGCGAAAGAGGCGCGCCGGGTCGAACCGGTCATCGACGCGTGGTTCGACGCTGGTTCGATGCCCGCCGCGCAGGTGGGCTACCCTCACGTGCCCGGGAGCGCCGACGCCATGCAGTTTCCCGCGCAACTCGTCGCCGAGGCCATCGATCAGACGCGCGGCTGGTTCTACACACTGCTCGCGGTGAACACGCTGGTCTTTGGCGCGAAGCCCTACGAACACGTGCTCTGTCTCGGCCACATCGTCGACGAGTCGGGCAAGAAGATGAGCAAATCCGTCGGAAACGTGATCGACCCGTGGGAAGTCTTGAACACTCGCGGTGCCGATCCGCTTCGTTGGTGGATGTTCTCCCAAGGATCGCCCTGGACCTCGACGCGCGCCGGACTGGGCCCCATCGACGCGTCGCTTCGAGAGACGCTCGCGACGCTGTGGAACACGTTCAGTTTCTTCACGACCTACGCGTCGCTCAATCAGTTCGACCCCCTCGACCCGGCGATCCCCGCGTTCGAGGACCGAAGCGCGATCGACCAGTGGATCCTCTCTCGCGTCGAGTACGTGACCCAGACGGTCACGGACTCGCTCGACGGGTACGAACCCCTCGGCGGGACCGCGTCGTTGGCGCAACTCATCGACGACCTGTCGAACTGGTACGTGCGACGCAGTCGTCGACGTTTCTGGCGCACCGACCCCAACGCTCCGGCGTCGGACTCCCTGGCAGCCCAGGCCACCTTGTTGGAAGTGCTCCAACGCGTGACCCTACTCTTGGCGCCGTTCTGTCCCTTCGTGACCGAACGGCTCTACCTGGAACTGAACGACGTGAGCGACAACGACTCCGTGCACTTGGCCGACTGGCCGACGGCGGACCTCACTCGACGCAACGTCGCCCTCGAAACCTCGATGGACGTCGCGCGACGACTTACCTCACTCGGTCGCGCCGCGCGCGCGGAAGCGGGCGTCAAAGTCCGTCAGCCACTCGCGCGCGCCCTCGTGTTTCTGGCACCGAGCTCACCGTTGCCGCCCGCCGGCGTCGTCGAAGAAGAGCTGAACGTCGATCGTCTCGAATACGGACGCGAGTTGGCCGACGTGTTGACCTTCGAACTCGTGCCGAATTTCCGAGTCGTGGGACCCCGTCTCGGCGAAGCCGTCAAGGAACTCAAACCCGCGCTCGGCGCGCTCGACTCCGTCGCGGCCGCGAGCGCGCTCGAGTCCGGCGGGGTAGTGAGCGTGACGTTGTCGACGGGCACGTTCGAGCTGGGCGACGACGACGTCGAACTCCGCGTGAAGGGCCAAGGGGGTTACGCCGTTTCGCGCGACGGGGCCGAGGTGGTCGCCCTCGACCTCGCGCTCGACGACGACCTCCTTCGACGCGGGTACCTCCGTGACGTCGTGCGTCAAGTCCAGGATCTGCGAAGGAACTCCGGGCTCGACGTCGCGGACCGTATCGTCTTGAACGTGACGGGCCTCGACGATCTCGAAGATGGTTTCGCGACCCTGGCCAGTGAGGTGTTGGCGCTGGAGGTGCTGGGGACCGAAGGCGCGGGCGAGGGGACGCGACTCGACCTCGATGACGCACGCGCCGCCATGGCGTGGGTGCGAAAGGTCTAACGCGCCGCGTTGAGTTTCGTCAGCAGTTCAGCCAGCGTCTCACGCTCATGGGCGTCGAGACGAGCGCCGAGACGTTCGTTCAAGCACCTGAGGTGTACGTCAAGTGCTTCGTCGAGTTTCGCGTTCCCCGGGTCGGTGATGCCGACGAAGACAGAACGTCGGTCGCTCGGACAGTGTTCACGGCGAACGAACCCCGCGTCTTCGAGACGGTCGACCAGTCGAGTCGTTCCACCGGTCGAGTGCACGATCGCGTCGGCCATCTGACTCATCTTCAGTCGACCGTCTGCGGACTGGCGAAGTTGCAGCAACACCTCAAACCAGGCGAGGGGCAGTTGACACGACTCCTCGAGGGCGGCACCGAGTTGCTTGGTCAGCCGGGCGTTCGTTTCGAGAAGGAGTCCGAAGAGGATCACTTTCTCGTCACCCGAAGGGCACGCGCTCGTGGAGAGGGTCATGGTCTGATTATACCATTTACTTGCATATTAAGTTACTTCTTGACAAGTAATTGCTGATGCAACTATAGTGGAGGGAGACAACTACCTGTCCATATATATAGGAGATCCACATGAGCAACCTTCCAGCTCCCGGCGTTTATACCATCGACCCCGTTCACTCAACCTTTGGCTTTATGGCCCGACACCTGGTCGCGTCGAAGGTACGCGGAGGTTTCACCGACTTTTTCGGGACCATCACGATTGGTGACTCGACCGAGACGTCACACGTCGAAGCTGAATCCGAAGCGTCGAGTATCTCGACGAACAATGAGATGCGAGACAATCACCTGCGCAGCGCCGACTTCCTCGAGCAGGAGAAGTTCCCGAAGGTGACCTTCACCTCGTCCAAGATCACCGCCAAGAGTGGCGACAAGTACGAGTTGGTGGGCGACCTCACCGTTCGTGACGTGACGAAAACCTTGACGTTTGACGTCGAGTACCTGGGCAGCGGCCCCTCAATGCTCCCCGGCGTGACCGTGGTGGGCTTTGAAGCGACGACCGAGATCGACCGCCGTGACTTTGGTGTCAATTTCGAGGGCACCTTGGAGAATGGCAGCCTTGTCGTCAGCCACAAGATCGTCTTGGAGATCGCCATCGAGGCGTCAAAGCAGGACTAACCAGACTCATCCGCAGCGCGAAC
>DATKSO010000036.1:0-12319 GCA_035531635.1 Acidimicrobiales bacterium | reverse complement strand
GCCCATAACCCCCACGAAGAAGATCTGGATGGACGGGAAACTCGTCGACTGGCCCGACGCCACGGTGCACGTGCTCAGCCACACCCTGCACTACGGCACAGGCGCCTTTGAAGGTATTCGCGCGTACAAGACGCCCAACGGCGTGGCCGTCTTTCGTCTGAAGGACCACATGGACCGGCTCCTTCGCAGTTGCAAGATCTTGATGATGGACGTGCCCTTCGAGCTGAAGGAGCTCTGTGACGCGGCGGTCGAGATCGTTCGTGTCAACGAACTGCACGACGGGTGTTACATCCGGCCCCTCGTCTACCTGGGCTACGGCGAGATCGGCGTGAATCCCATTGGTGCTCCCGTCAACACGGCGATCGCCGCGTGGTCGTGGGGTCCGTACCTGGGCGACCACGGCGTGGAGAACGGCGTGCGGATGAAGATCTCCTCGTGGGCGCGTCATCACCCCAACGCCATGCCGACCGCGTCGAAGACGGTGGGCGGTTACGTGAACGCGAGCCTCGCCAAGGCGGAGGCCGTCATGGCCGGCTACGACGAGGCCATCATGCTCGGCCCCGACGGTCTCGTGAGCGAGTGCACGGGCGAGAACCTCTTCATCGTGCGCGACGGATTGCTGATCAGTCCACCACCCTCCGAGGCTGGCGCGCTCCGCGGCATCACCCAGGCGAGCATCGTGAAGATCGCCAACGACCTTCAGTACGACGTGAGTTTCGAGACCCTTCGTCGAGACGACCTCTACCTCGCCGACGAAGCCTTCA
Organism: Acidimicrobiales bacterium; assembly: GCA_035531635.1. Classification (GTDB taxonomy): domain Bacteria; phylum Actinomycetota; class Acidimicrobiia; order Acidimicrobiales; family RAAP-2; genus RAAP-2. Next base: position 11,555 of record DATKSO010000036.1, on the reverse strand, counting down.
TCACGGGCACCGCGGCCGAAGTCGTGCCGATCGCGTCGGTGGACGACCGACCTATCGGTGATGGTCGACCCGGCCCCATCACCACTGCGATCAAGACGACGTACCACCAAGCCATCCGTGGCGAGCGTCCCCAGTACGAAGAGTGGCTCACTCGGGTCTGACAGCGTGTGTCTTAACTCGAAGACACCAGTGCGCGCCGGCCGACTGAACTCTCTGTTTCAGTGGCACGTGCTCACTGTCTGGCTTCACTAATCAAAGGACTTGGCTACCTAGTTCCGACCCGGAGCCCTTCCTCAATCCCGATGCTGGCTCGAGTGACGTTCGGCTCTTCCCGCCTGCTTCGCGGTGCGGACCTGATAGCGCGGGTCGCCGAAACAACGAAGTCGCCCGACGCGGTCACTGACTCGCCATTGACGTCGCGACCGATTTATCTCGTGCCCTGTTCCGCCTTCACGCGCGCCAGGTGATGCGTCACGGTGAAGCGCCGAGCTCCGACGCACTTCGCAAGAGAGACACGTTGGCCCGCCGTCGGGTCGAGTGCGGTCGGAAAGGTCACGGCGAGAGAGGTTCTGACCGGCACGCGAGACCCGAGGCCGCGTCGTGACCATGAGCACCAGTATCGTCACCGGGTGTCACGGACGTGCTCGCTAGCGTCAAGTTATGACACTCACGATAGTTCCCGCACGGGGTGAACTGCTTGACCAGTGGCGCGAGGTGCACAACCGCTGCGTCGCACCAACGCAGCTCACTGCAGACGACGTTGCCGAACGGGCCTTTCGCCACTCTCTCACCGTCGGGTACGTTGACGGCGTCCTCGTCGCCAACGCGACCGTGCGCGCCCCCGAAGACGGGGGAGTGGTCACGGTTATCGTACGCGTCCTTCCCGAGCACCGCCGCCGCGGTCTCGCCAGCGAGTACCTCGGGGCACTTCTGCGTCAGACGCGCGCCAGTCGATTCGAGCAGATCAAGACCGTCATACTCGCCGACAACGTTGGCGGACTCAACTTTGCCGTCCACCACGGATTCGTTGAGACGTCGCGTCACGAGGTCGACGGCGTTGCCTTTGTCGACCTGACGCTACGAGACGCGACGGTCTGAGCGAGCGGTCACGGCCCTCAAGACGAACAACGGACTCAACCTTCGGTCAGCCTCTGCGGTCGCGACCAAAAGGGACGTACCCAGTGAGTGTTCCTGGAGAGCGATAACCTCGAACGCGTGGCCCAACCCTCGTTCTCTCCCGTTCCCCTGGCCGGCGAAGTTCGACCGACCATGACGACCCAGACGCCTGAACTCGGTCGCGCCCGAAAGCCCGGTCTCGAACGTTCCGCGCACCGCGTGAGCGGTACGGGTCTGGGCACGCCCGCGCCGGGCGAGGGGTACGCGCTGACCATTGCGGACCGCGAGTGCAAGAAGCTGACGTTCGAACACCCCGAGGACCTGCACGACGTCATCGTCGGCGTGGCCGCGGTCGCCGCCAAACGCGCGAGCGTCGTTGGTCGGGGTCCCACCCTCTCCGACGTGCACGTCGCCATGGACCACTACGGACTTCGCGCGACGTCCCCGGTCTCGCGCGCGACAACCAAGCACTTCCAGGGCCTCGCGCACAGTTACGCCGCTCAACGTCACTTCGTCGACGAAGTCTCCGCGGCGTTGCTGACGACGGGCGCGAACGGCGCCGCCTCGTCGCACTGAGTACCCGACCGTAGCTAAGGAAACACAATGAGTTTTGACCTCACGGATGAACAACGAAGTTTTCGTGACGTGTTGCGCAGTTTCGTCGACGAACGCGTCGCTCCGAACGCCGCGCGCTACGACCGCGAGCAGGTCTTTCCCCAGGACAGTTTCGACGCGTGCGTCGAGATGGAGCTGCCCGCGCTCGGCGTGCCCGAAGCGTACGGGGGCGCGGGCGCCGACATGGTCACCCAAGCCGTCATGGCCGAAGAGCTCGCGCGTGGATGCGCGTCGACGTCAGTGACACTGTTGATCTCGAAGTTGGGCATGCTGCCCGTCATGAACTTCGCCTCTGAGGAGATCCGCCGGGCGTATCTGCCGCGGATCGCCTCGGGTGAGATCCAGGCGAGCTACTGCCTGTCGGAAGCCGACGCCGGCTCCGACGTGGCCGCGATGCGCTGTCGCGCCGTCCGTGAGGGCGATGACTACATTCTCAACGGCTCGAAGTACTGGATCACCAACGCAGGGATCTCTGAGACCTACACGGTTTTCGCCAAGACCGACTCGAGTGCCGGTGGCCGCGGCATCAGTTGCTTCTTGGTGGAGAAGGGCTGGGGCGTCGAGTTTCCAAAACACGAGGACAAAATGGGACTTCGCGCGTCACCGACGGGTGAAGTCGTCTTCAACGACGTGCGCGTTCCCGCGACGCACCGCATTGGTGACGAGGGTGACGGCTTCAAGATCGCCATGCACACGTTGGATCGTTCTCGACCGACCATTGGTGCCCAAGCCGTCGGCATCGCCCAAGGTGCGGTCGACTACGCCGGTGAGTACATGAAGAGCCGTAAGGCCTTCGGTGCGCCTATCAGCGAGCTCCAGGGATTGCGGTTCATGCTCGCCGACATGGCGATCCGTACCGAGGCAGCGCGCGCCCTCGTGTACCGCGCCTGCGCGACGATCGACGAGGACGACCCCGACGGTGCACTGACGTACCTCGGCGCCGCAGCAAAGTCCTTCGCGTCGGACACGGCGATGAGCGTTACCACCGACGCCGTCCAACTCCTCGGCGGTTACGGCTTCACCAAGGACTTTCCGGTGGAGCGATACATGCGCGACGCCAAGATCACGCAGATCTACGAGGGCACAAACCAAGTTCAGCGCGTCGTCGTCGCGAAGCACTTACTTAAGTAGGACATCATGACCGACGCGTCGGCTGGCGCATACACCATTCTCCGTGCCGCCTTTCTCAAGATCGATCCCGACGTGACCTTGCGGGCGGTGGACTCGCTCGACCTTCGCGCCCACGCCAAGGTGAGCGCCGTGGTGGGCGTACCGCTGCGGCAGTTACAACAGCGCCGCGACGTGACCGTCTTCGCGACGACCGCGCCCCTCGCGGCTCTGAGGGGACTCCTCGACGTCATGGCGTTCACCCCGCTGGAGGCGACGATCGAACTCTTGGGCGAGCACGCGGAGAGCCCCACCTACGATCAACTGAGCGAGGCCGTCGATCAACTGGTCGCGTCGGGTTCGTCGAACGACGACGTCGTCGCGGTACTGGCCCACGCCATCGGCGCCTCGTTTCCGGCGTCCGCGCACTGCCGACGGCTGCTCGAGGAACGTCCCGACCTGGCGTTGCCACCCTTGCCAGAGGTGGTGGCGCCCACGGTGCTGGCGCCGCCGCGAGAAGTCAGCGCGGAGATTCGTGAGCAGCGAAAAAGCCGTCGCGAGGACGAAAAGCGCAAAAAGAAGAGCGCCTCGTCAGCCCGGCCACCTCGGCCCACGAAGGCCAAGGGTGGCTCGACGCGACCCGATGCAGGCGCGGCGAAGCCGACGGACGGGGCGCGGACCCAACCCGACGAGCGTCGCCCACTCTTGCTGACGCCCCTCGAAACCAGTCGATTCGACGCCAATGATCCCCTCGTGGGCGCGGTCCTCGTCGTGGACGTCCCGTTTGACTCTCGAGACGTCGATCAGCCCGACGTCAAGTCGAAGGACCGCCCCGTGGTGGTGGTGGCGGCCTCGAACGTGGAACTATTGGTCCGTCCGATCTTCTCGAATCCCTCGCCGGCACGTACCCTCTTCCAGCCCTGGCGTCGCGTGGGCCTCGACCACGTGTCGTACGTCGCTGACGAGCGCGCAATCGTCGCGATCGCGGGGAATGAACCTCTCCAGCATCTGGCACGTCTCACGACGTCCGAGTGGAACTCGTTGACTTAAGGCGCCGTTGCGGTCGACTCCAGCTCGACGTGTCGAGGTCGGTGGACGACCAACGTGACGGCGCCCGCCACGGCCAACGCGACCCCCGCCAGTTGCACACCGATTGAACCACTGTGGGACTCTTGCCCTAGGAGCAGACGCTCGTCCAGCGCGCGCACGAGTCCCCAGACGATCATGCCGAGTCCGGTGACGACGCCAACGGTGTTCCTGAGTCGGGTTTTCTCGACGGCGAGGAGGGCGAGCCACAAGAGAGCGTCCTCGGCTCCTTGAATGAGTGGCACGGGTACGCGTTTGCCCACTTGGCCGGCGTAGTGAAGACCGAACCACTGCGCCGTGACGTGGCCTCCGCCGGCCACCATGAACTGGGGACCGAGAACCCGTCCAAGGGCCCAACCGGCGATGAGCGCGGGCACGAGGGCGTCAGTGAACCGAGTCAGTTGGATCTCGGGCCACCATCGGCGCTGGAGAATAACCCCCACCACGAGGGCGAGCGCGATGCCGCCGAAACTCGCGAGGCCGCCCTGCCACACCGCGATTATTCGTCCAAGGTGACCGCTGTAGTAGCTCCAGTTGGTGACCACGTTCGCCAACCGCGCTCCCACGAGACCGCTAATGAGCAACCAGACGGTGTAGCGGGTGAACGGCTCGACGTTGACCTCCGCGCGACGAAGACGTCGGCGAGCGTAGACAAAGGCCACGTAGGCCGCGATTGCCAGACCGAAACCGTAAGTGTGAAAGACCAGGGGGCCGAGGTGAAACGAGGTGGGGAAGCCCGACACGGCTAGCCTCGGGGGCGACCGAGACCTACGAACCCGTACCCGAGTCGAACGGGAACGATATGCACGACCGTCCCCGTCATCTCTGCTTCAATCATGTCGCCGTGACCCACGTACATCGCAACGTGCTCGTCGCCGTTGTAGCCGTAGAAGAGCAAATCCCCGGGTTGAATGTCGACCAGCGGAACGCGCATGGTGTCGGCGTACTGCGCGCCGGAGTAGTGCGGCAAGTAGATGCCCGCGGCGTCGTAGGCCAGCATGACGAGGCCCGAACAGTCCACGCCAGAGTGACTGGCACCACCCCACACGTAGGGCGTGCCGATGTAGTGCTCGGCCGCAAGAATTGCGATGTTCGCCTTCGAGTCGGGTGGGGGCGACGGGATGTTGAGGGTGGGTGTCGCGTTGTTGAGCGCGGCCGCCGACGCCGCGGTGGCGGCGGCTTCGGCCTGGCTGAGGAAGATGGCGATCTGACCCTTGACGTGAGCGAGCGTGTTGTTGAGACCACTCTGGATCATCTTCGCCGTGTGCAGTGAATGGGCCGCGTCCCTCGTCAAGGAACGGGCGTGGCGGTCTTCGGCGGCCAGTTGGCCCCGTTCGCGCGTGAGTCTGATGCGATTACTCTTCAGGCTCGCGATGGTGGTGTTGATGTTGCCGGCGGCCAGCTGGGAATACACGTTCGTCTCGCCGGCCTTCGAGGCGTTCTTCGTGAAAAGTGGGTTGTTGCTCTGCGATCCGCCGTTCGTCACGTAGGAGAAGATCACGTCCGCGCGGAGCTGGGAGTTGCCCTTCGAGACGTTCTTCTCGATCGCGGCGACGGTGGCTTTGGTGTTAGTGATCTCGGCGTTGTAGGCGTGCAACTTGATCAGCGCTTGGTCGTACTTCTGGCCGAGTCGACCCACTTGGGCGTCAGTCCGATTGATCTGGTTCAACAAGATCGTGGCCTTGGCGCGGTCGTTCGTGAGACTCGAGGCGCCGGCCGGTCGCGACGACACCGTCACGGCGCTCAGGCATACTGCCACGACAGCCAAGATGGGGAAAAGCCACCGGTAGTAGCGTCGATCCCTCACTGGCTGCAGTGTCGAGAGCACCCAGTGCTCGACGTCAGTCACTCGACAAGGTTAGTTGGTGAGCACTTGTCGTGTCGGCTCGATGGGGGAGGACCCCTTCATACTTCCTCGTCAACGAGGTTTTCGTGCGCCAAGTCGCTGGTAACGCCACGACGAAAGTCCGCTCGCGACTTGCCCCGCGCATAGGCTCGGCGGCATGTCGCAGCGCTCTCGCCACCTTCCTCGTCGCTCCTGCCTCTCAACGCCCGGATCCTCCGATCGCTTTCTCGCCAAGGCACCAACGGCGACCACGGACTTCTCGTTCCTCGACCTGGAGGACTCCGTCGCGCCCAAGGAGAAGGTGGCCGCACGCGCCAAGGTGGTGAGCGCCATTCGGACCCTCGACTGGGACGATCGGGTCTTATGCGTGAGGATCAACGCGTGGGACACGCCGTGGACCTACGGCGACGTCATCGACGTGGTTGGCAACGCGGGCGAACGCCTCGACGAGGTCATGCTGCCGAAGGTCCGACGGGCCTCGGACGTCGTCGCGCTCGATCTCTTGCTCAGTCAAGTCGAAGCGAACGCGGGCCTGCCCGCGGGCCAGATCGGCATCGAAGCCCAGATCGAGACGGCGGAGGGACTGATCAACGTTGAGGAGATCTGCGCGTCGTCGCCACGTCTCGAGTCCATCGTCTTCGGTCCCGCCGACTTCGCCGCGTCCATCGGGATGCCCGTCACGACCATCGACGAGACCATCCACCAAGGACCCTCAACGCCCTTCTCCTACGTCTTTTCGAAGATCCTGATGGCCGGTCGGGCGAACGGACTGCACGTCATCGACGGACCGTTCCTCAAGGTGCGCGACCTCGACGCACTTCGTTTCGCCGCGAACATCACGGCGTCGTACGGTTTCGACGGCAAGTGGGCCCTGACGCCCGATCAGGCGCTGGTTTTGAACGAGGTCTACTCACCCAGCCAAGAACTCTTCGACAAGTCCTTCGACATTCTCGACGCGTACAGGGTCGCCACCGACGACGAACACACGGGCGCCGTGATGTTCGGCGACGAGATGATCGACGAGGCGTCGGCGAAGATTGCGAACTCGTTCGTGGCGCGGGGCGCTCGATCAGGTATGACCCGCTCGCCAAAATAAGTCCCCTTACTAGGAGACTCTCCTATTAAGGTGTGCGCATGGCCACCTTAACCGACGTGCCAACTTCGAGACGAGCGCGCCTGCGGGCTTCGTTTAGCCCTTCGGAGTGGCGTCGACTGTACGGGATGTTCGGCTTCATCGTGTTCTTGCACGTTGCCGGTTGGGGCATCCTCATCTACGCCGCGAGCCGACACTTTGGCGCGGGCAGCGGCAAGTTGCTCGGCGTGGGCACGGGCGTGCTCGCCTACACCCTTGGTATGCGCCACGCCTTCGACGCCGACCACATCGCCGCCATCGACAACACGACCAGAAAGTTCATGACCGAGGGCAAGCGCCCGATGTCGGTCGGCTTCTTCTTCTCGCTCGGGCACTCCACCATCGTCTTCGCCCTCACGGTGTTGCTCGGGCTCGGCGCGCGGGCGCTCGGCGGACAGGTCCGCAACGCCCACTCGTCGCTGCACCACTACGGCACGTTGATCGGCACCAGTGTCTCGGGAGGGTTCCTCTACCTCATCGCGACGTTGAACTTGATCATCCTGGTGAGCATTGTTCGACTCTTTCTCCAGATGCGCCAGGGCCGTTTCAACGACGCCGAACTCGAAAAACACCTGAACGCTCGTGGCTTCATGATGCGCTTCTTCGGTCCTCTCGCGCGCTCGGTGGACGCGCCGTGGAAGATGTACCCCGTAGGCGTGCTCTTCGGGCTCGGCTTCGACACCGCGACCGAAGTGGCTTTCCTCGTCCTCGCGGGTTCCTCCGTCGCCGCCGGGATGCCGTTGTGGGCGATCCTCAGCTTGCCGCTCCTTTTCGCGGCCGGCATGAGCCTGCTCGACACGATTGACGGATCATTCATGAACTTCGCCTACGGCTGGGCCTTCTCCAAGCCCGTGCGCAAGGTGTACTACAACATCGCCATCACGGGGCTGAGCGTCCTCGTCGCCTTCTTCATCGGCACGCTCGAGCTGATGCAGGTCTTGACCCAAGAAGTCAAGCTCAAGGGCGGACTGTGGAACTACGCCGCCGCCTTCAACATCAACAAGGCCGGTTTCGTGATCGTGGGGATGTTCGTGGCCACGTGGGTCTTCGCGCTCACCTACTGGAAGTACGGCCACGTCGAAGAGCGTTGGGAGCGCGCGGCCCTGAAGGCTCAAGAGGCGCGAGGCGAGTCGCCGGACCTGCACTCCGCCGGCATCACGCTGGGCGCGGTGCACAAGCCCTTCACCATCGACGAGACGTGACGTCTAGGAGACGTTCTCCAACAGACGCCGTGCGATCACCTTGAGGCAAAGGGTTTCGTCGGCACCTTCGAAGATCGACAGCACGCGGGCGTCGAGGAAGTAACGACTCACCGGGTACTCCTCGGCGTACCCCATTCCGCCGTGGATCTGCATGGCCTCACGCGTCACCCACTCCGCGGCGCGACAGACGTAGGCCTTGGCCATCGAGGCCTCGAGCGTGCCGCTCCCTCGACCCATCTGGCGCGCGACGTCGAGCGAGAACTGACGAGCGCACTGGATCACCGCAGCCATCGTGGCGAGTTTGGTTCGCGTGAGTTCGAAGTCCACGATCGCTTCGCCAAAGACCACGCGCGTGCGCGCGTAGTCGAGTGCCGCGTCGTACGCCGCTTGCATCACGCCGACGGCACGCGCCGCGGTCTGCAATCGGCCGTTCTCGAAGCCGGCCATCTGGTAGTAGAAGCCCTTTCCAAGACCGGCCTCGCCGCCGACGAGGCTGTCGTCGGACACGAACCAGTTGTCGAAACTGAGTTCGTAGGAGTGCATCCCTCGATAGCCGATCGTGTCGATGGGCCGGCCTTCGAAGCGCCCGTTGGCGTCCTCGCGACCCTCACCCTTCGCGTCTTGGTCGAAGAGGAAACCATGACTGTCGCCGCGAGGTTTTTCGACGAGGAAGAGGGAGAGGCCCCTATGGGCCAACGTTCGATCGGGGTCCGTTCGCGCGAGCAACAGCAGCACTTCGGCCCGGGCCGCGAACGTACACCAGGTCTTGGCGCCGCTGATGAGCCATCCACCGGCTGTCTTCGTGGCGCTCGTCGTCAGTCCCGCCACGTCCGAGCCGAAGTCTGGCTCGGTGACGGCGATGGCGCAAAGGGTCTCCGCACTCGCGAGGCGCGGTAGCCAGTGCGCCTGCTGCTCCTTCGTGCCGCCGTGGAGCAGGGCGCGAGTGAGGATTTCCGGGCGCGTGATAAGTGAACCGCCGACGCCGAGACTTCCCCAGGAGAGCTCTTCGGTGGCGACGAGCATGCCGACGTACTCCGACTCGCCACCGGTCGAGAAACCGCCGAAAGCCTCAGGGATGGAGAGGCCGAAGCCACCAATCTCGCTCAAACCGGCGATGATCGACTCCGGGATATCGCCGTTCGTGCGGTGCACGTGTTCCGCGTGCGGACGCACCTGCTCGTCGGCAAAACGGTGGAAGAGATCGGCCACCATCGCGAAGTCCTCACCCAAGTGGCGCGGCCCCGGCGACTCGGCGAGGGTCGAAAGAAACGACGGGTCGCGGTAGGTCGCGACGAACGATTGAAAGGGCGTGAACCACGTCGCCTCCACGCCCCAGGACGCTTCGCGACCGAGGGCGCGCGTCGCGAGGTCCGTCAGCACGAGCGCCAAGAACGCCGCGACGAGTTGGGCTTCGAGCTCGCCCTTTTTCGCGTAGGTGAGACAGGAGCGGACGGTCGCGAGAGCGCTCGCGGCGTGCGCGAGGTCGTAGGCGAGCGTCTCGTTGGCTTCGACGCCACCGCGCTTCGCGAGTTCTCGAAGTGCGCCCGCCAGTACGTCGTCGGCTCGGTCGATAAGAGCCGTGGCGACGTCAAGATCAAGCACGGGCGTAGGCATACCTGAAATTTACAGGTTCTTCTTATGGGCGTCGGCGTAGGCTGGCTTGGTGAATATAACAATGATCCTCGCCGACTCCGCGCAAGTGGCCGACGGCAAGTTGTACATCCTGGGCGGTGGCTGGTCCATTACGGGACCCGACCCGACGCCGTCGGCGGTCGCAATCAAGGTGGCGGTCGACTCGCACGAGTTCAACGCGTCGCACCACTGGGAGCTCTTCCTCGAAGACGCCGACGGCAAGCAAGTTCGCTTCGAGACACCCGAAGGCTCTCAGATCATCGAAGTGCGCGGCGATTTCTCCGCCTCGGCGCCCGACGACGTACCCGTCGGCACGCCGGTCGACGTGCCCATAGCCGTCAACTTCGGACCGATTCCTCTGGCCCCCGGCGGACGTTTCACCTGGCGCATGGTCATCGACGGTGAGACGTTGCCCGGGGGCTTGGTGTCGTTCACCACGCGTCCCGCGCGTGAGCTCGCCGTCGAAGAGTAAGTCCGAGTCACGCGTCGACAAGCCAGGGAGAGTCATGACCACGTACGATCGCCCCTTTGGTCGCCACCTCGAGGACTTCGAGGTGGGCGACGTCTACAAGCACTGGCCCGGCAAGACCATCACCGAGGCCGACGATCACCTCTTCTGTATGATCACGATGAATCACCACCCGCTGCACACCAACGCGTGGTTCGCGGAACACGAGACCGTGCACAAGCGGAACGTCGTCGTCGGCAATCTGGTGTACTCGCTCGTCCTCGGGATGAGCGTGCCCGACGTCTCGGGTGCGGCGATCGCGAATCTGGAGGTGGAGTCCCTGATTCACCGCAGCCCGACGTTTCACGGCGACACCGTCTACGCCGAGACGCGCGTACTCGACGTGACACCCTCGAAGTCGAAGGACGATCGCGGCGTCGTGCTCGTCGAGACGAAGGGCTTCAATCAGGACGGCTTCGAGGTCTGCTACTTCCGTCGAAAGGTGATGGTGTGGAAGCGAGCGTTCGCTCCGGCGCGTCGGCGTCCCTACGGTGACGACGTCTGGGCGTAGCGACTACGCCGCGTTTCGACGCGAGCTTCGTCGTGCCGCGCCCCAGATAGCGAGGCCACTGCCGTGGATCGGGCACGAGAGTGCGTGGGCCATCCTCGTGAGTGAGGTCATGCTCCAACAGACCCAGACGTCGAGGGTTGTCGAACCGTGGACGAAGTTCATCGAGCGCTTTCCCACGTCCCGTTCGTGCGCGGACGCCTCGTTGGCCGAGGTCCTCACGGCGTGGCGTGGGCTCGGCTACCACCGTCGAGCGAAGGCGCTGCACGATACTGCGCGCGTGCTGCGTGACGAGTTCGGTGACGTCGTGCCGAGCAGCCTCCAGGAGTTGAGGACGCTCCCCGGCGTGGGCGAGTACACCGCGGCCGCGGTGGCGTCCTTCGCGTACGGTGAACCCGTCGCGGTCCTCGACACCAACGTCGGGCGCGTGCTCGCGCGCGCGATCTCCAATCGCCGGCTCCGACCGAGTGAGGCGAGAGCGCTGGCCGCGGACGTTCTCCCGCGGACCCATGCGGCCGCGTTCAATCAGGCGATGCTCGACCTCGGCGCGCAGTTCTGTCGATCGACGCCGCGGTGCGAACCGTGCCCAGTCGCGCAGCACTGCGCGTGGCGACAACGTGGCGGCGATGATCCCGCGCCGCTCAGTGCCGGCGTCTCGCGCACGCAACCGCGCTTCGAGGGTTCGCTTCGACAGCTTCGCGGGCGCGTACTCAACGCGCTGCGCGAGGGACCGCACTCTCGAAGAGAACTGACCAAGACCCTCGCCGGCGTCGAGGGGGTTCGTAGCGACGAAGTTCTCGACG
>DATKSO010000035.1:0-9488 GCA_035531635.1 Acidimicrobiales bacterium | reverse complement strand
AGCCTTCAGACCGTTCTACCCATCATCGCGCCGGCGTTGCTGAGCGCACTCGCGATCTGTTTCGCGGAGACGATGAGCGACTTCGGCGTGGCCTTCACGCTCGGGTACCACTCGAACTTCCCGATGGCGACCTACGTGCTCTTCAACGCGATCAGTAACTTTCCGGCCAACTTCTCGGTCGCGGCCGTGATCGCGGCGGTCCTCATCATCTCCACGATTCCCCCCATCGTCCTGCAGTCGCGCGTCATGAGGAAGCGCTCCTACGCCGTGCTCTCGGGTCGCACGCGAGCGCCGCGGCGTCGCGAACTGGCTCGGGGACCTCGGGCGCTCGCGACCGCCGCCGTGGCGGGGGTCTTCTTCGTGGCGCTCGGCGTGCCGATACTCGGTGCCGTCATCGGCTCGCTGGTGAAGAATCTCGGCATCGACTCGCCGAACGGCGTCCACTTCACGCTGACCTACTACGCGCAGATCTTCAAACCGTCCATCCAGGGTGACAGTTTGGGCGCGCCTCTCCTGCTCTCGAATCAGCTGGGCCTCGTCGTGGCGACCGGTACGGGGGTGTTGGCCGTCATCCTGGCCCGCCGACTCATCGCCAATCCCGGTAGTTGGAGTCAACGCGTCACCGACGTCTTTCTTCTGGGGTCGGTGGCCGTGCCCGGTGTCGTCCTCGGCGTGGGGTACATCTTCTTCTACAACCTCAGCTTCATCTCGAACAACGTGGTCAGCATCTACAAGACGTTGCCGTTGCTGGTCCTGGCCCTCGTGGCGAACGCGGTACCGGGGCAGACCCGCTTCATGGCCGGACCGGTCAGTCAGATCCAGCCTTCACTCGGCGAAGCCGCTCGCGTGCACGGGGCGGGTCGAATGCGTGCGTGGCGAACGACGAATCTTCCCCTCATGTCGCGCGTCCTTCTGTGGGGGTGGTTGCTGACCTTCACCAAGACCATCGCGGAGTTGGCGATCTCGCAGATCCTCTATCCGCCCAGTCAGGAACCAGCGTCCGTGTCCATCCAGTCCTACTTAGCGAACTTCGCGCCGAATACGGGCACGGCGATGACCGTCCTGACCCTCTTGGAGATGCTCGCCGTGATCGGCATCGCGCTCACGGTCTACCGTCTCGTCACGCCCGCCGGTTGGCGCCGGGTGGGCTGGAGCGGGGTTCAGTCATGAGTGAGATGACGAAACGCGCCGTCGGCGTGTCGATGAGTGGACTCGGCAAGGTCTTCGGCGAGAAGCGTGCGCTCGACGACGTCAGCATCGAGGTCGATCCGGGTACGTTCCTCGTGTTGCTCGGGCCCTCGGGTTCGGGCAAGACGACGTTGTTACGCTGCGTGGCCGGTATCGAGCGACCAACCAACGGCGCTATCTCCATCGGGGGCAACCTCGTCGTCGGTGGCAAGACGTTCCTGCCGCCCGAACGCCGGCGCCTGGCCATGGTCTTTCAGGACTACGCGCTCTGGCCCCACCTCTCCGTCCGCAAGAACGTCGCCTACCCCTTGGCCACGTCCTCACTCGAGAAGAGTGAACGGGCGCGACGCTGCGACGAACTACTCGAGCGCGTGGGGATCGGTCACCTCGCCGAGCGATACCCGAACGAACTCTCCGGCGGCGAACAGCAGCGCGTGGCCCTCGCGCGCGCCCTGGCCGCCGAAGTGGGACTCATCCTCTTCGACGAGCCGCTCTCCAACCTCGACGCCGACCGCCGCGAGCAACTGCGCGTCGAGATCGCGACGCTGACGCGCGATGCCGGCATGACCGCGATCTACATCACGCACGACCAGTCCGAGGCCTTCGCCCTCGCGGACCAGATCGGCGTCTTGAATCAAGGTCGGCTCGTGCAACTCGACACGCCCGAGAACATTTACCGGCACCCCAACAGCGCCTTCGTCGCACGATTCACCGGCGTGGCCGGCGAGTTCTCGGTTCGCGTGACGAATGAGCGAGGAGAGGGCTGCGTCAAGGTGGCCCTACCCTTCGCCGCGGGTCATACGATCGAGGCGTCGACGATCGAGCGTTTGGAACTCGGCGCCGACGTGAGTCTCTTCGTTCGTTCCTCGGGCGTTTCATTACAAGTGCCGTCGCACGACGCGGGCGTGCGCGGGATGATCCTTGACGTGGCCTTCAACGGTCGCGGGTACGATCACGTCGTTGACGTGGGCGAGGGCTTTACGCTCACCAAGATTTTCGCGCCAGTGAAGTTCGAACGAGGTCGAAACGTTAAAGTTTGTTTCGATCCTTCCGCGTGTTTTGTGATGGATCCAACCAGAGAGGTGTCAAACTAGTGTTCAGCGTCACGGTTTCGTCGGGGGTAGTGGTGCTCGTAGGAGCGGTCTTCCTCGCCAGTGCGGTGGAGATGATCGAAGCATTGACCATCGTGTTCGCCGTGGGTCACACGCGGGGTTGGCGCTCCGCCTTTGAAGGGACGATCGTGGCGCTGCTCTGTCTCGGCGCGCTGGTCGCGGCGTTCGGCCCGGCCCTGGTGCACGTGCCCTTGGGCGTACTGCGGCTCATCGTGGGCGGCGTGCTGTTGATCTTCGGACTGCAGTGGCTGCGCAAGGCGGTGCTCCGTTCGAGCGGCCTGAAGGCCAAGCACGACGAGGACGAGATCTACCGAGAGACCGTCGCGGAACTCTCGGCGCAGCCAACGAACGCTGGTCGGGACCGCATCTCGTTCGTCATGGCGTTCAAGGGTGTCTTCTTGGAGGGCCTCGAAGTCGTGATCACCGTGTTGACCTTGGGAACGTCGGCGCACCGACTTGGTCTCGCCGTCATCGTCGCCGCCGTCGCGGTGGTGCTCGTCGGCATCGTCGGCGTCGTCGTCGCGAAACAGCTGTCGAGTGTTCCCGAGAACGCGATGAAGATGGCCGTGGGCGTCCTTCTCGTCAGTTACGGCACGTTCTGGACGGGCGAAGGACTGAAGGTGCGCTGGCCCGGAGGCGACACGATGCTGGTCGGACTGGTCGCGATCTACCTCGCCATCACGTGGCTGTACGTCGCGTGGCTCCGCTCGAGCACACCAACCCAGAAAAGTGAGGTCTCGGTATGAACAAGCAGTCGTCACTCCTCGTCCGAGTGATCAAGGGTTTCGGCATGTTCTGGTGGGACTTCTTGGTCGGTGACACGCCCGAGATCTTCGTCGCCGTGCTGGTGATCATCGGGGTCGTCGCCCTGTTGAGCGAGAGCGGCCACTACAACGTCGCCGCGGAGATCGTGCTGCCGGTGTTGGGCGTGGGCACACTCGGCGCGTCGCTGTGGCGAGCGAAGCGCGCCGCGGGGAAGTAGCGCTTAGCTTCCCGCCAACTCGTAGGCCGTCATCGATAGCGAACCCATTTCGTAGCCGTCGATCAGTGTCCGCGTCGGCGTGTTCGCCGCGGCGGAGAGTCCCGCGACGTAGGCGAGTGGGAGGAAGTGGTCGGGTGTCGGGACGGCGAGCGCGTAATCGGCGTGCGCGCTGGCGGTGCCGAGTTTGGCCGCGTCACTGGTCATGATCTCGCGAGTGGCGTCGTCGAATCGATGAGCCCAGTCCTTGCCCTCACCGGCGCTGTGCCAGTCGATGAGGCGAAGGTTGTGCACGACGTTGCCACTGCCGAGTATCAAGACACCTTCACGTCTCAGTTCGTGAAGTCTCGCCCCAAGGTTGAAGTGATAGTCGAAGGGCAACTCCGCGTTGATCGACAGCTGCAACACCGGTACGTCGGCGTTCGGAAACATATGCACCAAGACCGACCACGTGCCGTGGTCGATGCCCCAGGAGTCGGCGTCGAGTCCGACGTAGGTGGGTTCGACCACGTCGATGACGCGTTGGGCGAGTTCGGGGTCACCGGGTGCCGGGTACTCGACGTCGAAGAGCGGCTTCGGAAAGCCATAGAAGTCGTGAATAGTTCGAGGAACCTTCATCGCGGTGACCGCGGTGATGTTGACGTACCAGTGCGCGGAGATGACGAGGACCGCTGTGGGTTTGGGTATCGACGCGCCAAAGTTCGTCCACGCCTCGGTGTAGCGATTGTGATCGAGCGCGTTCATGGGGCTGCCGTGGCCGATAAACGCGGCGGGCATCAACTCGGACATCTGACCTCCTAGGCATTTCACAGCGTACCGGGGTCTTTTCTCGAAAGGGCCGACCTAGCGTGGCTCTATGAAAAAGGTCCGGGTACTCGGTGGGGCGATCGTCCTGGCGTCACTCGTGGTCGGCTCGGCCGCCGCGTCGACGTCGTCGGCCACGGCCAACCTGGCCTGCGCGAGCGACGTGGTCTCGACGTGGGGCGTCGCGCGCCTCGCGAACGAGACGATCGCCGTGTCCATCAACGTGGCGAACGTCGGCGCCCTGGGCCCCGCCGCGCGCGCCGGCTACGGAGGGATACTCCTCGTGGGCTCGAGCGCCCCGGCGCACTTCGCGGCCGTCGTCGCCACCTTGCAGCGCGAGACACCTGAGAAGTACACGATGCTCGTCATGACGGACGACGAGGGTGGCGGCGTACGGCGTCTCACGAACCTCCTCGTCACGGCGCCCTGGGCGCAGACCATGGGTAAGAACTTGACACCCGCGAGGATCACCGCTGAAGGGAAGAAGGTCGGTCTCTCGATGCTGGCCGCGGGCGTGAACACCGATCTGGCGCCCGTGCTCGACGTCGACGGGCGTGCGGTCTATCCCGGCGCGACGAACCCCGACGGCTTCCGCTCCTTTGGCGGCGTGCCGACCAAGGTCGCGAGTGACGGCGTCGCGTTTATGAACGGTCTCCGTGAAGCCGGTGTCCTGGGTGTCGTGAAGCACTTTCCCGGTCTCGGTGGCTCGACGGGTAACACCGACTACGGTCCGGCGGCGACGGTGCCGTGGTCGACGCTGAAGACCACGGGTCTCGTGCCCTTCGCGACCGCCGTCAACGACGGCGCAGCGGCCGTCATGGTGTCGAACGCCACCGTTCCTGGCCTCTCCACGCTTCCCTCGAGCATCTCGCCCGTCGTCATCCAAGTGCTTCGCCAGCAACTGGGGTTTCGCGGGCTCATCATGACCGACTCCCTGGGTGCGGGCGCGCTCAGCGCGCTCCACTTGAGCGTGCCCGCCGCCAGCGTCAAGGCACTCGTCGCGGGTGCCGATCTCACGCTCGCCGGCACACCGCCGTCGCCCGCTGCGGCATTGCAACTCGCCCAACTGACCTCGAGCGCGATTCAAAGGGCCGTGAACGACGGAACACTTCCTCTCTCCACGCTCCAAAGCGCCGCGGCGCAAGTGTTGGCGAGCAGGAACCAGGTCAGTTGTCCCGTCGCGCCCGTGACCACGACGACGTAGTTGCCAGTCCGACGACGTCGCGGGCAGTGGCACGTGCCTCGGCGCCAAGCCGCAGTCGCTTTACGGCGTTACTTCGGCCACGACGTCGTTGACGATCTCGCCGGGACTGCGTTGAATGTTGACGCGCATGCCGCGTTCGTCCGCTTGCAGTGGCTCGAGGATTGCGAACTGCGATCCCAGGAGCGATTCGCTGATGATCTCTCGACGTCGAGCTTCTATCCGCGCTCGAATGACGTCAGACGAGCCATCGAGGAAGACGAAGAACGCGTCGGGAGCGTAGCGGCGAAGAATGTCGCGGTACGCGCGTTTGAGTGCCGAACACGCCGTGACGGTGCCGCGTTGAATCGCGGTCTCGCTCTCGAGGTGTTGCCCCACGGCGTGCAGCCACGGGTAGCGATCGTCGTCACTCAAGGGATGACCGGTGGACATCTTCGCGATGTTCTCTGGCGGATGAAACCAGTCCGCGTCGATGAACGCGTAGTTCAGTCGTCCGGCGAGCGCTTTGGCGACGGTAGTCTTGCCCGACCCAGCCACGCCCATCACCACGAAGGTGCGAACGAGGGGACGGGTACCCTCACTTGAGGTCATCGCGCCCCGACTTTCGAAGTTACTCACGTCGTGTTCAGCCACCCGTTCGCTGTGCGGTCGTCGCGCGTTTCTTCGTTCCCGTCGAAACCTTCTTGGGTCCGTGCGCCAGTCGCTTTATGAGCGCACTGACTTCCGTTGGCTTGAAGTTCAACGTCGCGTCACCGACGCTGAACTCGATTCGCTGCAACGACGTACCTTCGGAGACGAAGGGACGTGCGAAGGTCCAGATCTTCTCCTCGCGGGCGATGGAGAGTGCGCGCTCTCGCAGCTCCTTCTGCCCGACGTCGAGGCGAAGGTGCATCATCGGTGACTGGACGGGGTAGGGGAGCACCTCGACACCGGGGACGTCCTGGAGAGCCTTGCCAATCGCGACGGCGTGTCGGTAGTACCGAGCCATGAGTGGGAGACGACGTTCGAGTCCCGTCATCGCCGCCGCCGCGTACGGCCACAGTCCGTAGAGGCGACCGCCGTGTCGTGTGCGCCACGTCGAGACTTCGTCGATGAGGTCCTTCTCTCCGACGACGCAGCAGCCGCTGATGCCGCCGAGTCCCTTGTAGAACGAGACGTACACGGAGTCGAAGAGCGCGGCGATGTCAGCGGGTGAGCGCTTGTAGAAGGGCGTGGCCTCCCAGAGCCTTGCGCCGTCGAGGTGCACGGCGGCCCCGTGTTCGCGCGCCCAGTTCACTTGCGCGTTCAACTCCTTCCACGTCGGCAACACGCCGCCGAGGTCGCGTTGAGGTAGTTCGATGAGCAATGCTCCAACTGGCTGGTGCACCTGTTGGAGACTCGCCACCGAGAGTGGCTCGTTGCGCGGACCGACCGGAACCGCGAAGAGACCATGCAGCTGTTGGTATCCGCGTTCCTCGTGCGTGTCGAGGTGACACGCCGGATGAAACGCCATGGTCTTCGATCCTCGCCGTTCGCTCAGCACCCGCAAGACGATCTGTTGGGCCATGGTGCCACTCGGTAGGAAGAGCGCCGCGGGTTTGGCGAGCAGTTCGGCGACCTTGACCTCGAGGTCGTGGACGACGCCACCGACGCCGTAGTAGTCGATCTCGGTGTCCGGTGGGATCATCGCGAGATACTCAGCCAACTGGCGTGGACCGTTGCCTCCAAGAAAATATTCGCACGAGCGCATCACCGATTCAGCCTCGAGGTCGCGCGAGAAAGGCTCCGGGTTTTGACGCGATGTCCGACGGGGCGACGGCGCGACGGGTCCACTCATCGCACTCATACTATTGAGTGATCGATGACTGGACCCTCATCGTCACGGAGCCCTCGCGCTTTTGCTTCCAACGCGGCGCTGGCTGACGTTTCGGTGAATCGCCCGAAGACCGCTTTCGACGCGTTGACCCTCGCTGACGGGCGTAGGTACAGTGGCACTTGGTACGTGATAGGTGAGAGGAGCGCTCAGTTCCTCTGCCCTGATAGTGATGTTGAAAGGTTGGATGGATAATGTCGAGGAACCCGTACGAGGATTTGCCGGATCTCCCTACTTTCGAACTGACGTCGCAGGACTTAGTAGACGGCGCGATCCTGGCCAAGGCGCAAGTGAGCGGCATGATGGGCGCGGGAGGCTCCGACACGTCGCCGCAGCTGTCGTGGAGTGGCTTCCCCGAGGAGACGAGGGGCTTCGCCGTCACGGTCTACGACCCGGTGGCGCCGACTGCCTCGGGTTTTTGGCACTGGGCCGTCGCCGACATTCCGGTCACGACGACGTCACTGCGTTCGGGCGCTGGTGACGCCGAGGGAAGTGGCCTTCCCGCCGGCGCCGTTCAACTCGCCAACGACGCGGGCATGAAGCGCTACGTCGGCGCCGCGCCGCCTCCCGGTCACGGCGTGCACTACTACTACGTCGTGGTCCACGCTGTCGACGTGCCGACGTTGGACCTGCCCGAAGGCGCGACGCCGGCGTACTTGGGATTCAACCTCTTTACCCACGGCATCGCGCGGGCCATGATCGTTGGCACGTACGAACAGGTCTGGAGCGATCACGCGGTGTGAGCCGCGCGTGCGTTCGCTGAATGGGCACCGTCGACCTGCTCGACGTTGCGGTTGATATCCGCGTCGTCCGGCGTACGTTCTAACCCTTCTCGTGCTTGACGTCGTCAACGCGTTGTGATTGCGGTGACCAGAAGGTCCCCGGCGATCGTGATCGCGCTCTAAGGTCGTCGTAGAACGGCGATTGGATTTGAACTCCAGGCGCCGGGGGCTACGTGACGGATGAAAGTGAGCGCTGTCTGAGCGAACTCGACGATCAACTCCTAATCCTGCACCAGTTGCTTGAAGCGATGCCGGACGGCATCGCCGTGCTCGACGAACACGGAGCCATTCGTGACGTCAACACCTGTCTCACGACACTCACTGGTTACGCGCACAGCGACTTGATTGGCAAGGACGGGTCCTTCCTCGTGCCGTCGCGCGACCGAGCGGACTTCGCGCGACAACGAGACGAGTATCGCCCCGCGTTCGGTGTTCGACAGATTGGAGCCAACGACGACGTCATGGTCCTGCGGTTTGACGGCGCCGAAGTCGCGGTCGACGTGCGACTCTCCTCTCTCGTTCGAGGCGACCGGTCGTGGACCATCGTCACCGTTCGAGATAACACCGCGAAGGAGACCGCCCAACGGGTCTTGTCTGACTCCGAACGTCGTTTCCGCCTCGCCTTCGAGGACAACATGGCGCCGATGATCTTCACCGACATGGGAGATCGGATCATCGCCGCTAACGACGCGTTCTGTGAGATGCTCGGCTACGACCGCGAAGAACTCCTCGGACTTGACTCCAAGCCCTTCACGTACCCTGACGACCTAGGCATCACCGAAGAGTCACACCGTCGAATAACCCACGGCGAGGCCGAACAGGTTCGCTACCAGAAGCGCTACCTCCACAAGAACGGGTCGCTGATCGTCGCTGAAGTATCGAAGTCGCCAGCCCGCGACGCGAAGGGCGAGACGTTGTACTACGTCATCTCCGAACGCGACGTCACCGAAACCTTCAAGAAGGACCGTCTCCTCACGCTGTTGTCGGCGGTCAACAAACTCGCTATCCACGTGTCGAGTGAGGCGGTGTTCTTGCAAGAACTGTGCGACGTGTTGGTGGACGAGGGCGGGTACGCGCTCGCGTGGGTCGGAACGACGTCGCCCGTCGTTGCGGGTGGTGTTGACGTCGCCGTGGCCGCGGGCGCCACCGACTACCTCTACGGCGACATGGTGTCGTGGCACGGCACCACGGAGAGCGGACTAGGTCCGACCGGCACCGCTCTTCGCACGGGCGAGAGCCAGATCGTTCACGACATGGCGACCGAAACGTCGTTCTCGCCGTGGCGAGAACGCGCGACCGAATTCGGTTTTGGCTCATCCGTCGCCATTCCGGAAGAGATCGACTATCAACGAGCAGTGCTCAGTATCTACAGTCGTGAGACCCAAGCGTTCGACGCGTCGACTGTCAAAGGTCTCGAAGAGATCGTACGTGAGGTGAAGTTCGCCATCACGCACGTGCGTTCGGTGAGGAACACCGAAGCGGCCCTGGAAGAGACGACGCTGACGATGAAGGCCCTCAGAGACGCGGAGGAGACCCTCGCCGAATCAGAGGAGCGTTTTCGTATTGCCTT